>CAZRCY010000042.1:0-12878 GCA_964598735.1 uncultured Candidatus Poseidoniales archaeon
ATTGGTTCAGGTACCATATAATGATTGGTAGAACCATCAAAGCCGGGCATCACATTCAGTAGGGAAAGATCTGATGCTATTCCGTTTACTCCTATAGATGTACCAGTTGGAATTCTTGATGTCTGTTGAGCATCAATCAAAACTGCCCTACCATCCCATTTTATTCCCATGAAATCTACTGATGCTCTCGAAGACATCAGAATACGGCCTCCCTGAACATCATCAATTTTGAAAATAGGATATGCTTTACCGATATAACTCAATGAAATTGTTGCAGATTTCAGATTCTCCCCCATTGCTTCCATTTGTTCAAGAACAATTCCGGGTTGGATAGGAACGTTACTTTGTCTCATGTATAGATTACGAATACCAATTCCACTAGATCTAATCGCTAAATTATAATCTTCATCTAGTGTTACAGTCATTCTATCCATCAAATCCTCTGCCAACATAACAGTATCACCACGTTGATTGATTGCTCTTCCAGTAATCTCCATGTACAAATCCATACCTGCTGAAGATGCTCTGAAATCAAATTCAGGAATTCCTTGGAATGATGTTGGTCGAGTAATATCAAAGATAGTTGCGGGATCTGTGGTTAAGTCAATTTCACCGGGAACATCTTTCAAAAATATTGTTGCAGGCCACCATTCTCCTGCAGACCATTGTAATTGTTGAAGCATAACTGATTTTACAGAATCTCCTTGAATTCTTTCAGACTCTGGGACAGAGAGAGAAACTGATATCGATTCTCCAATTGAAGCATAAAGATCTATTTCTCCAGGAATATCTGATACAAATAACTGGGATTTAGTTCCTAAGTTCCTATCAAGAATAGATGCAATTACGTAATCCAGTCTTTGCGATAACTTATAATTCGTAGAAGTAGTAACCTCACTAACTGCACCTAGGTTTCTTGTACTAAATGATGTTTCAACCGAAACCTCTGTTGATTGTCCCTCTTCGAATCCTATGAGAGATAAATCCAAATCTTGTCCATCGAATCCTTTTATTTCAACAATAAATTCTTCACGAGCAGGAAGCCAATCAGACATCTCTACTTCAATATCCCATATCTCAAGACCTGATTCATTTCTGAATGAAATTGCTGTCTTTACATCAGGTGCTAATCCAGGAAGCCAAGTTCGAACATGGAACCCTTGCTCATCATCTCTTTCGAGTGCTGTCATTGAAATCCCATGTCTCCATGTAGGGGGCTCGATCTCAAGAGACCCTTGGCGGGCATCTACTGTTAGATCAAAGTGTCTATCAGCATCAAGTTCGAATCCTAGGGATAACTCAGAAGAGGTAGTTTCTCCTGCCTTTCCTGTAACTGTCTCAGTTAAATCTGCAAGTAGTCGATTCATACTACCTCCAAGTTCTGACATTCCATCCATAAATGATGCCAAACCTTGCAGTCCTTGTGAAGTATTGAACTCTGGAATCATGACTTGTGGACCGCCTAAATTGTCTGCACTGGGCACATCTAATCCTATCACTCCGGGCAATGGATTGAATAATGCGCGTACATGTAACCCACGAGTGTCTGGAGATCCGAGAGCAGGTACATGTTTAATCGAAGATCTGAAAGGCAAGGATCCGTCTATTTGCAATTCAATTCGATCTAGTGCCTCTGGATTTGAATCTGTATCTGCAATGAGGTAAGCGGCACGAGAAATATTTGTCATTCTAGCTGACATATAAGCCGTGTCAGTAGGACCATCATGGTAGTATAGAAAATGATCTCCATCCATAGTTCTAGGATTAGAATGATTAGAAATTTGAATTTCAACACTAGACATTGGTGAGGATGCATTCCAGGAAAATGAATCTGAAACATCCATATCGAAATTGGCAGGAAGGCCACTCATTCTTATTGCTTGAACATGATTATCATCCTTCCCAATGTACGTTATTTCTTCAATTTCGGCACTAGAGGACCAAGACATTTGTCCAGGAAGTACAGTCATCTCGATTGAATCAGGAATTGAACTAATTCGAACTAAATGAATAGAGGAACTATCCATTGTCCCATTATTATGAGAAACAAAACCTACACGTAAGGATTCATTTTGTATTGTTTTCAATCCAATGACTTGCCTATCCAAGGAAGTATCATCGGTAAGATCCGCAGCACTGAATCCTCTCATTCTCACACTGAGGGCTATCGGCATCAGGGGTTCTCTTGCCCCTGCTCTACCTTGCACTAAATTCAGGTCTCTATCTTCAGAAAGTAAAATGTGGTCACCGGGTAATGTAGGGTGGTCAGAGGTACCCAAATCCATCTCAATCATTCCCAAAGTCATTGGAAGACGATTTACACTAATATCGTCAAACATCTGCAAGTGAAAATCTGAACCAGATAAGCCAGATCCTGAAGTCATTCCTCCGCTTATTGCCTCGCCTAATGCTTCAGGAACTGCATTTAATGCTCCTCCAATCCCAATGAAAATATCAACTAAATTCAAAATAGTAGTATCTAATATCCTAGAAAAGAAATCTAAATTGTCTGAATTGTCAAGAGATACATTAGTTCCCTCATCGGTATTTCCAATAGAAAATGAACCATATAGAACCAAAGCAGTAGGAAGTTGTTGCATTTTAGTTCTAATTTGACGTCGATCTTCATCGGCTCCTTCTCTTAGGAACCATGAACCGTAGTCAATCTCATCTACTGATTGAACAGATCTAATCAATACCAAAGATTGCGGAGCATCCGCTGGATTTACAGGCAAGGAAGGATCGTTATCGTTCTGAGTCGTGTCTTTAGTGAAATTTTTCAAAGCGATAATTAAGCCCAATCTGCTTGGGATTTGACCCGGGAGTTCAGGTGCTTTGTTTGAACCAAGCATTGTGAATATTCGATTGATTTCTAATTGGCTCATACTACCTACTGGCATTCCTCTGAGCCATCCTGAACTTTCTGTCACATTTCCATAAGTATCTCCTAACTGAGTGGGTGCTTTGTTTCGTCGGTCTTCGTGGAAATGAACATGAACATCTGCTCTACGGTCAGAAAAATACTCTATTGAAGTCAAAGAACCCTCTCCTACATCTGCAACAGTAGTTGATAAAACTGAATCAGAACGGATTACTAGATCGACTTCACTTGGAATTCTATCATCCAAACCTCTAGGGTGGGCACTAAATTCAATGTAAGCTAATTCAATCAATGAACGAATCCCATCAATAGGTTCACTAAGATGAATATACCCAAAACCGGCCAAAATTCCACAACCATGTTCCGTAGGAATGTCGCTAGCGTCGTTTAATGGATCGTAGGTAGATGGGCATGCAGTACTACCAAGTGTTTCAAGATGAATTGCATATGGTGACGAAATCGAAACTAATTGGATTCCGGATAGATCTATTCCGGTAAGTGAAACGAGTAAACCGAGTGACAATCCATTGATTCCACTGAGAGCGGTATCAGCGATATCAAACCAAATCCGTTCTAAACCAACTTCCAAGGATGTTGCCTCTGGAGGTATTCTGTGAAATGTATCAATGATCCAAATGTAACTTGGGCCTGTTGAACCAAAAAATAATGATTCAGAAAATGTGAATTGTTTGAAAAGAGAAACTCGTAGTTCTCTCATATTATTCCATACTGCATCACCACTATCCGAAGAAGGAGTTGCAGAGCACCCTCCATCGAACAAATCAACTTGACCATCAAACATCTCCACAGAAAACTCGACTGTAGGTTCTACCCACAAAGTGGTTCCTTCAACTCCAGCTCCATCATTTGGATCAATGGACACTGTTAATCCAACAGAGACATCGTATCCGCAATCTCCGGGATTATTAGGACTATCAGGAATCCCATCACCGTTTGTATCTATCAAAGTTGGAGAATCTCCATCATCCAGAAAGTCATCGATATCTATCTCATGCTCAAACGGTTCGGGGGAAAATAATAGCGATGTTAGAGATGCTGAAAAATCTACAACTTCGAATTTGTCAACAACTGTTCCATCATTCCCTTCATAGTGAGTCCAAATCACATAATCAGTAATATTGATCAATGTGTTAAGGATACTATCTGTTGCTCCAGGGGGGGCGTTATCTGGATCTAAGATGATATCAAAAGGATCTGGATGATCTACCGGCTGAATGTCAATTTGTTTGAAACTGGCATCTGACATGGGATTATCTGCTAACGATAACGCATCGTAGGCCCCTGACGGACGGATTGCTGCATCCACAGATGCCATGGCAGATTCTGCAGATGCTGATTCTCCATCATCTGCCAACAATCCACCCCTTACATCTAATGCGTCATGCAAATCTGTTAGTACACCTAAGTCACGATTTTCGATTTGAATAGCAGCATTAGCAACAGGCACAGGGAGCCAAACGCTCATCAACATCAGGAGGATTAGGAAGACGCTCGTTCTCCCATGGTTTTGTGGTCCCACTGTATCCATTGTCAATCACCTCTACGAACTCACCTTTAGCATATTGCTGTTAATGTTCAAAATAGGCTCATCGTTGAACAAACTCAATCGAGCCACAATGTGGACAAGCCGTTTTTCCGGAATTCACCCCTGAAGGAAGATCTACCTCAAATGATTCATTACATGATGAACAATTCGTTCTGAGAGTAGTAGCCAATTCCTTGGTAGGTTCTACCACTGAAGGAGATGTAGATATATTGGGAATTTCGATTCCCAATGTTGATGGGGGAGATGACGATGTTTTCACTGTATCTTTTTGAATTGATTCTGGTTTATCTTCTGGAATATTCTGCTCAATTTCTTCAGAGAATAAATCATCCAATACCTCACTAGATTCGATTCTAGAAGTTCGTTCAAGTGCTGAAGATGCCATACCAGCGATTGATTCGAAGTCATCAGATCTTCTAGAAGCATACATCTGAGATTGCTCTTCTACGGTAGGAGCAGGGGCTTGTTCAGATTTTTCTGATTCCTGTTGCGCTATAATTTCAGCCACACGAAGAGAGGTAGAGCGTCGCCAAATAAATGCAACAATTGCTAGCAGTATTAGCAAAGATATCAAAATAAAAATTGCAATCATCCCAAAAGAAATCGAACTAGATGTATCTTCTACTTGAGGATTCAAAATAGTGACAGTGAATGTTTCAATTGAACTTAAACCAGCCTCATTAGTGACAACACATGTAACAAAACGGCTTCCTCCTGTATCGTAACTTATGCTAATACTTGCACCAACTAAATCAATATCATCATCTGAAATGCCATTTGAATCCGAGTCTATCGAACCATCAATATCCCATTCATATGTCAAATCGGAGGACTCTGCATCATCAGCACTGATGCTGAAACTAATAGATTCTCCCGGATTTCCTACTTGGGTCCCAACTATTGGAGAGGTTATGGGGGCAGTAGTATCCGAAATTTGCACAGTAATATTTGACTCTGAAGTTAATCCAGATAGATCATGAGCACGGAGAGTAATAACATGGTTACCGATATCAGTTGATGAGTCAAAGGAGTATGATAGTGAAGTTCCTGATTGATTCTGAGTTTGAACCATAACTCCATCTACTAGCCATTCTTCTTTAGCAACCTCTCCATTATCTGAAGATTGTCCGGAAATTGTGAATGATTCTCCCACACCTCTTTGAATATCTCCGCTAACAAGGATCTGAGATATCGGAGGGGTACTATCGATTACAACTACATCCACAGATTCAGTATCTGTCCTGCCATCAGTAGAAGTAATAGTTACTTCAACAGTTCTTTGACCTTCAGTTGTCCAGCATAATGAGACTGAGTTTCCAGTTGTTGATATACTACAATCTGCTTCAGGAAAGAACCATGAAAATCCTGCAGGATCTAGCTGACTCCAATCATTCGGAGTTGTTAACGTAGAAAGTGAAATTACCTGACCTACATCAACTTGGAGTAAATCATCAGAAGTTGAAATCTCTGCATCCAAAATTGGTAAAATGGATAAGACAACACCTAATCTTGCAATAGACGAACCAGCACCTCCTCCTGTTGGAGATACAGTATTGTCTAACATAAGATACAAATCTTGATCTGCATGAACTGCAGGTACCAACCAAGAGCGGGATGAGGAGGAAGATATTGCAAGAATATCTGTATCAGAAATTCTGAAATCATTAGAATAATCTTGTAAGTACAAATCTTTCTGCTGATTTGTCATAAAGAAAATATCAGGTGATCCTTCAATCTCAAAGGCCTCAATTAGAATCTGTGTTCCTTCTCTGAAACTAAATGGTCCTGCAATATTTATTCCTTCTCCTGAATCTATTGACCACAACATATCATGAAGAGTCCAAGAACGAATGGATGCTGCTTCTATGGTGATACTACCAGTAGCAGAATACCCCCCATTAGAACCCTGATCGTCATCCTGAGGATGATCTAAATTATCGATTACAAGGTACCAATTAGTTTGTGATTTGTTTATTGGAGCTGTCCAACGCCATTCTGCGGTACCATTCAAAGATTCAAGGGTACCTTTCTCGTCCCATACATTTGATGTCCGATATGATTGATCATTAGAATAAACAGACAAACCCGCTTGAGAAAAAATCAACACGTCGACCTCATTATCTGTTTCAAATTGAATGGAATGAACGTCGCCAGGGATTATACTCCCTAATGCAAATACAGCACATTCCTGATCCAGAAGTGACCATGAAAATGACCCGGGAATACAATCCGTTTCCCTGGATTCGGTAGCATTCACAGTAGGAACTACGAGGCCGAGAATCAGAATAGTGGTTACTACCATTACCCGGCGCATGGATTGAAACCAACCTCTTACAACTTGAATTAATCCACTAAAAGTATCATAATTTCAATACCTATACTATTGAAATCCATTCTTCAGAACCTTTTCTGTCAAGACGAATTAAGCCATCTAAATCTATTGATATCCTATCTCCGTCCTCCAAGATATGAGATTTATTAAACACTGAACGTGCCTCTTTTTCTAAATGAGATAAATCTTGAAACCTAGAAGAGAAATGAGTTAATCCGAGAAAATTAACATCCATGTGAGATGCGATTTTTGCAGCATCTCTAGCTGTACTGTGTCCATAGGATGCTGCCTTATCTTCCAGAGAATCATCAAAAGTTGACTCATGCACTAGCACATCTATTGATGATTTCATTTCAATAAAGGATGGTACATCAGAGGAAGTATCTCCAGAAATTAATAATGATCGTGACGGCCTTCTTGGGCCCCTATATTTTGCAGAGTCTGAGATATCTGAAGCAATCTCACGAATGGATTTCTCATCATGGCCATCATCAATCGCTGCTGAACGATCAAATTTACCGGGAAGATTAGGGGTTGAAAAAAGATAAGCAATCGAAGGGATATCTAGATGATTTGTAACATAAGCATGAACAGTCATTTGGTCTTCGTGGGAGATGGAAATTCCCTCAACACCAATTTGATCTACAGGATAAAGGATCCATTCAACATCAAACTGAAATGCTCCATTTTTACCACCATGCTTTTTCCACCAATCGAATTGAATTGCTAAATCGCCTGAATAAATTCCTGAATCCTTATCAGGTATCTCTCCAGGTCTATCCTTTACCCAATTTAAAGCTGCATTAGACGTGGGACCATGGATTTGAAGTTTTGATTTCCGTCCATCTTTATCCATTGAATGTAACATGGGTAAAACACCCCAACAATGATCGAGATGTGCGTGTGTAAGGTATACTGCACGTAATTTTGAGATTTTTGTTCGCTCATTTGATCCTATAGAGCGCAGCCATCTATCGTGTGCTGCAATTCGTTGTTGCATTCCTTCTCCACAATCAATGAGAAATGAGCCTGTAGGACAATTTAGGAATGAACCTGATACGCTCCTATCTTTAGTTGGCTTAGCAGATGAAGTACCAAGCACATGAAGAGTAATCATATCTTACACCTTGAATGCATATTCATGAAACCTCCCGACTACCTAGATTTAGGGATAGGAGTTTGAGGGAACCAACGTAAAACTACTACATCTCCAATAGAACGAACCCAACGCCAAGGTATTGCAATATGTATGCTATCTTCAACAATTTGAGGGGGAGGACTCGTCACAAAAAGATGAGTAATTGATGTTGATTCTACATCCACAATTGCATCATGCACCATTCCCAAAACTCGACCATCTGGTAATATGACCGGGCGTGAACGAAGTTCATCAGAACGCATGTCAGTCATGATGCATCAGCACACATGGTGGGCATTGAACCTTGTCCGAAAAATCGAAGAAAAAAATCACTTACCACGATTTTTGTTTGCAGCGAGGCTAGGACGTAACTTTTCTGCACCCTTGCCCTTATTGTATAATCCTCGACCCCGCTTTCCAGCACTTGTCTTTCCTCGATGAGCACGTCCACGATTGCTAGAATTAGTCATCGGATTCAGATGCTTATCGGCCTTAATGACAGGATGAGCTGGATCGACGCAAATCACTTCAAAGAATTTGTTTTTCCCATCTTCTCCAACCCAGTACGAATTCAAGACTTCAAGATTAGGATAACGACGAGATACTCTTTCTTCTGCTATTCTCTGAGTGGACTTGGCCATAGTGATTTTCTTGATACCTGCCTTCGAGGGTTTTCTCTTCATGTGGATCTTACCCTTTCGTAAACCACCTCGACGAACTCGAGTTCGAATCATAACAACCCCTTGCTTAGCCTTGTATCCCATTCTTCGAGCAGCATCAATACGAGTCGGCTTCGCAATTCGCTGGAAAACTGGCTCGCGTCTCCATTTAGCTTGTCTATCTCTGCGATGGTGAATAGACATCGAGGCCTTAGGACGCTTCCATGCCTCACGGACATGATGATATGCGGACTTACCCATACGAACCCCTCTAAGCATCTCGGCGAGATACCCCCCATATAAGACCGTTCGGATTCACTGAAGAATATTCAAACATGAATTCTATGAATTATATGGGGTCATTTTCCAAGTATTGTATGTCGGGTGGTACGTGCGAACAGAAGCAGTGCGTAGTTTGTCTAATTCCATTCCATACTTTGGGTGCTTTCGCTAATCAACAAATTTGTCAAACTTGTAGAGCAGTGTTCCAAATAAATATGGAACCACCCCTAAAAAAATCCCTTGAATTGTTAAGAACAATTACTGTTGAGGGTAATGGATTTGTTGAGATTGATGGGAATGAATTTATTGTTGAAGGAACTTCGGGACTAAGTTACCGATTTGGATATCAAAATCCCTACAAAATGGGGGTTGAATGTTATAGATCTAAGGACGCTGCCTTGAACCCAGACAACGAATTATGTTTGCATCCATGCATAGATTTAGATGATGAAATAATGGAAATTCCAATTGGAGATTTAGTGTTTACATACGCTATGACATTATCAAATGATATGGATTGTGCAGGAGAGATTGAAACTCTAGAAGATTGTATTTCTTTTAGAGATTCGATTTCTTTTTCTCCAACTCAAAAAGAATGGAATGAAGCCGTAGATAAGAGAAGAAATGATGCCGCACAACAAAGATTTGGAGGTCCCTTTTTAGTTGATGAAGAAGACGATGTGTGGTTCCATGAAGATTTTGATTTTCCAGAAGATTTTAACGTAATTGATGAAGAAGTACTCGGGGCAAATGATGATTCAATAGTTGCTGGACTATCAGAGAGATCTCAGGAAAGAATTGATAGATTCATGCTAGATTTAGAAAGAAATTAATCGTCGATATATGCATCCTTAGCGGCATCAACATCAGCTTTTCTAATCTCAGACAATTGTCGCAATGCTTCCATAGCAACCTGTGGATCCTTGGAAGATTGAGCGATCTCCGTTAGAGTCGCAATGATCGATTCAGAGCTTTTGGATGCAGCATCTATACGATTTTTCTCTCTGCCCGCTTCCATTTCCATTCGTTCTCTCTTTCTAGCTTGAACATGATCGAACATTTCCATTGCACTCTTCTGTTTCCTTTCTTCAGTCTGAAGTTCATTTTCTCGAAGAATACGTTGTCTTTCGGCTTCTCTTTCTGCAAGACTTACTTGATGATCTGCTTCTGCCATTTCTTGATCTCTGCGAAGTTCCTCTCTTTCAGAATACAATCTAGCTGTCTGGTTCCAACGCTCTAAGTCTAAATCGCCAGCAGCGCGTAATGCAGCAAGATCTACTTCGGATTTTGCTCTTTCTTCGGCTGCTAGCGAAGACATTCGAGATCTTGCTTCTAATTCTGCTGCACGTAGATTAGCGGCTAGAATTTTCTCCATCTCCATGATTTGTTGTTCTTCCATTATTGCATTTCTATCAGCCATTGCTGAAAGATCTCCTCTCATCTTCAATACCTTCTCCGCTTCAGTAGTATTCCAATTAACAAATGAGGTTTGGAGTTGTATGCCAAGTGATTCAAATGTTGAACGCATTCCAGTACGAACCTCCATCATCAAATCAGATGTTGCATCGACATTGCGCAACTGATCTTCAGTAATTTGATGAATCACTGGCTTCAATCGAGCATTCACTTCTGACTCAAGAATTTCTACCAATGATGCGGCTGTGATCTCCATATTCCCCTTTGCTGGAAGTTGAAGTAATCTTGAGGCAGACTCCCTAGATATACTAACTCTCATTACCATAAAACCTGAAGCAGATCGCCCGTCAGAAGTCATTCCTTCTATGCGCAAGATCAATTCATGTGGACCTAAGAAAACGAAAAGAAATGTTCGCTTTGGATTTCCGCGACCAAACATCTTCGATAGAAGACCTGCCTCTGGGTTTACTTCCATGTGTTTCTGTGTAGCAATTCCTGAAATTCTTCCATCCTCAACAACCACACATGCTTCATTGGGCTTTAGTGTAACTTCGGCACCCTTTGGAACATCTCGATCATGAACATATTTTGCAATCACAGCAGGGTTATTTCTCCATTTGTAGCTCTTATCACTCATCCTTTCACCTCTTTACCAATCCATCGATGTACATATTTCTTTCAAGAAAATGATTTCTTGCTCTAGCAATTTTATCATGGACCATACTCATAGAAATTTCTCCTTCTATCTCAACTTCTCCTGGAGATAAAATTGCATTAATTAATCGAGTGCAATCTACCATCATATTGAGTGTTTTAAGATCATGTTCTACAATTTTCTTCTGACCTTTTCGACTAAGTTTTCCAGCCCCATCATGTATCGATGTAGGAGAACCAGTTACAGCCATTTGAGCATCATCAGAAACCCCTTGTAAAGTAACTAAAACCTCTTCACACTCATTTCGTAACTTACGATCTCCTTCTTGATGAGCACGAGATTGAATTCTTTCTAGATGGCCTCGCATCATATCAGTTCTTCTTCTAATCTCACCTCGAACTGCTTGATCAGATTTCAAAAATTTGCCCTTTTCATACCCATCGTATGCAGTGGCTAGTGCTCGAACACCATTAATGAGAACCGGTAGCGCGAGAGTAGACGGCTCCATGAACTAACTACCGCCATGGAAGGGTATGAAACCTTTGATGGGGAGCCCAATTAATTTCAACCATACATTAGACTAATTATGTGAAGGCCTTACGACAATACATGCCATTCTGCAGACAGTGTGGAAAGGAAGTTGAGAGTGATTGGAAATTATGTCCATTTTGTGGAGAATCACAGGATATTGGAAATGAACAATCTCAATCACCTAATCCTCTTCAATTTCAAGATTCTGCAATGTCAGGTGATATTCATCATACTGTAATCAATAACGATGTTGAGGCTGTGACCAATGCAGTAATTATGGCATTGGACAAACTTGGGGTTGTTTCGAATGAATCAACAAAGGAAGTCCCAGTAGAACTTGTTGCTCCAGAAATTCAACGTCTTAGCGTGGGGGACGCTGTTGATTATTTCAGCCCAACAAACGAACGTTGGTTGGATAATTGTACAGTTACAGAGGTTAATCCCGATGGAACATACGTCGTTTCAGTCCCGAAGAGTAGTATTACGGAAATAAAATATGCGAGGTCAATTGGAGATTCTCCCGGAAGCATTCGACCTTCTCAGCCTCTTTTCACAATAGGAAATAGGATTCTAGCCAATTGGAAAGGTGCTGGACCTCTATACTTTGGAATTATTGCTGATGTAAATCCAGATGGGACATATGACATCCAATATGATGATGGTGATGCAGAACTAAGGGTTGAACAGTCACGAATTCATCTCGCACCAAATTTGAACGTGGGAGATCGTGTTTTCGTCAATTGGAAAGCACATGGATACTATTTTCCTGCATATGTTGCAGCAATTCATCCAGATCATACGATAAGAGTGGATTACGATGATGGAGACAAAGAGGATAATGTGCCACTATCTAGAGTGAGGGTAATTACTGAAGAAAACACAGAAGTAATGGAATATGCAGATGCAATTTCAGAATCTGAAGAAGAATTACTTCAAGCATTCCGAGTATTCGATACTCAAGAAACTGGAACTATTTCAGCAAGTGAACTATTTCGAATACTTACTGAAATGGGAGATCAACCTATTGACCAATCAGAAGTGTTTGAATTATTCAATGACCTAGGAATTGAAATGGATGCTGAATTAGACTATAGACAATTAGCTAAATGGCTAGTAAGTCCTTGATTAATCATCAAGAGGACGCCCCCCAACTACGAACCCTCGGTATCGGTGCATATATTCAACAAAAATAGGACTTAACGAGACAGACTCAAGATGTTGAGTTGTGAAAGGAGGAGGAATGGGAGAATAATCTGATTCTTGGAGACCCAACGGCCAATCAGGATGTGCTATACCGACGCGTCCTACCCCAACTAAATCTGCTCCTTCATGCATCACAAATCGTACATCATTGGGAGTCCAAATACTTCCAGTAGATATTAACGGAAAATCATTTGGCAATACTTCTCGGAATCTA
>CAZRCY010000043.1:0-12462 GCA_964598735.1 uncultured Candidatus Poseidoniales archaeon
CGAACTGTTCGAATTTCTGATGCTCAAGAGTATCATTGAAATGCTTAGTCATTGGGTTATTGTTATGGTGCCAGAGGGTTTGTTTGACGTGTTTGATCCCATGGGTGTTCTCGCGTTGTTGTTACTATACGGTCCAGCATACCTGTCCAACACAGGTGCAATGATATTTGGTAAAGCGATTCCTAAAATCACTGGAATGAAAGTGTGGGTAATTGATGGTGGAAAGGATTGGAAGGATGGAAACAGACTACTTGGAGATGGTAAATCATGGAATGGTCTACTAGGCGGACCCCTATTGAGTGGATTCCTTACGATTCTTGCTACTTACTTGTGGAATGGTAATGGTCTAGAGTCAAAACCGTTCTATGATCCATTGATGGCTATGCACCATATCGATCCATGGTTTGCAGTTTTTGGATTATATGGCTCAGCGTTTTTCATTGGATATGTACTTGGATTCGGTAGTTTAGTCGGAGATTCATTGGGTTCATTCGTTAAGCGTCGTCGTGGATTAAAACGGGAAGGAGAGATATCTTCTAAGGCCCCTCTACTAGATACTCTCCCTTTTGCGATTGTATGTTTTATCTTCGGTTTAGTCCTATTTCCCAATCAGTTGTATGGCTCTCACCAACTCATTCCTTCGATGATTTGGCTGTTAATTTTGACTCCAATAATACATCGTTCCGTCAATGTTTTTGGATACAAAATAGGGCTAAAGTCAGTACCATACTGATTGTGAATCATTATGAAGCATCCTTAGTCTATGAGTGCCATGGGGCGAACAGTTCTCGTAGTTGGTGGAGGAGGCAGAGAGCATGCACTTACCATTGGTCTAGTAGAAAGTCCATCTGTAGATTCAGTACATGTTGCTCCTGGAAATGCAGGTACTTCTGAGATTGCTACAAATCATGATGTATCTCCATCAGATATCGATTCTGTGGTCAAATTGGCTCAATCATTGGAAGTAGATTTGGTGATGGTAGGTCCAGAAGCCCCATTAGTTGCTGGACTATCTGATGAATTAAGAAAAAAAGGCATTCCAAGTTTTGGACCTCATGCTGCGGGAGCGATGCTTGAAGGAAGTAAGGACTTTGCAAAACGAGTTATGCTTGATTTAGGAATCCCAACGGCAGGTGTTCAACATCTTACTGCTGAGTCTGATTTGAATCAAGCTGTAGACAGATGGGGTTCTCCATGGGTAGTAAAAAGAGATGTTTTGGCAGGTGGAAAGGGGGTAGTAGTTACTCAAAATCGTGACGAAGCGATTGATTTCATTCAAACCTCCATTGAGTCCGATGGCATGGTTCTCTTAGAAGAATTTCTTGAGGGCGAAGAAGCAAGCATGTTAGTAATGATGGATGAGTCTGCCTATGTTGCATTGCCATGCAGTCAAGATCACAAGCGTGTTGGGGAAGGCGATATTGGACTAAATACTGGGGGAATGGGGGCTTATGCTCCTGCACCGATTGTTACTGAAGAAGTACATCGTAGAGCAATATCAGAGATTGTTGAACCTATGCATTCGTACCTTTCAACTCAAGAAATTCCTTATCGTGGTTGCTTATATGTTGGTTTGATGATTGCATCTGATGGCTCACCCTCGGTGGTTGAGTATAATGTTCGTTTTGGAGACCCTGAAACACAAGTTACAGTACCATTGATTTCTAGTGATTTATGTGACTTACTTCTGGCTGTAGCTGAAGGGAATTTATCCAAATCAATGCCCTCTTTCTCAAATGCTCATGCATTAACAGTTGTTCTTGCTGCAGAAGGCTACCCCGGTCCACCTGTTAAAGGCCGAATTATCTCAGGTAATTTGTCCTCAAATTGGTCAAATTCTTCTGATGGTAAATCTACTATCCATCACGCAGGTACGGGGTTTTCGAATGATTCAATTGTATCTACTGGAGGTAGGGTTTTGGCCGCAACTGGTATTTCTATTGAATCATTGGAACATGCAAGAGAACTCGCGTATTCTCGTCTCGCAGATGTTCAACTTGAAGGCTCATTTTTCCGTAGGGATATTGGTCATAAAGTGTTAAAAAAATAGATTTTTTTTCTGGTTATATTCCGTTAGCGTACCCGTGACCGTTATTAAGAGAAGTCAGGTGGGCGCGATGCTACAGCCTACAGGCTGAAACACCGAGAGGAAAAAACATGGAAACAGAAGCGAATGAAACGACGGCTGATAGCCCCGAAGTCTACGGATTTTTGGGGCCAGTCCTGATGATTGCGATGCTCGTCATCGCGTTTGTCGGAGCATCCGTCGGATGGATTGATTTGGCAGACTCTGCCATACAGACCGAACTTGGCTTGACAACCGTAATTCTGCTAATAGCAGGAGTATTTGGATTGGCTGCCCGACCCACCATTTCTTCCTCTCTTGGTGGTGTTGGGACAACGGCAGTAGTAGTGCTCGTGGGTGCCGTTATGGTATTTGTAGGCCAGAGTTTAGAACAAACTATTCTTTCTTTGATGGGTGCCATCACGTTAATTTTGGTACATCTTTTGGAGAGAAGTGGAAGAACCGAAGAAGCGAACCTTGCAGTAGGGGCGATTACTGGATTTATCCTCGCTCTAGCGTTAGGTGCCAGCGCATCTATTGCAGAAGGAGGAAATGGTAACCTTACATATTCCTTAGATGATGCTCACAGAGCATACAGCATGACAGTATTCATGTCATTCTGGTTACTTTCGTTGGTATTAAGTGTAGTTCTGGTTACTATTCTTCGTGGGCGAACTCAATTCATTTCTCCAGGCACAGGACGTTGGTTCCAAGGCCTACCTGAAGTAATTTCCAAGGATGTACCTATTGCGTTTGGGGCATGGGCTTTACTGCATGTAATTAGTCTGTTCACAATTAAGCAATTACCTGATACTGATCTTTACAATATCGGCGTATATCTCGGGAATTGGTGGGCTGTTGGAATAGGAGTTTTAATCCTTTTAGTTGCATACTTGAGAACAGAAGGATGGGCAGTGATTTCGGGATTAGTTGCCGTTAATTTACTGGTGTATACTCTTGGATTTATGCAAGAGAATACAATGATCAACGAATTGATCAAATCTAATGAATCGCTAACTGATACATTCAATCTTTGGTTCACTGATACTAGAGGAGTAATGATGTGGTTCTCTTTATGGTTCTTCCTTAATTTTGCAGTAGTTGCTGCTGGAAGAAGAGGAAGGTTTGGACCAGTTGCTTATCGTAGAGAACCAGGATTAGCAAGTAAGTGGGTAGGGAGAAATGGCTATCCGTTAGTCGTTGGTGCTGCTCTAGTATTCGGTTTAATGATACGTGTAGTTTGGAATATTCTTCCTGCTATGAATGGTTCAGGTACAGGGCTTTGGGATATGACCGGAGGTTCTGACCCTTGGTACATGAAGAGAGCAGTAGATTACGTTGTAATGCATCAGAGTCATTTTATTATGGATGCGGATCGTTATTATCCACTGGGAGGAGTTAATCCTCGTCCTCCATTATTCACTTGGAGTCTTGCTCTAGGTGGAATGGCTATCAATGCAATAACTGGAATTGAATTGGAGACTGCAGTCTGGTTTAGCGTTGTGGCAATGCCTGCTGTCTTTGGAGCCTTGATTGTATTACCTGTGGCAGCAGCAGCACGTACCTTGCATTCTAAGGCAGCTGGAGGAATAGCTGCTTGGTTGATCGCTTTGATGCCTAGTCACGTTGGACATTCTACTCTTGGATTGGCTGACCACGATGCATTCGTGATTCTATTTATTTCAACAGCATTTTATTTCTGGATTAAAACAGTCCAGACTATTGACGATAGTAAATTGTTAAAACAATCGGGAATTAACCCTAAATTTTTGTTTCAGGGTATCCAAGAATCATGGAAGGTTAGTCCTCAGACAATGGTCTTTTCAACGCTAGCTGGAATGGCATTTGCAACAACAGGACTTGGATGGAAAGGATTCGTTTATGGTCCAGGTATTGTTTTCTTGATATTCGCAATTCAGATTCTTCTGAATATGTTCAGAAGGAGAGATAGCATGATGCTAACAGCAGCATCAATCAATATGATGTTTATCACTCTACTGATGGTTGTTCCTGTGTATGGTCACAACCAATTGAATCTTCTATTCGATCCGTCTGGACTTCAGCCTATGTTCTACATCGCTGGATTAACTACCGGTTTGGGATGGGTTGCAACCTCGTTTAGGGATAAACCATGGTTGCTTGTTTTAGGGGCTACTGTAGTTCTTGCATCTACTTTTGTAGGTATTCTTGCATTTTTGCAATTCGTACTAAAGGTATACAACGGCTGGGATATTCTATTCACTGGAGGATATTATTTCTCTGCAAACAAAATATTCGGAACTATTGCTGAGGCACAGGCTCCTAATCGTGCAACACTCTTTGCATCATATGGCCCAGTGGTAACTATCATGGCTGTGTCCTATGCAGTTAGAGGTATTTGGGTTGGTCTTCGAAGAAATGATCAAAGTGAGATGTTCTTGGGTGGATGGGTAGTTATCGCTGCATACATGGCTTGGAGCGCAGGACGATTTATCTTTAACGCAACTCCTGCCATGGCTATTGCAGGTGCAATATCCATTGTAATGCTCTGGAAAGCAGTCGGATCTGCTGAATTTGTCAGAGCATGGAGGAGAAAAGGAACCAGTACTCCAGGTGCAAGAATCAAGTCGGTAGGAAGTGCTGCAAGAGCAAGTCCAATGGTGCCTGCTGTATTTTTGGTTTTCTTGCTTGTTGCCTCCCAGCACATGACTTATGGTCTGGATTCTGCAATTCCCAGAGGCAGTGAAGAAAAGGCGGATGTCGATTTTGCATTCCACAATCTTCCTCCTGAAATTTTCCGTACTCCTATTCCATTTACTTCATTGAGTCTACTCAGTAACAGTTATCCTGAAACGGGTACCACTGCTTACGATGCATATTGTCAAGGTTGTAGATACATGGGTACATTTGGACCTGGATTTAATGGTCAAGATTGGAATAGGGCGTATGAATGGTTGGCAAATCAGGATTCTGATGTTTCATTCAGTGAAAGACCAGCATTCGTATCGTGGTGGGATTATGGGTTCCAAGCACTAGCACAAGGACAACATCCTTCCGTTTCAGACAACTTCCAGTCAGGTATTCCTGCTACAGGTAACATGTTACTTGCAGATAGTCAAGAAGATTTGTTGATGTTATTCATTGTAAATCTCGCTATGGGTGATTTGGCATACAACGGAGGCTCTTTCTCCAATGATTTCATCTCGAGTCTCTCGCCACACCTGTCTGCTAATCAAATCGATGAATTGTATTCTGTGATTTCTATCGGTGAAGATCCGGACTTCCTCTTAGCACGTTCAATGAGTGTAATAGAAAGTAGCGATGATACCTATTTGCTAAACGGTCATCGTCTCGATACAAATGGTTTCAATGACTTAACTGAGGTATGGGAGGTTCATCACAATGGAGAAGTAATCTCCGAACCAGATAGCACTGAGTCGGCGGCATGGAGTAGCTTCAATGTGACTGTAGGAAATAGCGCTGAGAGAAGCAACGAAACCTCGCACTATGTCATTGGAGGATATTGGTACACTTCAGACATTCTAGAAGGATTGTCCGATCCGTCCACTGCTCTTCATCGTCAAAACGCTAGATTCGCATTAGCTCGTCAAATGCTTCAATCTTCCATGGACTTGGAATCATTAGTTGATGTCTATCACAGAATTACAAACAATGTTGAATATACTGTGCCCTCGTATGAAGGAGGACCCGGAGAAACATTAAATCGAAATCACGATATTAGGTACTTCGCAGTGGATAACCGATTATATCCTGTAGGTGGATTATACAACGCAATGGCCGGATATCACAGTTACAATCCAACAGGAATTTTCTATGCTCCAACCACACTCTCTGGCCTCGATCCTAATATGTATATCAAGTCTGTATATCAGACACAAAGAGGTGACGGGCCTGTTATCCCACGAACTCAAGCGGAGTATGAGGAAGAATACCTGCTTGACATGACAAAACAGGCTAGTGGAGCTACAGTAGATCCTATTGAACTAGTTGACATCGATTACCAGCAGAGATCCGATTTCTTTGAAACAATGGTTGCTAGAACCTATGTTGGATACGGTTCTACCTCGCTAGGTCTTTCTGGAAGTCCATCACAGCCTGGTCAACAATTTGGGGGCTCCAAACAATATGGTACTCCAGATTCAGTACTGCAGTTTGCACGTCCACTTCCAGGTGCAATGATGAACCACTTTGTGATTGCAAATTGGTATAATGATGGAACAGGAGAACCAGATACAGACAACAACAGTGTCCCAGATATCCATGAAAATGTTGGGTATGCAAATACTGGAACTAAGATTCTGAAGTACTATTCTGGTGCTACACTTACTGGAACAGTCGAACTTGGAGATTTTGGTGTTGTTCCCAATGCTAGATTACTTATTGAAAGAGATGCATTCTCTGGAGAGGAAGAAGTTCAGAACAATGGTGAGGTAATCGATAGCGACCCTCGTGATTGGTGGGTACCTATTGGGTCAGTAGATGCCGATGAGAATGGTGAGTTTTCATTCATTGTTCCTGCTGGTCGTATCAGAGTCACTGCTATGACAGGAATAGTCGATATTCAATCCGATAGGGATGCAATAACATCTGCTAAGGGCAATCAAAATGCTTGGAATACTTGGGATGGAGACCTTCTATCTCCAGCAGCTAATGGTGTAAGGACGGTTAATCCGATTACAGGAATTCTAGCAAATGTTTCCGGACAACAGTGGTTAGGTGAGACATTTGTAAATGTCTCAGGTGCTGCTGGACATAGTAACGGAGAAGAAGTCGTAGATGTCTCAATTGTTGTTGAAGCATCTGGGGTAACAGGACAGATTGTATTTGCAGGCCATAATGACTTTGAAGGAGACCCGGTTGCTGAATTAGAAATTGAAATTACTAATATTTGGGACGAAGTTGATTCTGATGGATATTCTTTGAGAACAAGTAACGGTACCATCACCGGAGAAGATCTAAGATTCACTGGGGAAGGAGAAGCAATGTTTACAGGACCCGGTGAAGTTGTAGCAAGTGGTACAATTTCGGTATCTGAATTTACTGGAAATTACACGAGGGCAATCCTTGATGGTCATTCCTTTACCGGAAATGGTGTCTTCGAAGGAATAGGTGAATTGATTGGAACAGTGTTTTATGAAAATGGAACAGAAGTCACCGATCCAGTCGCTTGTAACAACGAAACCATTCCGAATGGAGAATTTGTATGTCTAGTTAACGGAACTGTTGATGAATATCAAATCGTTGGAAAGGTCAAGGCAGATGGTAGATTTACATCTGAAGGTAATTCACTATTCACTACATTCATGGATAGACGTTCGTTCACTGGAACAGGTTCATTCATGATTGATGATAGTGATTCTACATTGGAACATTATGGTATATTCAACGGTTCTGGAACATTTGTGGGTTCGGGAACATTTAGTGGTGATATGGTTAAACCAGGAAGTTTCCATTTAATTGATGCAATACCTGGAGAGTATTTTATCGAAATTACTTACCCTAATGGAGAGAGTAGCGTAATTCCTCAACCCTTGATAGTCCAGAATGAACCAACAGAGGGTATAGTTCTTTCAGTTCCAGCTGCGCATGTATCTGGAACTATAGAAAATGAAAATGGAACTGCACTACCTGGTCGAGTTCATCTTGTAGGGCCTAATGGTAGCGCCTCAGATACCTCCGTTTCATGTGAAGAATCTGGCTATGCTCCATGTTGGATTGATACTACCGAAAATGGTTCATTTGCATTCGGACCAGTTACAAAAGGTAACTATTCACTATTGGTAGATAGTGACATGGACGGGTTCAGTGAGACATTCAGAATGTTTGTGGTGAATGATGACGACGCTCAGAATATCACATTGGATGACCCAATTTCTACATTCCATGATATACAATTCCATTTGTTTGATGATGGAGTACCTGTAGAATTAGAAGAAGGTGATTCAATCAATTTCACTAATGCATACCTTGACAATATGGATCCCGTTATCGCTTTGTATGATGAAAATACTCAAATGTATAATGTGGAAATGCCTCCGGGCGTCTGGTCAGTAACACATGCTTTGAACGGAACTAAACAGTTCTTCTCAGAATTTGATCTGACAGATGTTAACGCAGGTCCTCAGGACATTACTACACAATTCAATTACGTTGAAAGTACTACTGTTACAGGATATTTGACATACGTACAAGATGCTAATAAGCCAGAAGCAGATTTGATTCCACTATCTAATGGAATCGAAGTCACTGCTCATTGGGGCTCAATCGATGTTTCAGCATTGACTGACTCTAATGGTATGTTCAGTATGCTTCTACCAGTAGGGGTTGAGGCCAACTTCACATTCCTAACTGTTTCGAGTCAAATGACTGTGTCTGAAAAGCATACTGTGCTTGAAGATATGGTGCTAAACTTGACCGCAGAACCGAGCTACGTTATCGGTGGGTCAGTTGATATGAATCGAATTGGAAATCAATATGATATCGGAATAATTGACTTTAGACCAATACAGGTTATCGCTACAAGCCCAGATAACTCAGGTTCATTTGTCTTCGATGTAACTCCTGATGGGAGATTTAATGGACGAATTTTACCAGGAATTTGGACTCTTGACGTTCCTGATGAAAGGATGAATGTAACCTCTTTGACTGTCAATCATACAGATACAAATGAATCGTATGACTTAATGGCATATCCTGAAAACATCACCGTCGATGTTCATATTTTCACTGACCATTCTTTGGACCGGAATGAAACCAATGGGACAATGCGAACTGTAGGGTTCCAGTTGGTACCAATCGAAGGTTCAACTCATGGAGTAGTTGTTGAAGTTCTTGAAAATGGCTCGGAATGGATTTCTGATGGAATTGCACGAATTTCAGTTGAAGCAGGAGCCTATCGTGTAGTTATCGGTCAACAAGATCCGTTAGATCCAAATTCTACTGTTTGGAATACTGGATTTGTGGGAGATATCCCAGAAGGAGTATATGGGTTAAGTAACGGAACAGAACAATTAGTTGTCCCTCTATCGCCGGAATGGTTGACTCATGTCAATTTAACAAATCAGTCTGGAGGACAAGTTGCTCAGCGAATTGTTACTTTCACATCTGTTGATGATTCGCTAACATCATTCACCAAATATGTCAATGAAAGTGGCCTAATTAGCGATTACCTTCCAGAAGGTGATTGGATTGTATCTGTTGATCCATACATCTTTGGTTCTGATCAAATGGCAGTTTACAGAGGCTTAGTTTCTGTCGAAGAATCTACTGCTCCTGTAGACCTTTCTATACAGACAGTTACTTCTGCACATTATCAAATAAATTTGACAGATGCATCGAATAATCAGGCACTCCAGAGTTATGTCTTAACAGCAAATAGTGACGATGGTTTAGGTGAAATTACATTATCTTCAACAGGTGAAGATGGTATTGTCGATGTTCATCTTATGCCAGGAAATTGGTCGGTTTCATTGAATCGAACAGACGGACAAACAAGATGGATAATTGAAGACTTTAGTATCGGTGATTTGTCAAGCAGTAACGGCAGTGAAGAAATTTCAGTCGAGGCGGAACGTTGGGTTAACCTTGGAGGTAATCTTTTCTGGGATCTCGACAGTGACGACATGTATGATTCAAATGAAGGTGTGGGGGGAACGAATGTTACAATTACAGATAATTCGACAGGCGAGTCATTTGTAGTAATTAGCAATGAGCAAGGAACATGGTCTGAGTTTGTGCAGGTAAAACGTAATTTCACAATTTCAGCAGCCAAAGAAGGGTTCAGTTCCAATCAAGAATTTGTGGAAATAGATATTGATACAGTAAGTGTTGATATAGAAATGTCAGCTGCATCAGTCTCTGTTTCAGGACTGGTAGACATTCTTCCAGCAGAACGTTGGGATGAGATTTCATCATCAACATCAATTGTTCTGTATCCAGGGATTGGATTTGAGAGACAATCAATTTCTCCTGATTTGGTGATAGAAAATGGAAACTGGACTGGAGAATGGTCTGCAACCATTGAACCCGGAGATTGGGTAGTTTATGTGGTGTATGATTCTGCAGACCTCTCTGAATCGCAGGTAGGAATTGCAGCATTGGATGCTAGTATCAGCAACGGAGGAGAAGTAAATATCACCTTAGAAAATGCAGGTAAAGTCAGAATAGGGACTCAATGGACCGACTTCGATGGTTCTCAATATTCATTGGCGAATACATCAGTTACTGGAGCAGAGATGATTTCATCACCATTTGTAAGTTTAAACCTAATTTCAAAGGGAGCAGGATGGAATATGACAGTCGATTCTTCAGGAGACATTGAGATGCTGATGCCTTCAGGAACTGTAAGCATGGAAAGTGAATTCCATACAACTGAAAGAGATACTGTAATGGAATATTCTGCTGGTCAATCGGTTACTGTTGGTGAATCGCAAGAATCTCCATTGACGATCCTAGAATTCAATCGTCGTGATGATAATTCGCTAAATATTACCGTAGTGAATGTTGTTGGCGAAGGAGCAGAATTAGATGGTGCGGAAGATATAGTTCTCTCACCATCTGGAATTTCATATGACCCCGTCACATTCACCTTCAATGTTGATTTTGAAGGAACCTCTGCAGTCGAAACATACACTGTTTCTGCTGATATAGTGGGAAGTGATTCGCCCTTCTGGACATTAGAAATTAGAAATGAATCAATCTCTGATGAATCCGCAGAAGGTGCCTGGAATACTACATGGGATATCGAGATGGGTCTTCAGGATGGAATGGATCAAAATCGTGAGATTACGCTGAGAGTTACAGGTCCTAACCAGTCCGATTCACGACATGCCGATCTTGGGCATGCTCTGAATATTCGATTGACTGCTAGCGATACATCAGTATACAACGAAAGAGTAACAGTTAGAGTGCCTCAAACTCATGATATTGGATTTGACGAATCATCATTACAACCAGTATATGGTGTCAAACCGGGAGATACTACAAGAATCGAAATGACAATTGAAAATAATGGAAATGGTGACGACACAGTTGCCGTTAATTTGACTTCTCTTGCTCCTTCTGATTGGAATGTTCTTGGTGCGTCTGCAATAACTATGTCTCCTGATTCTTTGCAAACGTATACCTTTGATGTGATAGTTCCATCTAATGCATCTGCAGGAAAATATGATGTTACTTTACGTCTAACTTCTGAAGATGGAGTTACAACATCCAATCGTACTATTGAGGTTCAAGTTGCTCGTCCAATCATCAGTATTGTTGATGATTCATGGACTACTGAGTCAAGTACTCCTCCTCTTGCGGGTCAAGTCACAGAGGTATTCGTATCAGTACAAAATTCGGGTATTGTTGATGCTACAGAAGTCGTTCTAGAAGCAGTGTTGAAAGACGGTCCGGACTCTGAACCAATTGAGACATCAAGGCTTTCTGATTCTAAGGATATCCCTGCTGGAGAGACAGTGAATTATTCCTTTATGGTTGACTATTCTGATTGGAATTCTGGAGAATCACCATGGTTAGAATTTACCGTAAATAGTTCTGGACAGATTTTTGATGACCCTCAACCAGTTCCTGAATATTATACTGAATCTCTTGCGGCACCAGGTGCAGAATCAACATCCACTTGGTTACCTCTGTTGGTAATTGTAATTGTGGGATTGATTCTTTACGGAGCTACAAAGATTCGTGGTGGAAGAAGGCCGTTCTGATTTTACTGATTAGGAGTCTGATGCCTTGCCATTAGACAGTACCAATGTGCAACTTCTTCCTGAACCATCAGAACCGGGTATGATGACAGTAATAGATAGAGATGCCCCAGGTTATGATGAGGTTCCATCACGTCTGATACGCTCGCCTCCAAATGAGAGATCATGGAGAGGATTTGCTCTTGTAGTGTTCTTGGCAATAATTGTACTCGCATATCCAATGATTGAATCTATATTATTCGGGCCATTAATTCCAACTTCTGAATGGGCATTCGAAGAGTCAGAAATACGAGCCCTTCAGTCACAAGGACTCGATGGGAATGGAGTCCACATCTGTATGGTCGATACAGGAATTGATATTTCTCATCCAGCATTATCGGAGGTTAATCTAGCCGGATTTCTTGATTTAGTTGGAGATAATCCAGATGCTAATCCCATGGAATACGGGGTCGATCATCATGGTACAATGATGGCTGGAATTCTATTTTCTGATGGGGCCTTTACTGGTGTTTCTACGGGAGCGACATTATCCGTTGCTGCTGCACTAGGCCCAACTGGATATTCTGTAAAAGATGGAGCAGTAGGTGAAGCAGTAGAATGGTGTTGGAGAACTCAAGGTGCAGATATCATCAGTTTGTCATTAGGTGGAGAAGCTGATCCTTCAATGGCTATAGGCGGTCCAACTGTGACTTC
>CAZRCY010000044.1:0-12198 GCA_964598735.1 uncultured Candidatus Poseidoniales archaeon
GACCTTGGATTTGGAGAACCATATGTCGATACAGCAGGACCAGGTTCAAATGGTGCGATTCATATTTCACTTGGAGGCCCAAACGGATTTCCTTCTGTATTCAATCAATCGATTTTAGGCCCGTCACCCGGTTCAAAAATGGGCTATAAGATTTCAGCAGCAGGAGATGTAGACCGAGATGGATTCGACGATGTATGGGCTGTAAGACCCGGATCAGGTCCTTCCGGAGATATCGCATTATTTTGGGGATCTTCATCAGGTCTTACCACAACTCCCCGAATCTTCTCATATTCTGATATCAGCGATGTTATTCGTTCTGAAGATTTTGACGGTGATGGACAAGAAGAGTGGCTAATGATTGATGATATTCAAATCTCAGTGTTTGAGCATCTAGATTGGGAACAGATTTCTATTCAAGGACCCTTTGCAGGTGAGTCAGACTTTTCTGAATTAGATTTGAATATCGATGGACCTGGACGTAGTTCGATTGGAGTTCAGACAGATTCTGGATTTGTGGTTTTATCTCGTCCGGATGAACTTTCAACATCTACAAGTGACTGGAAGCAAACTAAGATAGGATCTGGAGAAGTAGCTTATGGAATTACAGAAGCTGGCCAAATTTTGGCTATTTCAATTTGCAATGGAGGCGCTGTTTGTTTTCACAAGGAAACCGGTTTCGTTGTGTCAAGTCATACCATTGAATCAACAGGAAGTGTGGGGTCTCATCCTACTATAACTCCGAGGTCAAATTTAGGGGGGTTGAATATGAGTTTCATGTTAGGAAATTCAGTTCTTCGATTTGCAGAAGAAACTACTACTGGATTTGAAGTAAGTTCGGGGCCTTCACTTGGTCAATTAAATGGTACTCCTATTGTTTTAGAGGGTAATATCACTGTCTGGAAAGATGATAGAACATTGAAAGCCGGAATAATGAATGGTTCCCAGTGGGAAACTCATGTAATTGCAGATCAATCAGTTGCCGGTTTAGGTTTCAGTGTTAATGTTCTCGATTGGAATTCAAATGGTCCTGAAAATTTGATTGCAGGATTTATTGGAAATAATTCAAAACTAAATTTACTAAAATATAATTTTTCGAATAGTTCCGTAGTTAATAATTCGCAAATACAAATCGAGAATCTTGATTTAGATTCTCAAATCACTCTTTCCCCGAGTTCCATTGCCAATAGTAAGCCAATAATTATTGTAAATTCATCAGGATATGGCTCTTATCAAGAGTTAATTCTAGAAAATACGTCAGACACTTCCTCTTGGTATAATCAATCGATTGAATATTTTAATTGGACAGATTCTAGTAGATTTTTGCCTCTTTGGAACCCTATCTTGGGTACATTTTTCACAATGTTAGGAAATACATCTGCCGGAGAATCTGCTTTCATCCAATGTGTTGTGATATCATCAATAAATACTGTAAATTGTTCAAACCTGTCTCTTTCAAATCAGGTTGATTCCAGAACAATCAGTCCATGGTTAGGATTTGGATTGCGATTAGATGGTTCTATTGAAACACCGTATGGTGTAATTTCTGAAATTCAATTAGATCCATCCTCCGGCTTTGCAGTTACTCTTGCTGAGCATCATGGTCGAACTGGCTATATAATGCTCGGAAAGACAATGGCAACAAATGATGCATTAGCAATCCATCTAGATACTGACACAGATCGTGATTTTATTCCTGATATGATTGATGAATTACCCAATCAAGGTGGACAATGGTCAGATTATGATGGAGATGGTTTTGGGGACAATTCTGTTTCTTCATCTTTCGATGATTGCTCTTCAGATGCCGGCTCTAGTTTGTTTGTAGAGATTGGTTGTGGTGATTTTGACAATGATGGTTGGTCAGATTATTCCGACGAATGTGCTACTACTGGTCATTCTTACATCGATAGAAAAGGATGTAGTGATGCAGATGGAGACGGCTGGTCCAACAATGGAGGAGATTATGCTTCAGGAGATCTTTCTCCCACAAATTGGATGCAAGCTAGAGATCAGGATGGTGATGGATTACTGGATAACCATGGTCCAGATTGTTGCGGAATGGATGGAGCTGATGAATTCCCATTCGATCCTAAACAATGGGTTGATGCCGATAATGACGGAGTAGGAGATAATAATTCAGATCCAGATGGAGATCAATGTCCCGGCTTATTTGGCTTGAGTAGATATGACAGAGCAGGTTGTGTTGATAGTGACGGAGACGGATATAGTGATCCTACTGAAGCAACAAGTACGGCAAACGACGATGCTTGGACGATTGAAGATGGCGCAGATATGTGGCCTTGGGCTTCAACTGACACATCCTCAGAGAACACTTGTGGTTCTGTTTGCCACCAGCAATGGGCAGATTCCGATGGAGATGGATATGGTGACAATTCTTCCATAGGTGCGTTCCTAAGAGATGCTTTCCCATCTGACGGTTGGCAATGGAATGACACTGATAATGACGGATTTGGCGACAATTGGGATGATCCTGAACTTAATTCAACTCGTTCTGGAGGAATTGGGCAATGGGTACCTCAAGCTAATTTGAGCGATGATTGTCCGACTGTAAACGGAAATTCATCGATCGATAGAACTGGTTGTCTAGATTCAGATGGTGACGGTCATTCCAATCTTTATTCATATGAAATTGATGAAAATACTGGATTAAGGAATTCTGAATCAGGAGATGCTCTTCCAGATAATCCGAATCAATGGCGAGACAAGGATGGAGACGGTTTCGGAGATTTCCCAATGGAAGATGGGGGTGATCAATGCCCAGGTATTGCGGGTGTTTTGAATGGATTGGGTGGAGACGGTTGTCCTGCTCCTATGGATGATGCAGATGCGGACAATGTCGCAGATGAAGATGATATTTGTCCACAAACAGAATCAGGGGCAGTAGTTGATGAAAATGGGTGTTCTTTCGATCAACGGGATGATGATACAGATGGATTACTAAACCCAGTCGATCTTTGTCCAGATACACCTTCTGGAGAATCTGTTGATTCAAATGGTTGCAGTAACGAACAACTCAATGCAGATTCAGATGATGATGGTGTTCGAGATATTGATGATTTATGTTCTGATACAAATTCAGGCGCTTCTGTAGATACTAACGGGTGTGCTGACTATCAACGAGATACAGATGAGGATGGAATTACTGATGATCAAGATGTTTGTCCTGAAACTACCTTGGGAGCAGCCGTGGACGACGAAGGTTGTGTTTTGGCAGGTGTTGATTCTGATGGTGATGGTATAGATGACAAGGACGATGCTTTCCCTACAGAGTCAACGCAATGGTTGGACAGTGATGGTGATGGTTTTGGAGATAATTTAGAAGGTGTAGATTCAGACGAATGTCCATCTGTATCAGGTACATCTACCGAAGATCGTGATGGTTGTCCAGATGGAGATGGTGATGGATGGTCAGATCCAGATTCGGTTAATCCAGTACCTCCAATTGGGACAGCCGATGCATATCCTTCGGAACCATCCCAATGGAGAGATCGTGATGGTGACGGTTTTGGTGATGAATTAGATGGAATTAATGCCGATATATGTCCTGACATACCAGGTGTAGAAAATGGAAATGATGGTAATGGCGGACAGGGAGGAATAGGTTGTCCGTATGTAGATAAGACAGATACAGATGGAGACGGGGTCTATGACTCGAATGATCAATGTTCAGACAGCCCATCTGGAGTATTTGTAGATTCAAATGGCTGTACTTCAGATCAATTGGTATCGAATCAAGGCGAATCTGAATCAACTGATTTTGCATCGATTGGAATTATGGCAGGTGGGATTCTTGGAATATTACTCTTGATTGTCATTACCCTACGATTTATCTCTGGAAGGAGCGATTATGATGATGAAGATGAGTGGTATGATGATGATGATGATGAAGACGACTTTGTTCCAATGAATAATTCTTCATTATCAGATAATTTTGGTAGAGCCTCAGTGGCAAGTAATAGGGCAAAAGGTCCTCCTTCCGGTTCGCCACCTTCACGTGCAGGCCCGCCTACTAGATCGTCAGGTCTCCCTAACAAGAAGAGTTCACCACCGTCAAGGAATACTCCTCCATCTAGTAGGTCACCTGCTCCTTCTCGTAGGACCTCTTCACCAGTAAATGTGGAATCGGTTCCAAGGGTAAGTACTAAGAGAATTGATCCTCGAAAAGCTACTCAACCAACAAAACGTGTAAGAAGAACTTCTGCCGTGGTAACAGGTACTGATGACTCTGAAATTCGTACACGTCAGGTTAAGACTACTAAAGTACCAAAGTCAACTAAGAAGGTAAAGAAAACAGTAACTCCTTCACTTTCTGAATCCAAGGATTGGAATGTATTATTCCAAGATGAAGACAAAGATGCATATTCTTCGTCAATAGAAAATACAAAGGCGATGATTTCTTCTGGTTCTGAGGATAGAGAAATACTAAGACGTCTCCAAAGAGGTGATGGATGGTCGGCAGATCAATCGAAGTATATTCTTGATGCATCTCGATGATGGGGTTTTCCATAGATTATTCAAGTGGAATAGTTCGGAGAAGATAGGGGAGAGTACATGAGCGAGGCTGATATTGAAGGCGCAGCTCTTCCTTCTGATGGAATAGATGTCGATGAGACATCTGCTTACTTTGGAGTTACCAAGACCTCTGAATTAATTATGAGGTTAAACACAACAGACCGTCTCAATGGTTTGGGTGAATTTTTAACTCTTACAAGTGATCTATTGTTGACAGATTCCTTTGATTTTGATGTTGTTTCCGAGAGACTAGAGTGTGAATCAGGTGAAATTTACTATCTTCTTTCGGGGCCGTTTGAGATTTTTACAATGACAGATGGGCTTCGACTATATCTTGGGCAAGAAGACTCAGAAGGGAATCAAGGAAGCGATCCAAATATACCCGAAGAAGAAAAAAGTGCAATTAATGCCTTTAATGATCCATTTAGATTACTGAAAATGTTTGCCGTAGGGCATACTATTGGAGGAGTTAAGGAACTTGATTTGTATCTGGCAGCCTTCGATGAAATGGTTAGGAATCCTGATGCTAATAGAGTCCGCTTGATTGCTTTACATCATCAATTAGATCAGGTTTTGAACAAGGCTAAGAATTCGCTTGAAGTTGGAGGTTTGTCTGTGTTAGGTACTACCAATGTGGCTATGAAAGTAATAGAGGCGCCTAACGATCTACCTAAGTCTGCTCCATCTAATGTTCCCGTTGCAGTAGTTGAAACATCATCGCAAATAGAAGAGACAGTTACTGAAGAATTTTCTGAGATATCAACGCCTCCTGTTCAAGATGAATTAGCTGCTGCCTTTTCACCATCATCAGAACCAACCGAATACATCCAAGAAGAATCTAGTGATCAGCAAGTTAGCCCCACAGAAGATGTTCTAGGTTCAGCTTTTGCAGCAGCAGAAACCCAAGCACTTCCAACTCCTAATCCTCCTTCATCACCTCCTCATTCAGAATCTTCTCCTCCTGTACTTGCTCCTGCTAGGGCTCCGATAGGTTCAGCCAGAACCTCTTCTCCCTCATTTGGGGGATCTAGCAGTCCAACTTTTGGTCCGATTTCACAAGGTCAACCCACGTTTGGAGCAGCCCAACCTTCGCCTTCGGTCCCTTCTCGCCCAGCAGGAAATGGGAAAGTAAGAGGTGGGGGTTTCCCTGGTATTCGCTCAACAATTCAAACTGGAGTCTACTGTTCATCATGTGGAATTGGAGTTGAACATCATTGGCGTCATTGTCCAGTATGTTCTGTCAGGTTAATATGATTAATTTTTGAATTTGCCATTTTTAATTAGAGTTTTATCTCCTAGACTCACTGTTGCATCAGTTAAAATTCCGGTTGCTCTTAGTTCATGAGTTCGTCTGGTAGCAGGCTGTTGAAGAACAATATAACAACTACCTAGCACCTTTTCATCTTCTAGAGCACTTCCTGAAATCTTGGCTTTAGGGTTCATTCCAAATCCGAATTCAATTATCTTGATTGAGTCCATTCGTTCATCAATAAATTCTATGATTTGTTCATTCAAATCTCCTTTATTTGATTCTTGAATATCTACAATCTTCCCTTCATCAACAAGTATAGAAATCGGTTGAGGAAGTGACGCTGAGTCCCAGGTTCCATTGATTTTTATGACACCGGTTACACTTTCGGGTTTAACCTCTGCAAAGATTTTACCTGCGGGTAGATTAGTTACTTGCCCCGGACGATTACAAATCCCATTATCTTCAAGATTCCATCTTCCTGCGATTGAAAATTCTAATGACTCACCTTTTTGACTTGAGATGGTAATGTTCCTATGTTTTCTTAGCACTCTTGCCATACTAGCAATATGACTTTGTAACTCATCGAAATCAGCAGTCATTCCTCCTTCAATAAGCATGGTGCGAGAGACTCCAGGCATTGTTGCAATACGAGCCCCATCCTTGGAAGCAACCAATCTTGCTCTAGTATGTGTCAGAGAATATCTTGTTGCTGCAATTACAACATGCTGTCTCCTCATTAAATCTGCAACAGGAGACGGTGGTTCTTGCCCATGCCGATGAGTACTCGGCATCATTACCATTAGAACACGATCGGAAATCTGAGAACCTGCTTCGTACAGTGCTTGTCCAATCTCAGCGGTGTTAGGGTCAGTAATTATCAATAAATTCTCATGACTTCTTAATTGCATACATGTCTCAATAACTGTTTTTGCAGAGTTACGAATCTTCTCGTCTTCATCTAATTGTTCAGCGAGCGCATCCACATCTTCGTCGGCAGCTCCCATGGTATTCAGTCCTTCAAAGGTAGGTGTTGTTCTTCAATCCGCGTCCGAATCTTGCTCGTCCTCTATTTTTTGAGTTGATTACAAACCTGTAACCAAGGGCTTCATAATGATTCGAGCATTGGAACTGATATGAACCGAGGTCTCAGTGCATTTATGTTGACATTGATTATGTTAACGTGTGGTCTTTCTGGATGCCTGCAAGCATTTGATGATGTAGTGGATTCCATTACGGATGCAGAGAAGGATTATCCTTCCTTAGATTTGGGAGAAAGAACCCGTTCTTCTCCAGGGTTGATGCAATATGATGCTTGTGATGACCTTCTCAACGATCTTCAAGCAGCTGTGTTTGAAGAATCCTTAGTATCGTTAGATCAAAATGCGTATTGGCATTGGACTGACAATTATTATTTTCGAGGAGGTGATGAGATAATGTTTGATGGGGTTGCAGAAGGAGCAGTAATGGAAGATAGTGTAGATTCTACTACTAGCAGTCCTTCAATTGGTTCCAGTGAGTCTAGTTCAGACAACGGAGGGCCTGTTGCAGGTACAGATTTTTCTGGAACAAACAATCAGGAACAAGGAGTAGATGAGGCAGATTTTTTGAAGACAGATGGCCGATGGATATATGTCATAAATAATGGTAAGTTGGTAATCCTTGGCGTTCCTGAATTTGGACAATTAGAGATGATATCTAACATGAGTCTTGAAGGGTCTCCTTCACAAATGCTGATAGATGAGAATCGATTGGTAATTGTTTCAAGTGTATATTACTGGAATCTAGATTCTGATGATGTACTCCGAAATATCATGGCATTTGATGAACTTAATGAATGGGGGTATTATGATTATAGGGTTCCAAATTTAGTAAAATATACAGTTATTGATGTATCAAACAAAACCACTCCTGAAATAGAACGTGAGATATATATTGAGGGCTATTATCACACCTCTAGGTTAGTTAACAATACTGTGAGGAGTGTTACTCATGCACATACTTACATCGATGGTTTACTGACATATCCAGAATTACCCACATCATACTGGGAATTAGATGATAGATATGAACGAATGGATATTTGGAATCAATCAGTTACTAAAGCAATCGATCATAATAGGAACCTTGTAGACGGTTTATCTTTGGAAGATTTCTCTCCTCAAATTCATGAAAGAACAAGTGATGGCGTTTTTACTCATGCAGTAACTGCTGGAGACTGCAGTGAATTTTCTTCAGCCAAAGATGTTATGACACGAGGATTCACAACTATTGCGACAATTGGATTATTTGAAGAAGAGTCCACTTTACAGGTAGACCATATAGCATCATCTTGGGTTAATGTATATGCTTCTGGCGATATGATGGTACTTGCTGAACCGGCAAATGATTGGTGGTGGTATTGGGGCATAGATGATATCTATGAAGATGAGACTAACATCCATGCTTTCGATATCTCCGAACCAGCCAATACTGAATACATTGGTTCCGGGCGAGTAAAGGGTGATGTTCAGGATCAATTCTCTATTTCTGAATACAATGGAAGTATTCGGGTTGCTTCTACATCTGATAATTGGGGTAGATGGTGGATGACTGCAGTTGAGGTCATGGAAGATATTGCAGTTGCAGTTGATTCTGTTGCTTCCGGAGAAACGGATGAAATTATAATTGAACCTGAGGTTCCTGATTGTCTTGGCCCCTCAAATCATGTAACTGTACTACAAGATGATGGTGAAGGCACTCTAAATGTGATTGGAGAAATCAATGATATTGCTTGTGGTGAGCGAATTTGGAGCTCTCGTTTTGTCGGAGAAATAGGTTATCTCGTAACGTTTCGAAATATCGATCCGTTGTGGACCATAGATCTTTCAGATCCGAGTAATCCTACAATTCTTGGAGAATTAGAGGTGCCTGGTGTTTCTACTTACATTCATCCTTTGAATAAAGATCTCCTTCTAACTATTGGAATTGGCCCCGCAGGAGATGATGGATTTGGTCTTGATTGGTCTCAAACTCAGATTAGTCTATTCGATGTAAGTGATTTGGAGAATCCAAGTTTGGCAGATTCTCTCTCATTATCTCCGGGATACTTAGATGATAATTGTGCTGATATTCGTTCATGTGGTTGGTCATGGTCATGGTCAGAAGCAACATATGAGCATAAGGCATTCAACTATTGGGCTCCCGAAAATCTACTTGCCGTACCCCTCTCTACTCACCGTTGGGTTTACGACACGGTTGTAGAAAATGGTAGAACATACACTTACTATGGTTATGAATTTGTTTCGATGTTGAAATTAGTCAATGTAGATATTGAAAATAAATCATTGACTGCACACGGGGAAGTAGATCATTCTTCTCTATACGGAAATGGCGTCCAAGAATATTGGTATTCTAATACAGATATTCGAAGATCTATCTTCATGGGCGACTATATTTACTCAATCTCTTCAGCAGGAATGACCGTTCACTTGACCGACAATCTCTCTCACGTCGTTACTGTGGATTTACCTGAGGACGATCCTGCAACGTACAGTTCCGATACAGAATCTTCTACTACATCTTCAGATGGTGGTGCTAAACCGGTTGCTGAATCATCTGAAACTTAGACTCCGACCTGTCTCACCTGGTTTAACCAATGGTTTTCCTTTGAAGATACCATTCTTTGTTCTACTGTGTACAGGTATTCCATCAACAATGGTCCACATTGGTAGTCCTGTGAGTTCAAATCCATCGTAAGGGGTCCAACCAACTTTTGTCCAGGTATCTGCATCTGTAATCATTCGATGTGTTTCTAAATCAACAAGTGTCAAATCACCATCGTATCCTTCGATGAGTGAGCCCTTATTTTCTATATTGTATACCTTCGCTGGTCCTTCACACATCCAGCGCACGACATCAGATACACTGCATTTCCCATCAATTGCATGTGTTAACATTAGAGGTAATGAAGTTTCAACCCCTGGCATTCCAGCCGGTGCTTTTGGATATCCAACTGATTTTGCTTCCAAAGTGTGAGGTGCATGATCAGTAACAACACAATCAATAGTTCCATCTTTGAGGCGTCTCCATAATTTCTCTTTATCTTCGGTATACCGAATAGGTGGATTCATTAGTAAACGAACTCCTCTTTCCTCGACATCATTTTGATCGAAAGTAAGGTGCTGAACACAAACTTCTGTGGTTATCAAATCGCCCTTATTCGAGGCCAACCAATCGGCTTCAGATCCACTGGTTAGGTGAACAATGTGTAGGCGATGATCGTAATCCTTGGCTAAACCAGACGCTCGTTTTGTTGCTAATAGAGCACATTCGACATCTCTACATTCGGCATGTGCTGCTATATCGGATCTATGACTAAATTCTGCAATACGTGATTGGAGTCTTATTTCATCTTCAGCATGAGTTGCTATGATGCCCCCTGTATTCGCAAAAATTTCCTCAAGATGTTTCTGTTCATGGACAAGTAAATCCCCAGTGCTGCTGCCCATGAAAATTTTGATTCCACAGACTCCTGAATTATTGGGTTTTTGCGGTGTACCAACGGCATCGATTAAATCATCTAAATTGGTAGGAGTTGCTCCGATAAAGAATCCACTATGAGTTACAGATTTTTTTGCAGCTCTACGAAACTTATCTTGAAGTACCGATAATTTCGTTGCATTTGGTACAGTATTTGGCATGTCTAGAAATGCTGTGATACCGCCTGCAGCAGCCGCCCTACTTCCACTCTCAAGGTCTTCTTTTTCTGGATTACCTGGATCACGGAAATGGACATGAGGGTCGATTGCTCCGGGCAATAGGTGTAATCCTGTGCCATCAATAACCAACTCATGAGGTTCGGGAACCAGCCCACCTTGAGCGGCTATGGTTTTTATTGATCCATTTGACACACGTAAATCACCTTCTACAATCCGATTTGGAAGGACCATCGTCGTGTTCTGGATAAGAAGGTCGCCTGTCATTAATACGAAATTTCAGTTCTAGTCCATCAACCCGTCGATATTCAACTATCGATTTCTTATACGTGTCTAGATTCGGGCTAGGTAGCGAGGTGGGGTAGTCTGGTTATCCCGTCGGGCTCATAACCCGGAGACCGATGGTTCAAATCCATCCCTCGCTACCACTTTATATTCATCGAGGGTCTTATCTATCTCTTTCAGAATTAACCCTCATGCGAGACAAGTTCATCGCCCTATTGCTGGCTTGCTCGTTCCTATTTTCAGGATGTATAGGAGCAGATGAAGAGTCTTCACTCATCCAGATATCGGTGGACATGGAGGGGGCTTCAGGAACCCTTCATTTTGTCAAAGACGCGAATAATGGCACATCAATAGAAGGAATGCAGGTGTCCTTTGATTTCACAGGTACTGAATCATCGGGAGGAGCTCTCACAGAATTTTGGTTAGAACCAGGGGATGGAACGCAACGAATTTCAACAAATGCAGCCGACTCTAAGATATTGTCACGAGATTATGTTTCATATGGGATTTTTCAGTCCCGCGCAGGTGCAAATGACTCAGGAGGAAATACTGCCAGTGAAGAATTAATAATTTCATTCAATGGAGCATTTCATCTGAATCAAACTAGCCCTACTGGGGTGGACGAACCTGCTGATTTACATATTGATTCAATGAATATTAATAGTATTCAAAGTCCAGTAAAATTAGAAATTTCCTCAACAATAACCAATGTAGAAAATGCGCTCGCTATCCCTCCTCCTGATAATGTAGAAATTACTTGGCAATTGTTTGATCCATCTGGTGAACTTATAGCGACTCATACTAAAGTAATCGAAGAAGGGCAATCATATACGTGGACACATAATGAAGAAATGCCAATGATTGGCGGATGGGAATTAATTATTGGAGATTCAGTTGATAATGAGAATGTAAATCAAGAGACTACAGCGTTAGTGTTGTTCTGAATACAGTTTCGGGATTCACTGAATTAGAACTGAAAGTGAAAAAAGACCATACTGATAAGATTGAATGTCAGATTTTGTTAGACATAATTCAAGATGCCCCCATCATTTCTTCATATACTGCCGAATCTTGGGTAAGGGTGAATACAAGGAGATGGAAACCTATGGCAAGTAAGAAAAAAAGCGAAACGAACATGGACGGCGAAGAGGAAGAAATTCCAATGGTCGAGATGGAAGAGGAAGAGGAGGCAACGATCGAGGATCTTCCTGGTGTTGGTCCAGCGACAGCAGAGAAATTGAAAGAAGCAGGTTTTGATGACTTGCTAGCAATTGCAGTAATGAGTCCAACAGAGTTAGCTGAACAGGCAGAGCTTGGCGAAGCAGTCTCTTCAAAGATAATCCAAGGTGCGAAGAAGTTAGCAAATATTGGTGGATTTTTGAGTGGTATTAAATTGCTAGATAGAAGGAAGCAGGTTCTCAAATTATCCAGTGG
>CAZRCY010000045.1:0-12134 GCA_964598735.1 uncultured Candidatus Poseidoniales archaeon
GGTGTATCAATTACGAAGATTTCTTTACCGGAATTTGGATTAAAAGAATATCTTTTATTATCTTCAAGATAATGATTTTCTTGAATTTTCTTTTCGAGATCTATTGACCAACGTTTCTCTTCGATACGGGGCCGACCCATGTCATCACCGTATATCGGTGAAAGGTTACATTCTTGACGATTGCGAAATAATCAACTGAGAATATCACAGTAAAGCGCAGTGTTCAAACGCCTCTAAGCAGTGTAGGGGGTGGTGGAGTTAGTGTCAGGGGATGAAGAGGTACCCAATTCCGCTGATTTTTCAGATGATTCTGACAAACTAAGTGTAGCAGATTCTATACGAAATCGATTTGAGTCATTTGATAGAGTGGCTACCATTGATGCAGTGATAGCCGCGCCTGGAAAATTGAAAAGAGAATTATCTTCTATGTCGGCAACTAGTATGCTTACGAGGTTTCCCCTAATCACGGTATTAGGTTGTGTTTTACTGACATTTGTTGTTGGACTAGAATCTGGTATGAATGACTGCAGGAGAGGTTGGTCAAGTTCAGATGATAATGTAGAAGGAGAACAATGGTATGGTGCAGGTTGTTCTGAAGATCCGTCACTAAATGTAAACGGCGATTTGGAAGTCTATTTGCCCGAAGATAGCCCCATCACCGGTGATATCGCCAGGGTTCAGAAAAATTGGACAACGAATGTGATGGTAATATATGTCGAATCAGAGATGACGAATGTTACCAACTATACCATCCTAGAACAAATGGATGAAGTTGAAAGACGATTGAATGTGCATCCAGAAGATAGGGGAGAAGAAGATAATGTAATTGCAATTTTGTCCATATCTACCGTTATAAAAGAAGTTAACAGCAGTGTAGTTCGTGTTTCTAAAGCATTCTTCAGCGGTTTGGCAACTGCTACAGGAAATGAAGATTTAAGTGAAGATTTCAATGAATCGATAGATGATAATGAAGACATATTAGGAAATTATGCAATCCCTGAGAATCAAAATACTATTGATAGAATAGTTGGGGAATTACCAGAGAATGCTCAATCGAAATTGGTGAATGCTGTTGATTTTGATGCTAATGACAACGGAACAATCGAAGAAGCTGAGAAAGCTAAATTCTGGAATAGAGCAGTAATTATTGTTTTTATTAGTCAGAATTTAGACAAGGACGGAGATGGTATTGATGACTATCCAATAGGTCAACTAATCGCTAATACACAAGCCGACATTGATCGTTTAGGTATTGAAAATGATTGGGAAAATCTTAGTCTTGATATGACATTGACAGGTCCAGTTCCTATTACAAACTCAGTAACAGAATATTCATTCAAATTATTCTGGCAAATATTCCCATACGGTATAGTTGCTGTTGCTCTTGTACTATTTTTATTCCATTGTGACATATTTCAAACTGGTAGGATTCGTCCAATACAAGGATTCAAGGTCGTCGTAATTTCAGGGTTACCAACTTTGTGTTCTGTCTGGATCACACTGGGATTAATTGGTTGGAGTGATGCCGAAGTGACGATGACGGTAATTATTGTAGGGCCAATTGTTCTTGCACTAGGCGTTTCATATGGGTTACATATAACAAACCGGTATGCTGAATCATCAGGGACACCCCAAGATAAAATGGCTGAAGCATTACAATCAACTGGTCGTGCTGTATTTTTATCAGCAGTAACTACGATTATTGGATTTTTATCTTTAGTATCAACACCTATGGCACCAATTCAAACCGTAGGGTATGGCCTATCATTAGGAATTGTAGTTGTTTACATCATGACAATGCTAATGGTTCCAAATTTGACAATATTGCTAGACCTGAATAAACCAAGTCACCCTCCTCTTGGCGTGTTCAAAACAGCCGTAAATGGGCCCGTAAATTATGCAAAGATAGCCCTTTCATTATTCTTAGTAGTCATGTTAGTATCTGCGATGTATAACAGAACGAATGTCGAAGAAAATATCGAATTACTTGAAATGGCTCCTGATGATGAAAGTTGTAATGAAAATAATCCTGAATGTCCGTTCGAAGATTATGCTGCTGTACGGAAAATGAAACAATATTCAGATGAATTTAATGCCGGACAGGCTGGTTTTATTCTAGTTGAAGGAGACATAAGTGCGACACCGAGTTTTGCTGTGGATGCAGACGATCCATTTGAGAATCTTCAAGGAATTGACCAATTAGAAGCAGATGTAAATCTTGTGAATAAAACTACAGCAGTTAGTGTTGTATTTCTAATGAAATCAATTTCCGTGTCGGTGAATGCTAGTGGATATGAATTATTAGATAATATTCCGGATGCAGCGCCTCAACCAATTAAGGATGTTGCAGAATTGGTATTTGGCCGGGAGGCAGCTGAAGATGCAACATTTTGGGAAGCATTACAATTGTTGGATGCTCAAGATCAAAATGGAGGCTTACAAGCACAAAATTTCCTCCTCTACGTATTCTATGAATCATTGACTGTCGAGACAAGACAGTTATTTATTTCATCAGATTATGAACGCTCCTTGGTGTATGTTGATATGCCCTTCATGGATGTTAAATCAACCGAGCAAGCTGTTGATGAGGTCAATCGATTTTCTGCCCAAGATCGAAAAGGAGATATTACCGCTTACGACCTGAGTGGGGTAGCATCTGTTACTATTGCCGTAAATGCCGAAATTGTGGATTCCCAGTGGACATCCTTACTGTTTGCATTGTTGTTTACTCTACTAACACTTGGATTTGTTTTCAGAGATGGATATTATGCATTCTTAACAACCCTTCCTGTAGTTTTTACAGTTGCAATGCAATGGATGGTGATGGATACAATGGATGTTGAACTTTCATTGGTTACAGTAATGATTGGCTCTATTCTGGTTGGAGTAGGGGTAGATTTCTCTATACATATCGCGAATAGAGTTAGAGAATTAGGTGGAGATTTAGATGCTATCAGAGTAGCAGCATCTTCTACTGGTATGTCACTCGTTGAAGCAGCATGTTGTACTTTAGCAGGTTTAGCCTGTGCGTTGTTGATTCCAATCCCAGCGATTAAGCCGTTTATCTATACAATAATGATTTTACTGATTTTCGCCGCAATTAGTGCGTTACTATTACTTCCTGCGATTTATGCATTAATGGTTAAGTTAGACTATGGATTGACCGGAGGATCTACAGCCATGACTAGAAAAATCGGATTAAGTAAAGGTAAGTCTAGTAATTCAGGAGTCTTAGATGCACAACTACCTGGGGAAGATGCTTGGTGATTATATGCAACATTTTCAAACATTAAGCCCCCCGAGGTGAATATATGGTCGCGTATTGGTTGATGAAGTCTGAACTTGATGTGTATCCATGGAGTCAATTAGTAGAAGATGAATGGACTCATTGGGACGGTGTTCGTAACTATCAAGCCAGAAACATGATGAGAGACGAATTAAATGAAGGAGATTATGTGTTGTTCTATCATTCGAATTGTAAGCCTCCTCACATAGCAGGGGTTGCTGTTGTTAGCCGAGAAGGATACCCCGATTTTACTTCATGGGACTCTCATTCAAAATACTATGATTCAAAGTCTACAACCGAAAATCCGAGGTGGTTTATGGTAGATATTGAGCCGGTATTGACATTTGAGAAAACTGTGTCATTGCCCGACTTAAGAGATGCACCTGAATTAGAAGATATGGCTTTGCTGAGACGAGGCCAACGACTTTCTGTCCAGAAAGTTGAGCAGAACCACTTTGAATTTATTTTAGGGATGGCCGGCCATAAATTGGAGGATCTGTCTTGATTCCATCCTCGACTCGAGCGAAATCGATAGAATATGCAATACGTGATGTCGTTGTTCCTGCAATGGAACTTGAAGCGGAAGGTCATCAAATATTGAAACTGAATATTGGTGACCCGATAGCATATCCTGGCTTGTCTACTCCAGAGCATATGGTGGATGCATATGTAGAATCCTTGAGATCTGGCCACAATGGATATTCTGGTTCTTATGGTATCCAAGAGTTACGCGAAGCTATTTCATTAGATGAAATTTCTAAAGGTTGGAATTGTGACTCTAACGATGTATATGTCACTCATGGGGTAACAGAGGCATTACAGATTATTTTCTCTGCAGTGCTCTCAGAGGGAGATCGTATACTCGCCCCCGGCCCTCATTACCCTCCTTACATGGCATATCCTCAGATGTCAGGTGCAATTACAGAAGAGTACATGTTGGATCCAGATGACTCATGGAGAGTTAGAATAGATGATATTCGTAATCGCATGAGTGATGATGTACGAATGTTAGTACTCATTAATCCGAACAATCCGACTGGAAATGTAATGACATCAGAAGAAATAGACCAAGTAATTTCCATTGTTCAAGATTATCCTAACTGCATGATTGTAGCAGACGAAATTTATGATGGTCTAGATTTCACTGGTCACCAAGTTTCAATTGCGTCTAGATCTTCATCAGTACCAGTAATTACGTTGAATGGAGTTTCAAAAGTATACTATGCTCCTGGTTGGAGAATTGGTTATATGGCTTTACACGATCCAACAAAAGTTCTACTCGAGGTTAAAGATGCAATTGAAAGATTGCTAAGATCAAGGTTATGTGCATCCACACCCGCTCAGATGGGATATTTAGCAGGCCTCAATAATGACAGGGGTTGGATGGATGAATATAGGCGCATAGTTGCAGAAAGAAGAGAGATTGCACTTTCAAGAATCAATTCGATGGATGGCCTAGAAGTTTCACCTACAGGTGGTGCATTTTACATGTTTGTCAGAATTACTCATCCGAGATGGAAAAACGATGATAAGCAGTTTGTATTGTCTTTACTTCAAGAGGAAAAAGTATTGCTTGTTCACGGATCAGGATTCAGTAAGGAACTGGGGTCAGGACACATTCGATTAGTTCACTTAGCAGATCCGGACACTCTCCATGACGCTTTCGATAGGATTGAAAGATTCCTCAAGAATACTTGATGCAGGGAATCGATTAATTGGTGAATACCCCGCCGTACAATTATGAGGCCAGCGGTTTGGGTGCTGACCTTCGTTGGATTGACATTCATGCCCACACTTGTTAGTGCTGAAGAAGTTGTCATTATCGGTACCGGTGGACTTAATCTCGATTTGATGTTACCAATTATAGTTGGTATAATTACAAGTCTTTTACTATGGAGATTTTTACTACCTAGTTCATTATCTAATTTACAGGTTGCATTCGAAATAGACGACGGATTTTATGAGGTTCATAGATTAACAAAAAATCGTTCTGATGCTTTGAAAATCATAAAACCAAGACCAGTATTAATCGGTGTTTTACTATATCTAATGGCAATGGCTGGAATATTAATTATTGTTACAGATGTAGTAGATGATTCTTTAATCTGGAATCGTGGACCAACATATTACCAACCGGTATTGTTGATAACTGGATTATTACTAGCTCTACCAATTGTACTATCACCATTTATCTCTCTCTACGCTCAAATTTCTAGAAAAAGTGCTGCTGATTCAATAGTTACTTTGAAAGAATGGTTTCTAAATGTATTAAGTGTAGGTATCGTAATTACTGTTTTAATAATCCCAGTAGCCTATTTTGGATTTACAGAATATAATTCTGTAGTGGATGACACAGTTGATTCAATGAGAGACGAATGGTCTGGACCGGGTGAATTCAATTACGATACCTCTATGAATTCATTCGTGTGTATTGATACGAGAGGCATACATTCACCACTTACTGTGATTTATGTTTTTGATGAAGATTCATGTAATTCTCAATCTCAACTAATTACTGATCCTGTAACACAAGAGGTTGAAGAAGAAAAGTATGGGAGATGGGTGTCTAATTCGGATAGAATTGAAATCAATAGGGTATTGATTATGATTGAATGGATTTCATTGGGACTTTTGGTCTTCATGCTTCCAACAATCGTCGCGTATGGACGAATTATGGGCGCATCTTGGAACATGTTAGTTCGAAATAAGTACCGTACGATTCGTGGTAACCCCACTCCAATTGATCCGGACAAACCATCAATAATCAAGAGATTCAATTCTGCAATACTGGTAATTTTCTTGGGCACAATGCCACTTGCAGCAGTAAATGGAATAATAACACTAGCATGGACACGTCTAGAGAACCCAGATAATCTAAGATTCATTCTTGATTTAGGCGGTATAATCGGGAATAGTTTACTGGTATTTGTAGAAGGTAACGAATTTCTAAGTAGATTGGTAGATTTGAAGAGTCTTTCATTGGTATTAGCAGGGTATTTGATGCTGAATGTGTCCGTAGTTGGATTAGCACTGATTTTTGAAATGATACGAAACCTGTTCCTTGGAGGACAGGTTATAGGAGGTATTGGCGGCGTAGTCCTTGGTCAGCCCAGAGAAATAAGGGCAGAAAGCATTGTTCAATCAAGAATTATCGCTTTTGGATTAGCTGGGTTTGCCGGTTACTCGGTATTATTACTAATTATGCAAGTGTACAAAGAGTGGGCTGAGTTAATGCCATATGCCAACTCTTCTCAATTCTTGACCTCCTCTCAAGTAGAGTTAATGTTACTCCAAGAAACTTGGAATTTCATAGCAGTTGGACAGGGCGTTTTCATATTGACTTGGCTTCTTTCCATTGGAAGATGGAATACAGTCGGAACTACCAAATTTGATTTAGCTCCAGATGAGAGAAGAAGTGGAGCAGCAAGAACCGTTAGTGGTAACTGGATAAGGGATTATGTTTTACGAGCAGCAGTTGACGATGATATTGCTACCCTCAGAAGATTCCAAACCGATTCTATATCTGCGGATGAGAGTTTATTGAGATTAGAAAGAACTCGAGCTAGAATGTTCGAATATGCAATGCGTGGTTTATGGCCAAACGCAATTGAGACTGCCAAAACCGTTCTTGCTCAACAAGGTGGTGAAGATGATGAAGCCAGAATGATTATTGCTGTTGGACATATAGCATCAAGACGATTAGATGCAGCCAAAGTTACACTGAAAGGACTGATTATGGATGATAATGATGAGGAACCAGAGTTAGTAGAATTTGTATCCGAATGGTTAGATCCTTGGGCAGATAGAGTTACTGATGACGACTTGTATGATTGGGAAAATGAAGCAACAATTGACCATATCAAGGAATTACAATCTAAATTAGAGTCATGGGACCCAATAAGCGAAATTGGACATGTTCATAGGAATAGACTCGCCCATATCGCATTAATATCATCTGTAGCCCAATTGCGTGCTCAACGAAGATCTGAAGAAGCTCTACAATTAGCAGTCGGATTAGTAAGAAGATATCCAAATAGTGTAAGAGCCAGAATAGCATCAGCATTATGCTCTTTAGACATAGGAGAGTGGCATGACGCCTTAGAAATATTCAGGGATCTTCAGCAAGTTTCTCCTGAAGATCCTCGTGTAATGGCATTATCATCGATTCTAGGTCTTAAAGCAGATGTGAACGAATTTGAAGTTGCATTAGCGGTAGGCTCAGTTGCAGAAAAGAAGCCATGGTTAGACCAAGCTCCTGCTAACGCTTACGTTGGATTAGCAGTGAAAGGTGGTATGGACGAGGCATTAAACGCAAACGCATTGGCTGTTGCACACGAAGCAGTCGAGAGAATGGTTCCCCCTCATATTAACATCTCATTTGCTCAACTTGCTGTAAGATGGGCACTCTTACCATTAGTGTGGTTAAGTATTGGTGCTGTTATATTATTAGAATCCGGTAATAGTCAATACGCTGGCTTTGTATCATTGATATTATTCCTATGTCATGGAGCAGTAGTTCGATTCAAAAAACAGGCTGGAAGAGAAGTTAAACATCGAAATCAACCATTGATGGTAATGATGGCAAATAGGTTCAGGAAAAATCAGGTTGTTGGAGATCCTAGTCGTGCTCCCATCGGTAATCATCTGTTAATGAGTGGAATTTTAGTTGAAGTAGGAGGAATTATTTTCGATGTTGGATTGCCATTATGGTTAATTGATAGAAATAGACCAATGCGGGAACGTGCATGGAAATCATTCATGGTTGAACGTATGAAATCACTCAGGGATAGTGATTTGCCACGAACCCAACCCCTACCTAATCGATGGTGGCTGAGACGCCCTAAACCATACAATTCTGATATACCTGCTATGGAACGTTTGGTTGGTTCTGTTCATTATCGTCCAATGCATAGAACAGAAGCTCCTTCACAAAAACCGAATGTGAAAGGGCCTCCTAAAATGACTAAAAAATCACCTGGAGACTTGAATGTCAAATTTAGGCGAGGATCTGTGACGGAAAGATAACATGCCAATAGTGAATAAACATGATATTGTTGAATATGACAAACATCCGATTTTAAATCGGATGGAAAATTCGAATTCAACTGGAATTATTCACGATGAAATTGGTAATGTTTTCATAGTAAAAAATGAGTGGTTAATTTATTTCATTGACCAGTTGGAAAAACTTGCTGATTCGACATTAGCCCGTCGTTTAGCTCATTCTTCGCTAAGTTACTGGACTAGAATTAACTACTCTAAATGGACTCCTAAACGAGGTGTATTTCGAAAGTCAACTACTAAGCAAATTATTCAATCATTTGAGAAATGGGCACACGATCGTACTCTTTTGGGAAGAGGAATTGTTACCCCTGTAAACTGGCCTTATTCGTTCCACATAGAAAGACCGTTGATGGTTTCATTAGAGGTAGGGGAAGTTGGTTCGTTTTTGCAATATTTACTCGGTAAATCATTAAGATATCAATGGAGAGATGATGGGGGGTCAAATGCTTCCATTACATTCGAAGAAATTAATTTTCCAACCAATAACGAAAATGTACTTTCGATTGAAGACGGATTTCCATCTGAATTTACATTAAATATTGACAATGGAATTGGATGCCCAACAAGAGATGGACTGGCTATTAGTATAATTCCAACAGAAGTATTTTTTGAATTTTATAATACATTGAAAGAGCTTCCGAGCCAAAAAGTAGATGATCCTTTAATCGAATTTAATGAGTTAACCAATGAACTTGACCATATTGTTTGTATGGCATCTGTTAATGCTTGTTCACGTGAAAATCAAAGGTATCTGATTGATAATTACGATCAAATAAAAAATTGGTTTGACAACAGAATTGAATCTGATGGGTATGGTAAATTTATCTCAGCAACAAATTTCAACAGTAATCTGACAATTAGTTTCAAAGCTTATGTTCCATGGCCCATAGTTACAGGAATTATTCTTGACGCATGGCAAAGAAATAACGGTATACTGGGGATGGTTTGTGTAAAGTCTATCGAGGGGAATAGTATTGAAATTACGTTAAAATCTCGAAGAGAAATTGCCTAAATTTAGCAAAATATAATTGATCACGTTCTGTGAAACCTTTTATCCCAACTGATGCTGGGAAACATGCCCCATGTGAGGGCTTGGTGATTATATGCCACTAAATCATAATCAATGGGCTGTTGTAGCGATTGTATCAACACTATGTTTAGCAGGTGCATATACGGTCGTAGATTCTGGAATTTCGACTACTGAAGTTGGTGGTTATGAACCTGCTAGCGATGACCTAATTTTCGATGAGGAATCAACATTCGAAAAAGGAAATGACGAAGATGATGATGGGATTTCCGATAGAATGGAAGAAACGTTGTATGGAACCGACTGGAGAAATCCAGATACAGATGGTGATGGATTATCTGATGGTTGGGAGATTTCTAACGGATTAGATCCGTTAGATGATGGAACAGCGTCAAATGATGAAATTACAGGCGGTAATCCCGATGCCCCCGATAGCGATGATCAAGAACAAAACGAAACATTTCCAGACCCCAATAACGGCCCTGATGGCGATCCAGACAGAGATGGATTAACTAATCGAGAGGAAGCTGAGATTGGTACAAATCCTAATCTCAAAGATACTGATGGGGACGGCCTGAACGACAAATGGGAAAGCCAGTATACTTACGAAGAGGTAACTCCTACCGGTACACTGAGAATGTTCGATCCATTAGATGGTAACTGGGATTGTTCTTTGCTAGATGATTATACAATAGCATCAGTTAAACAGTCAGTGGGGGAAGATGAATGGAAAAATAATTTAACAGTAATCGGTAGAAATTCATGTGATGCTGTATTGGATTTAGATGAAGATTCCTTGAATAATTATATTGAAGAAAGGTACAGTACAAATCCACTCGAAAGCGATAGTGATAATGACCTGATATCTGATAAAGTTGAGGTAACCTTCGGTGCTCTTACTCTAGACAATCATTGTGGAGTTCGCCAGAATCCTGCACTGGTAGGAATGTTGGGTCCTTTCTCATCCAATTTACAGAGTTCTACAGATGTCTCATGGTTTTCTGAAGACATGGATGGTGATGGTCGTCTAAATGGACCAAGTGATTGGGATACTGATGGAGATGGTATGCCCGATGGTTTTGAGTATTGCTTTAACGATATTCTCAACCCTTCAAACGCCTCTGACTCATTCGCTGATGGAGATGATGATGGTTTGAGTAATTTAGCAGAGTATGAAGTAGCCATTAATTGGGGTCCTGAGAACTTTACAGATCCTTCAGATCCTGATACAGATAATGATGGAATGCCAGATGGTTGGGAGTTTACATCTGGATTACATCCTAAATTTGACGATTCTGTAGACGACCCGGACATGGATGGATACGATGTTGATGGTGATGGAGCGGTTAGATTCGACCAATTGGTCGGTACGGCTGAGGTTGAATCAATAATGGTTGAACTTGGACAATTTGTTACAGTTAATACTACAGTTGCTTGGGCTAAAATTGTTGAAAATAGTCAGTACGTGAATGTACCACTCAAGGCTCCTGTCACTGGATATGTATATTCCATACCCGCCCAAAATTTGTATGATGGTATAGATGATATGGGTACAGATGATACTTCTGATGATATTACAATTGAAAATGAAGTAAAGTCAAGATCTTATGTCTGGATGACTATCGTTGAAGAGTCTGAAAAATATACTAATCTCGATGAGTATCAATCAAAGTTCAATGATGAAGGAGTAGCAATTGGCCGCTCTACCGACCCTCTCATTGCAGATACTGATTATGATGGTTTAATAGATGGAATTGAAGTAATTGGTTGGGATATATTGGTTGTAGAGAAGGGAGTTGTCGAGATACGCGTAACATCTGACCCTCGTGCAATAGACACAGATGATGATGGATTAACAGACGCGGATGAATATTACATTCACGCCACTAACGCATCTAATGAAGATACTGACTCAGATGGATTACACGATAGAGTAGAGGTAATTGACGGGCATCAAATGACATACAACGGCATTCTGTACGAGTACACTACTAACGCATCAATGTTTGATACAGATAATGATGGATTGGCTGACGGTGAAGAAGTAATAGATGGCGAAGATAACTATGTAACACATGCAAATAACTCTGATACTGACGATGATGGGCTAAATGATGGAGCAGAGACATTATTCGTACCACGGCCATGGCAAGAAATGACGAATCCCAAGAATAATGACACAGATGGAGATGGTCAACCTGATGGTTGGGAGATGCAAGTTACCAGTACAATGGACAATAAGAAAACTCATTCGTTATGGGTAACAACACGTAATTGGCTTCCTCCCGGTTGCGAAGTAATGTCTGAGTGTGGCAAGGGCCCAGGAGGGTGGCTATGGGACAATTTCAGAACCGGCTTCCAATCAGGTGGAGATCGTGATGGAGATGGCCAACCAGATCCGAAATACTTTGTTAGTGAAATGAATTTAAGTGGATTTGATGTACCTGAGAATGGACGATGGGCATTGAATCCAGCTGAAAATTCACCTGCAGATCGTCTATTTGATATTGATAATGATTCACTTCTTAATACTCAAGAAGTTCCCGATAGATGGGATACAAATCCGGTGAATGATGATTCTGATGGGGACCGTTTACCTGACGGTTGGGAAACCGCAGCCACTGAACGAGCTCTCAATGAAGGACTTGTAGACAACATGTCTTTGGAACTAATTGGAGCCCGAGGTCCATTAGATCCTCGCATGCCTGATTCAGACCTAGATGGAATCTTAGATGGTGACGAAGACTTTGATAATGA
>CAZRCY010000046.1:0-11837 GCA_964598735.1 uncultured Candidatus Poseidoniales archaeon
GAACGATTGAAGAATAGGAGACTACACGGTAAGACATGGCCAAGGTGCGTCGTGTGGATGTACTGGGATTCTATTGCCCTGTTCCAGTACATGAAGCTCGCAAGGCCCTTAACGAAATGAATGAGGGAGAAATCTTAGAAGTAATTTCAGATGACCCTGAGACATTACACGACATACCTGCCTTGGTAGCAAGATTGAATATCATTTTAGAATCAGTAACTGAAAATGCAGGTGAATTTACTTTCAGGTTAAAAAATTCGGAGGGATAAAAATTAAGATAAAAATTAGTATTGATGAAAATATTCCTGCTGATGCACGTCTTCCAACATCTCATGGAGATTTCAGGATTCGAGTATTCCATGAAGAGAGTGGACTAGATCATGTTGCTTTAACACTCGGGGACATGGTAGGTCCAGACCCTGTTTTGGTTCGAGTACATTCGGAATGTCTGACGGGTGATGCATTCGGAAGTTTGAGATGTGATTGTGGCCCTCAACTTGATTCTGCCTTGAAACAAATTTCTGAACGTGGGTGGGGGGCACTGATTTATCTTCGTCAGGAAGGTAGGGGAATTGGTTTACATGCCAAAATCCAAGCATACCATCTTCAAGACCAGGGGGCGGATACATTAGAGGCGAATCTAAAACTTGGTCTTCCTGGTGATGCTCGAAATTACGACATTGCAGCACAAATTCTCCAATCTATAGGTGTAACCAGAATTAGTTTACTAAGTAACAACCCACATAAAGTTCAGCAACTAGAATATCATGGAATAAATGTAGAAGAAAGAATAGAATTACTTGTAGGTATTGGAGAAGATAATAGAGAATATTTGAAAACCAAACTTGAAAGAATGGGACATGAAATCGACGAAGACAAATTGCAATAATTTTCATTGATATCTGGTGGGTCCGCCCAGATTTGAACTGGGGTCTAATGGTCCCAAACCATCAAGTATAGGCCAAGCTAACCCACGGACCCGTATTTCGATCGACTTGCCATCTAACCATGAATGTTACTAAAGAAGTCTCAATTCACCAGAAGATAATCTGATGACCATCCCTTCGATTTCTGACTGTTGTATCCATTCAGTTACCTGTGCTTTACTATCATTCTCCGACAATCCAGTGGATACCAATTCGGCTATAATTCCCTGAACATCGATTATCCCTTCATCACTTGCAAATGATTGAATCATAGAAACGGGATTTGCGATGTTGGGAGAAGGGATTTGATTTGATTTTCGACTCAATGCTCTCTCCAACTCTTTTCGAATTTCTGGAGGAGTATTCTCTAATGAAATCGCTTCATACAATGATGATGAATCAGAAAATTCTTCAATTACAGATAATTTCTTTCCGGCACCACAATGGCCACAAATCATTGATTTCTGTCCCTTGCGAGCTCCACTAAATCTCTTACATGAACTACATTGGAACATAACCCAAGTAGGTCCCGACATGAACTTATGATGTCTAGACAGTGTTTGATAAATTCGATTAGAAAGAGAAATTTCCGCCACCAGAATTTCCAGAATCTGACCGTATTCCACCTGAAATTGAAGAGAAATCACGAGCACGTCCCACTGGACCCCCGATACCTAAACTGTCAGGAAGAATCAATGCAGCAATAACTGCTCCATGATGTCCCTCTCCGGAAGTAACCTCATCAACAGCAATTTCATGTTCGATTATCTCCAAATCTCTACTCGCCAATCGGCGCTGCATCTGTCTCTTCAACATTAATTCAGTTTCTTCATAATCCTCATTTGTAGAAACTGTCGTTACAATTGCCACCTCTTCACCCTCAGGAGTGGTGCACCTTGCCCATCCGGCTCCTGCACAAGCTGTAGATCCGTTCCATGCTAAACTAACAGAATAATGACATTCCACTAGACTACCCATAGGAAGTGGACGTGGATTTTCGGGAGAGAAACCCATAGGTAACATCGCACCTTGAACTTGAACTAAACGGCAATCTCCTAAACCGAGTTCTACAAGACATTGATCGAAGGCATCCTCTTCAGATTCGCCCCATGGAGCTACTGCAGTCATTAGCCATCCCCCTGACGGAAGACCCAAATTTTGAGTTTGACTAGGGGTATTCGTTCGACGCTCTGAACCTCCAATACTGAAATCCATAGTTGGCGGATAACCTTCGGGTTCATCAACGAGGGGGTTGGTAGACCGGCCATGGCTGCTATTTCCAACAGAGATGGGGGGCGGTTCGTTGCGGTCATGTTCGTTTCAGGATGGATTTTCGCAATAATGGGTGGACTTAGTTACATCAATGAAACATATTCGCTACTCCTTGCAGCCTTATTTTGGTTAACTGCTGTAGTAATTATGATTTGGAATCGAGTTAAAAATTATCAAATAAACCGATTATCGATGCAATCTGATTGGAACAGATTAGAAGACGATTCTGAAACTGAATTTACTTCTCTTCCTAACCCTTCAGAATTTGAATTAGATATCCCTCTATAGCAATCTAAGAGTCTCTAAATTTTGAGGTGCTGCGGCTCTAACTTTGAATGTCTCGCCTAATGTCTTCCTAAATTCATTACAAACAGTATCGTCTCCATGATGACAAATTATTCTCCGTGGTTTAGGGTTCAATGCATTGACATAATCAAGCAATTGCCGTCTATCTGAATGACCTGAAAAACCATCGATTGTCACTACATCACAATTGACATCAACAGTGTATGTTTGTCCATCATTTGAAAGTTGAATCTCAGAATATCCCTCTTGAAGACGCCTACCAAGAGTATTTGATGCTTGATAACCAACAAATGCTAACGTAGCTCTATCATTTGGTGCCCAATGTTGTAAGTAATGTAAGATCGGACCACCAGTCATCATTCCACTTGTTGCGAGAACGATACAAGGAGATGGATCTAAAACAATCTGCTCACGTCTCTGTCTTGAATCAACAGTTTTGAACCAAGGAGAATTAAATGGATTTTCTTCTCCTCCGCGAAGTACTTGTTGCCGTAAATCTCGATTAAGGAAATTTGGATGAGATGCATGAATTGCAGTTGCTTCAGAAATCATTCCATCAAGCCAAACAGTACATGGATCACTAGTGAAATCTTCCGATTTGAATAACTGATCTATAGCGACCATTACCTCTTGTGACCTGCCAACTGCAAAAACAGGGCAGAAAATTTTACCACCTTTACCAAGAGTTCTTCGAATCAAATCTTGTAGTTCTTCGGTTGCTTCCTGTCTGGTCGGTTGAAAGGAAGAACGACCACCATACGTAGATTCGATAACCAATGAATCAACACGTGGAAACCGAACCGTCGCTGCATCAAAGAGCCATGACTTTTCATACTTGATATCCCCTGAGAATAAGAGTCGATGTAGATTTTTGTCTTCTCCAATTTCAAGATATACAGATGATGATCCAAGAATATGTCCTGCATTCTCCATTGTCATTTTCATATCGGGGGAAATATCGATTTTCTGCCCATAACCTACATCAATTACGTGTTTTATACAGGTTTCTATATCTGCCAAACTATACGGAGGGCCATCACCAGATTCCATCTTACTTACTTTGATGTAGTCTTGCTGTAATAATGTCATTAAATCTCTCGTAGGGGGGGTACAGTATACTGGTCCACGATACCCATAACGGAATAGAACAGGTAACATCCCAATGTGATCAACGTGGGCGTGAGTGATTACTACGGCATCTATGTTTTCCAGAGGAAGTAATTCAGGTGCATCAAAAAACGGTTGAATCTCAGATCTATTGGTAGTAGGTTTAGCTCCACAATCCACAAGAATCTTACTTTCGTTAGTAGTAACCATATGCATCGCTCTACCAACTTCGCGGTATGACCCAAGAGCAGTCAATCTCACCCATGGAGTACTCGAGCGTTTAGGCCTGTAAATTCGGGTACCGAATTTGCGCAACAATTCCCTTCTTTCATCAGCAGTTTCCTTTCTATATCTTCGAATATTGTTGAGGGTTTTGGATTCAATTGCTGGAGATCTATCCGCTCTGAATAACCAACCTAAACTATTTCTTAATTCAACTAAATTGGAACCTTTTTGACCTATTGCCTGAGCAGGGTCATTACATTCGATTGTCACTTCTGCCAGAGCAGGATCTAACCAAATATTTGTTATTCCAGCTTCTTCAGGGACTATCTCCCTGACTCTTTCTAATACTTCTTCTTCTGTTGAGAGAATCGATGGATCTGGTCGAATTACAATTCTTCTCCTAACTGCCTTTGCTAACTTAACAGTCAATGAATTACTCTGATCTGCAAAAGCATCAGGTGTAGGAGTAATGATGGAAATAGTTCCTGCTTCGAGATCTACAGTGTAAGGAATCCCATCAGGAATTATGTCCTTTGCCTTATTTTTGATCTCTGTCAACGTCATTCTCATTTTTCTCTCTCCAAAACCCCTGAAAGCATCCGCACATTACCGAGGCGACGCGCGGGCGTCGGGGAGATTGAGCAAGTTCAAAGTGACTTGAATAATTTTTCTAACTCATCATCACTTACTAATTGAAATCCATCTTTAGGAGTAATCACACATAAGTCCATTCCGTTTCCAGATGCTGCATCACGTTGGGCAGAAGCAAGAAGCGCTCTAGCAGCAACTTCTACAGCTTCATTTCGTGACATACCTTCTTTGAATTTATCTTCAAGAACACCATACATGTACGGTGAACCTGAACCTGTTGCACAGTATGCATCAGGAATTGACCCCCCGGCCGAATCTATCGAATATACATGGGCACCGTCTTCATCTACTCCTGCTATGAGCAATTGTACCCAATGAGGACGTCCACCCAAGATATTAGCAGTAAGAGTCGCAGCCCCCTTTACAGACATCTGGTGACCTCGTTTAAGCTCAAAAAGAGCCATTTCTGCAGCCAATGATCGACTCAGGGCCTGTGCATGACCAACCAAACCAGCAGTAGTTAATGCTAAATTATCTGCAATCTTGAACAATTTCTGAACACTTTTGTTAGCAACAAAATGCCCCATAGTTGCACGATGATCTGCTCCAACAACCACTCCTCCTTTGAACGTGATTCCAACGGTACTCGTTCCAGTCTTTGCCTGCTCCATAATTCCGTCCATATTGATTCCTCCACCGGCGAATGCCTGCTGGTAAATAGTAATGGAACACGGCCCTTTATGAATTCGCCGTAAGAGATGCTCTCCCCAGACGAAACACCCTCAGGTTCATCACTGGCCAACTACACAACACAGCATGGTGGACACGAGAGAGCCAAGATGGTTACCAATCTCTAATGAACCTCGTGCACCAGAAGCAAGAGAAGGAGAAACATTTCATTTTCTAGATGCAAGATATCCCGATCCTCCAATCCCTCGGACCCATGATGGGGTAATCATACATCGAGCAGAAATTCTTGATATTACTGGATTACCTCAATTATTAGATTGGGCATCTGAAGGAGATGTAGTAATGCTCGATACGAGAAGGTTAATGGCTAGACAAACAGAGTTTAATGCAGTCATAGAGCGTTTAGCCTCCTTTGTAGAACGAGATTTAGGTGGGGAATTAGTTCAGATGGGCGAAACAAGGATCTTGATATTACCCCCTAAAATCAAAGCAACAGAGCATACTGATCGTGGGGAGTGATCCCATAGACAGTATCATCGAACAACCTTGTCCAATTTGTTTCTCTAATGAGGGATTAAAAATGACTGTTCATATTGATGAAATTCCTTATTTCGGCGAACATACTCAGATTACCCTGGCTTGCGAATCATGTGGATGGAGACGTACGGATTTTATTCCTGCTGAATCCAAAGGATCTATCGGAAATCGTATTTCTATTGCGGCTAACACGTTGAACGCTAGAGTAATTAGAGGATCTAATGGAACAATTCGCATTCCAGAACTTGGATTAGAAGTCGAACCTGGAACTGCATCTTCAGGATATATTTCTAATGTAGAAGGCGTTTTAACTAGATTTCGAGACACAATTCAGATGCTCGAACGTTCTTTTGACAAATCAAAGGACCCCCCTGAAGAAAAAGAAAGGATTGATTTTCTCCTAAACTCATTGGAAGCATCATTATGTGGAGAAGAAACAAATTTTTCCTTGGTAATTCTAGACCCCATGGGGCATAGCGGTATTTTACATCCGGAAACAGAAGAATGGTCGCTATCAGACGATGAAATTGGACAACTTGCGGTTGGTCCAGAAATTCCCATAATGGAAGTAGATTCTGATTAACGAGCATCATCAGAAAGAAATAAATCAATCTGATCTCGGATAGAGTTTCGTTTTTCAGCGAGATCATTTAGCCATTCTGAAGCCTTATCGATACAAATATTCTTTATTTCAGCAGCCAACATCCTTCCAGAAGAATATTCTCTGCGAATCTCTTCTAACGCTGAGTCATCAGATTCAAAAAATGTATGCAGATATTGGAATGCAACATCTTTGTCGCAATCACCACCCAAACGACGATGTTCTTCAACTGTGGATTGACCTCCACTTAATGCACGCTTTACCTTCTTCTCCATATGTTCAATAGAATCGTCAAGGAAGATGGTTGTTTCAGGACGACTGGAAGACATTTTATCTCCAGTCATCCCTATTGCAAATCTATGATACGTTGAAGCAGGAGGAAGTAATCCTATGCCACCAAGTTGTCTTTCTAAACGCAACAAAGCGAGGCGAATTTGGCCTCTATCCTTGTTAGTTGCACCGGGAATCTCTATCAATCCATGCTTCGGATTTGATATTATGTCCGAGTACCCGAAAGAAGAAAGAGATTCATGTATAGATGAGAAAATTTGAGCACGAACTTCGCGATTTACCCTACCTCTTTCTCCAACTCCGAATATAGAAGAATTTTCTTCTTGGATAGACAATGCGATAGATAGGCCGCCTGCTTTTCTAGGCTTGACGTTAAACCAATTAGACCTTGACGCTAAATCTCGTGTTAATCTGATATGCGGGTCTTGATCTACACCCACCGGTACTACAATTGGGCGAATTCCTCCAAATTCTTCAAACTGAGGGTGAAGTATGTCTCCAACTTGAACCAATGGAGCTTGAATATGGGCCAAATTTGTTTCACCTTGAAATCCATAAATAGATTCCATTTCAGAAAGAGTGGTTCTCTTGCCAAGGGTGAATCCAATTCGTTGAACTACAGGGCGACGACTCTGAAAGTACACGGATGTAGAATCGGATTCAAGGCCAAGAGCAGCATAATTTAGAACATATTCTTTCAAAGCAGTAGTTCTACAATCATCCAATGACATGCCCCTTGTAGCATGGGCTTCCAAGTCTGCAACTGCAATCGTGACATCTGCACCCTGATTTTGGAACCATTTTACCTGCTCGATTACCATACTATGCCCTAGGTGCATTCGTCCAGATGGCATCAAGCCTGTTAAGACTCCAAATGGATCATTTCTCCTTGCGGATTCTAAAACTACGTCTAAATCTCTCTGAGCGAAAATTATTCCTCTACGATGGAGCATACTTGGTTCGGGAATTGCCATTCCTTCAATCGAACCTAACCCAAATTCATCACGAATTCTAGAATAGTCTGTCGACTGCTGAGACGACCATGGATCTATACGAAGTCCCTCTCCCACAAATCTAGGGGCTACCATTGTGGCATCAAACCTTCTCTTAATTTCCCATTGAAAGATTAGTTTAATCGACGGAATCAAGACCTTCGTCGATACCGGAGAATCATGGAGACTGTGGCCGTATTGGGTACTGGATTAGTTGGGAATTGGATAGTAAGGTCACTTTCATCAGACGGTTACAAAGTGATAGCCATCGATGCCGACAAAAATATTCTTTCTAGATTAAACGATGTTGCAGATACAATTCACGGCATTGTAGATGAAGATTTAATCAATTCATTGGATACAGATATTTTCGTAAACGCATTACCAGGTAGAGTAGGACATAGAATCAGGAAAATATTGGTAGAAAAGGGGAAAAAAATTGCTGATTTGGCTTTTACTCCGGAAGATCCAATTGAAATTAACCAGTTAGCAATTGATAATGATTCCATATTAATTTATGACGTTGGAGTTGCTCCGGGATTATCCAATCTTTTACTTAAAGAAGCAAATAGAAGACATGGACGGTTATCCATAGGTAGAATAAGAGTTGGAGGTAATCCTACAACTAAAGACGATGGATGGAGTTACATGGCACCATTTTCTCCAGTGGATGTTATCGAAGAGTATACTCGTCCTGCACGAATAATTCGAAATGGAGAAGTTGTAACATTACCAGCACTATCTGAAAGAATTAGATTTGAAATTAGTGAAAGAGGAGAGATGGAAGCATTTCTCACCGATGGACTAAGATCGGTATTACAAACAATTGATGCAGAGGAATTAATTGAATCAACTGTCAGGTGGCCGGGCCATATTGACATGTATTTGAAGAAAAAGGAAGAATTATCCGAAGAGGATTTGGTTAGAGCTTGGTCTTGGGATACAAATAGACCTGAATTTACATGGATGGAAGTGTATGCAAGAGGTAAGGGAAATTCAACATGGATTCTAGACGATAATGGAGATGAAAAAGGATCTTCGATGGCCAGAACTACAGGAGCAATTACTTGTGCAGTAGTCAAATTCCTAATTAAAGAAAAAGGGATATATGGAGTTCATCCACCCGAAAATTTTGGACATGACCTTCTGGAAATGTGCTTAAACGAATACTCAAAAAATAATATAAAAATTAAAGAAATTAAAAACTAATTATTCCGATTCAAACATGTCCCGATATAGTTCTATAGAAGGATTATCGGATACTATCAAGCGTCTCATTTGAATAATTGTTATGATTCCAACAATTCCTGCAACAACAGGTAAAATCCAATCCATCTGAGTGACAGGTCTTGGTTCAATTAACCACGTAAATCTAATTGATGAATCTTTGAATCCAGATGACCATTCAAAGAGATCAACAACATGTAATCCATATACAATGAATGGAATCATTCCATTGAAAGTATCTGGTTTTACATTTACTGAATCGATGGAATCATTTGTATTATATTCGATTAGCGCAACTGTATTTGGGAGTAAAGAAAGATGTAATGAGCCATTATCAAAACGCCAGCCTTCTCTAAGATGATTATCGGTAGAACTCAATTCTAGTAATTCACTTCCATTAGCATAATTAACGGAAACCACAGAGAAACTATTTCCATTAATTCCATTTGTAGTTACCAAGGAATTACCTGGAGTCTCCCATAATCCAGATTCAGCAGGAGGCTGCCTAACTTCAACAGAAGAGGAAGTGCTGTTAAATGAATTTATTTCAACAACTTTCTTGCTAGAGATTATCTCACCAGGAGTAGTAAACCAAAATGGTTGTTCGTCTATCCAATCTACAACGTCACGATCTCTACGAACATTCAAATCCTCCATTTCAGCAATCCATGACATAATTACAATCCCATTTTCTTGGGATGCGGTTTGAATCGATTCAATACTCGCGATACTTTTTTCTAAAGAGCCAGCGTTTACCTCAAATGAGGAAAAATCAGAATAGTTTTCTGAAAACTGAGTATTGTCAACAGCCTCAATTCCGGAACGTAGTAAGGAATTTTTGAGTTCTTCAGAATTCGAATGTTGGGAAGAATCAGTCGGCAATCCAAACGTAAGAGTATTATTTCCCCAACGAGATGCGGGAATCAAACTATTAACATAAGAAATACATGCATCTACACTATTTGCATCTTCTAAAATACTTACATCAGGCATCCCATGACATCCAAATTCATCTCCTAATGCCAATCTTTCCGGACCAGCCAATCTAGTTAACCAAGCATCTTCATCATGAGGATAATCGGATAATTCTGCATTAACAACGGGAATTGAAAGAATCAAAATGACCGCCAAAGTGACAAGAATACCTCGGTTCATAGTTGTCCGAAATATCGGTAATTCATGGACTCTCTGCTAATTGGACGAGTAATCATCAAAAACAAGACATAATGAAGCGAGTTTATGGGGACAAGTGCAGTTGACTCATTGCGAATCCTCTCTGGAATCCAAGGTGATGCTAAACCTCTTCCTTCTACCCCCATATACTCGTTACTCCTAAAGATTGGTCCCGTAATTTTTAGGTCAATTTTCAGAATTAAGACAATCGGAATGGAAAGAATCCCTAAGAAAGGACCAGTAATTATCGCAGGTAACCACTTGGCCCATGTTGATCCAATTTTAATGATAGTAGGCTCTAGAAGAACGGTTAGATTTCTTTCGAAAAAAGAACACTATGATCATGCTTTCACAAGATTTGTCATGAACACAACTGGTCAAATTGAGACTGACAGAGAAGCTGGAGGGAAGGATGCATTGATCCAAGCAACTGAAGTCTTGCGGACTGGTCAGGCAATGGGGATATTTCCAGAAGGTACTCGTTCGAGAAGAACTGAAGCTCCATTTATGCAAAAAGGAAAAACCGGGGTCGCCCGACTTGCAGTTACATTTCCTGATGTCCCAATTCATCCTGTAGCGATATTAGATACCCATAAGATGCTCAAACCAGGATCAAAGATGTTCAAGATCACTACTCCTCTAACAATGTCAGTAGGTAATGGAATAACCTGGAGAGAGTGGATACACCATCCTAAGGGTGGAGCGTTATCTGAATCTGACTTACAAGAAATTGTAGATTCAGAGCAAGATAGTCGAGATAAAAAAATGTCAGCTCTATTTCGACGTTTTACAGATCAACTTATGGGTAGTCTTTCTGCTCTAGGAGCACCTTGAATTCATCCGCATCTTTCAAAGGCCTACTCTTCACACCAAGTACCCGGTCACATGGAAGAGTACCAGCAACTGATGCGACGTATCCTCTTAGAGGGTATTGAAAAAGAAGATCGAACAGGTACAGGTACTCTCTCTGTATTCGGACATCAAATGAGATTTGACCTCAGAAGAAAATTTCCTGCGGTTACCACTAAAAAGGTACATTGGCCATCTATTATTCATGAACTTCTTTGGTTCATTAGTGGGGACACCAATGTAAAATATCTCCAAGAAAATAAAGTAAGAATTTGGAATGAATGGGCAGATGAAAACGGGGACTTGGGTCCAGTTTATGGAAAACAATGGAGGAAATGGGAAACTAATGATGGAAAGATTATCGATCAATTACAAAATGCAATCGATATGATAAAAGTAAACCCAGGAAGTAGAAGAATAATAGTTAGTGCATGGAATGTGGGCGAATTGGATGAAATGGCGCTAATGCCTTGTCATGCGTTTTTCCAGTTCTATGTTGCGAACGGAGAACTATCACTACAGTTGTATCAACGATCGGCAGATGTATTCTTAGGAGTCCCATTCAACATTTCTTCGTATGCACTATTATGTTGCATGATAGCCCAAATTACAGGACTGAAACCAGGTGACTTCGTACATACTATAGGAGACGCCCACCTTTATCTTAATCATCTTGACCAAGCAAGAGAACAAATTTCTCGTACGCCATTAGAATTGCCTTCACTTCGTCTTAATCCGGAATGCAAGACAATTGATGCCTTTGAATTTGAAGATATAATCATTGAAGATTATATCCATCATCCGCACATTAAAGCCCCAATTAGTGTTTGAATCACTCATTTAGGCATAGCGTTATTCAACCCGTGATTACTAGGCAAACATATGCGAACATGCCTTATTGCCGCTGTTAGTGAGAATGGATTCATAGGACTTAATGGTGACTTACCATGGAAAATAAGAAGCGATATGATTCGATTTAGAGACCTTACAGTAGGTGGTGGAGGAGAGAAAAATGCAGTGATAATGGGGCGAAAGACTTGGGATTCCTTA
>CAZRCY010000047.1:0-3921 GCA_964598735.1 uncultured Candidatus Poseidoniales archaeon
CCTGAACCGACTCATATTCTCAAAGATTATTCGTGAGTAAAATCTCCTCCACCCCGGCGGGCGCACCACTAATCACACGCTTCATGAACAACCGATTGTTCGGATCAACATGAAGCCTCGACAAATTCTTGGTTTGGCCATGCTTTTTCTTTTTCTTCCAACGAATTCAGGGCTCTATCTCAGTTTATTAGAGGGTGCAACACCGAGTGACAAAGTTCCCGGAAATTTCGTTACATGGATGTGCTGCTTGTTCATTATAGGTATTTTGCTAGTTTTAATTCCCTCAAAAGAACAGGTTCAACTATCCATTGATGAATCCGAATGATCGATTGCTATTATTATGTTATGTCGTTCATATTGATGTCTTATTAATCTAAAAATTGAGGATTGATAATATGCATTATCGCCTACAATTTGTACTTCTTTAGCGATTGACATTCCATCACCGATTGCCTTTGAAACTGCCTCCTTTATCATCCATTTTTCGAGTCTCTCTGAAGGACTTGCAGTCATTAATTCCCTAATTTCTTCAGTCGAACAGAATTGATCGAGAATCGTATTAGAAATGACTCTATCATTAGATTCAATATCAACTCCAATCGAATCATAATTTAATCCCAATACTGCGACTGCAATAGAATCACAATGAGAAATACTGATTGGTTTAATTCCTATTTGTGTTTGAATAGACAAAGGATAACCTTTAGAAATGTCTACACAATTAATTTTCGCTTTATGGATAACAGAACGCAAACAAAATCGCCCAGCAGCATGTTGTTCTCTTCTCCTAGGGGTCATAGATTTAAAATTTGAATAAGTGAACGGTATATCTTCGAATGAAACTTCTCTGGGGATTATTGGAATCTCCAATAACGAACAAAATATTCCCACTTCAATGTCTAGAAAAATAGGCTCATGCAAAGGAGTCCAAGCATTGACTGCCATTAATGACACCTCAAACATCTGTAAACGTGAATCGCTTATCATCGGTTAATGATGCCATTCCTTTCAATTGAAGACCTTTCAGTTGAATAACAACTGCATCATTTTCATTCACAATTATTGCATCATGGGTTGTCACACCATCTTCAGAAATTGAACGACGAACAGACCTAATTCGTAAAGGAGTCGTAAATGATTCTACATCAATATCTACATGTTGAATTCCAACTGGTAATGACTCTATTCCGTCTATTTCCATTGACACTAGTCCCGCATTTTGAAAACAAGCCTCAACTAACATTGGAAGTGACTCTAGCCTCATCTGTTTACCACCTACTTCTTCTGCAAACAAATCTGACTTAGGTAATTCATCACGTGAAAGTGCATGTGAGTCCAAACCTCTGTCACCATTTACGTGAATTCCTCCAATTATTCCACCATGAACTTGGAATCGTGGACCATGGAACATTCTATCATAAACAAATTTAGGGCCATGAATTGCTGAACCAGAATTCACTACTCCCAAGTCGATAGTTTCCACTCTTTCTGCTAGACCGCCTGTCTTCAACATCCTAACTGTTCCCTTATGATGAGATTTAGGATCCCCAAAGACTTCTCCTCTAGAATTCACCAAATCGGTCTCTAAATTGCATCGTATCCAAATATGATTGTCATCTTGTCTATCAAATGATGCTATGATTCTAATCGATTTCGAATCTTTATTGACCTTTACTGGAAGTCCGAATTCTATATCTTCGAAACCATCTACTACACACATTGGCCACATAATTCGTGCTGCTTCAGCAAATGCTTCCATTGCCATGACGCCTGGCATATATGCAACATCATCTATTGCATGATCAATCAAATAAGGATGAGAATTAACATCCAAGACTGAAGAAATTATCACCTCAGAATATGGCTCTATTGACTCCACACGATCAACAAATGGAAACGACATAGGTTCAGAAATGAGATTTGAAATTTCTTCAGGCAATGGTTGTGAAGGGAGACGCGTAGATTCTTCATCATCTAGTTCCCCCAAAGAACCTGAAATCAATACCATTCTATTTCCTCCTCGTAGAGCCTCATCAACAAATCGAGAAGCGCCCTGGTCAGATGGAATCATGTCAATTCCTGCACGTTGAAAGATTGTCTCAAGAGATCCTCTAGTTGCCATTCCGATATCGCTCCAAGGTGCCCAAGCAATAGCTACTGCACGAGGAGCGTCATCATGTGCTGCAATTCTGGCCATCTCAACATCTAAAATCTGATTTGCGGCACAGTAACCAAATTGCATCGCATTACCCTGCCGTCCGGCAATACTTGTAAATGAGCAGAGGAATCTCATATTCGGAAGATCTTTTTCCAGGGCAGTAACAATATTTCTCCACCCATCTACCTTTACGGAAAGAACTTGTTTCATAGTAGAGGATTCTTTTCTTTCAAACGGAGTTGAATCTTCAATTCCTGCTCCATGTACTATTCCAGTAACTGGACCTAGATTTTCACTTACTCCACGAAGTATTTCTCTTGTCGTTTCCGGATTAGTAACATCTACGCTGAGGTATATAGCTTCATTTCCTGTTAAACGGATTGACTCAAGTGTTTGATGAATCTTTAAACCACGAAGCCATTTACTCCACTGATGGTTCCATTCCTTGAGAGAAACTTTCTCACCTTTTTCTTCAATCATCCTCTCACGTAAAGCATTCTTTTCTTGTTCAAGAACTTCGTCTGAAGAATTCACCAACGATGCTTGCTCTGGGTTTAATTTTGAACGTCCCATGAGAATAAATCTAGCCCCAGCATCCTCTGAGGCCTTTGCAGTCTCAATAACACATGCGGCAGTCACTCCTGCACCGCCGCCGGACACAATCCATACGTCATCTGAAGAAAGTGACAATATTGAATCCTCCAATTCTTCTTCAAATAGACTCAAACGATATCTCGACCCATCTTTATCCACAGACACCTCCCTAGGAGTTTCTTGCTCAAAAATTTCTGTTAGCAACATTTCTGCTAATGTCTCTGGTTCTGATAATAAACTTGGATCTAAGTCAATCGCTCTGCTTCTCAAGTTAGGCCGTTCTCGGCCATAACTTTTCACTCCTCCATGAGCCCCCGCTGAAATCGAATTAAACCGAGCACCTTCTACACCATGCCTTCCATCCAATGCAGAAACTGAGGCAACTAAGCCGGAATCCACATCTTTCAAATCACTATCCAAACACTTGAGGATCCCAAATAACGCAGTTACTGAATAATCCAGATGAGAACTTGTTGTAGGATCCTCCCAAGGAACGCCTGCTAATCGGACAGGTGCAAGGTGAATTATGCCCGCTGGTGGAGCGATAGAACGAACAATTTCTCCTAATTCCGATATCTGTTCTTCATCAGCGGGTGCAACTCGAATTACGTCTACCTCACCGTCTCTTTCTCTGATTGGCCCATTAGTCACACTAGGATCCAAGAAAACACGTACTGCTTCTATACCATTACTTTCTAAGGCATCACATAACGTACCAGCAATTCCCCATGCATCGTCAGTAACAATGATACTTCTTCCTTCAAGTTCCAGAGGTTTAGGTGTAGACCATTCACACTGCTCAACTTCAACCTGATATCGTTTTGATTGTATGTTAACTTGTTTTGTTTCTATTTCACGTTGAGAATTTGTCGAATCTATTGACGGACTTGACTCTAATTCATCCCCTACTGATATTGAATCAACAACTGTTCCTACCTGTTCATCAGATTGAGAAAATGAAGAGATATACGAAATCACATGCCCCAATGTTGGATAGTCTCTTAATTGGAATTCATCATCTGTTGGAAGACCAAATTGTTCTCTAATATCGGCCATAATCTCAGCTTGTTTAATTGAGTCAATACCTAATTCACCTTCCATATCTGCGTCCATTTCAAGGAATTCAGCAGGATATCCTGTATGTTCAACGACTACTGAAACTACGCCTT
>CAZRCY010000047.1:4021-11804 GCA_964598735.1 uncultured Candidatus Poseidoniales archaeon
TCACCTTCCATATCAGCGTCTAATTCTAAAAATTCAGAAGGATAACCTGTTGCTTCTGCCACGACATCCAAAACACCTGCTTCAATATCTGATAATGTTATATTTTCAGAGGTTGAAATTGGTTTAGAACCAGACCTTTGGGGACCTACTTCTGAAACTGTGATTTCATCAATTGGAGATACAATAACTTCTGTTTTCATACCAGGATTTTCATCATTCTCAATATTATTTTCGAGATGTATTTCGTCTCCTTCTATGCCTCCTATTAGATCTTCATTAGGATCGAGATATGCCACTAATTTTCGATTTAGTAACCGGAGATGAATAGATGATGAACCAGTGTGACCCTTGACCCAAGATTCGATTTTACCCGGAGTAAATCTTGCAGTATCTGATGAAGCAATTCTTCGAAGGAATGTCAGAGCAATTTGACTACCAAAACCAGCACCATGACGAAGAGCATAGGTTAGATTATGTTCTCCACCAGTACAAAGATTGAGTTCTCCCAATGAAGGATCGGGTTCTGAAAAATTAGCGATAGGAGGAAGTCGACCTGCAGCAAGTCCTCGGATTACAATTGCATCTTCTAGACCAACTCCCATAGGATGGCCGGTGTATCCTTTTCCATTGGTGATTAAAATTCTAGAAGCACCATCTCCAAAAACAGTTCGAAGGGAAGATACTTCTGCTGAAGCTGAACCTCCTCTGGGAGGAGTATAGGGTTCATGTGACATAAATGTCATATCATCTACCAAGGATTCACGTTTCAAATTCCATTTCTTTTCCATTCTTGAAACAAAACGGTTCATGACTTGTGCTGCATGTTCCGTATCTAATCGTGTAGGATGGAAGGCACTATTCGCAATTTCAGCACCCAATACTTCTACATAGGGAGTTACCCCTCTTTCTCTAGAATCATTGTGTCGTTCTAAAACAAATGCGGCTCCACCCATACCTAATAGCATCCCATGACGTCGAGCATCGAATGGCAGTGCAACTTCTTCCACATCATTACCCATTGCATGTGCTCCTGCTGCTGCAAATCCGGCTCCAATCCAAGGCATCAGAGTATCACCTGTAGAATCGTCTCCACTGACAATGATTACTCGATCACAACGATTTGTTGCCATCCAATCTTCCGCTATGGCAAATGCAGCAGGAGTAGATGCGCAAGCATTGTTAATTGCTAAATTAGGTCCTCTTGCACCTATCCAATTAGCAAATTGACTATGCCCCATAGAAAGTACCTGAAGTAAATATTTACGATCAAAATGATCATTGTTCACTTGACCGTTATTCAAGGCATGATCTATCGCTTTCTGTAATCCTGGAAATACTGAGGCAAAAATCACTCCAGTTCTATCTTTTTCTTCATCTGGAAGAGACCAACGACGAATCATTCTCTTACCTGAACTGTTTGTCTGTTCTACTGGAATCAAGGGTAAACCTGCATCGGATAGTGCCTCTAAACCAGCAGCGAAAGAAAGGGAGGTTGCAATATCAAAAGCATCAACTAAATGTGGATCTATTCCATATTGTTCTGAAAGGTCGAAATGACCACCCCTTCCTGCAAGTTGGGGAATTGTCTCGACTGAATCAGCAGGAACAAGGTTTGCAGTTCCATCTTCTTCTTTCACTAAACGAACTATTCGTTTGGAAAGTAATTTCTCTTTCATATCACTCGGTAGTTCAGAAATAAGATTTTTACCACTTAATATTGCATCCCATCCTTCAGAATCAAACACTTCAGAGAGACCTGGGAGGCCCAATGAAACTCCTGAGACTACTGGTGGATCTGATAGAATTGTTTCTGAAACAGTGGAAACAGGATTTGAACTCTTCATCTGAGGAATTACTTCAATCCAATCTGTAAAATCTTGAATTGTGGTGAAAGTGGAATGGTCAGATGTTGTAACTTGAAATTTTGATTGAATCTCATTTACAATTGAGGAACGTGATGCTGAACTTAAACCAATTTCACTGAGTGAAACTGCTCCAATTAAAACCGAGGAGGGGAAATCAACGTGATTTGAAAAAATTTCAGCAATTGATGTGGAAATTCGGCGATTTGCTTGAAACTCTGTTTCCATTTCCATTGAAGAAGAATGGCTAACATTGGACTCTAAATTTTTAATCAATGCAGAAGCATTTGGAAGAGGACGTGCCCTAACTCGTAAAGACTCCTCTTCTAAAGAATTTCTTAGGAGATCTACTTGTTGAAATGATTCGATTGGTCCAGCACTAAATTCAGCGGTATGAATTTCCGAAGAAAGTAAATGAATTTCAGGACACTTGCCCGCCACTGCAAGCATTCCCAGTGCTCCAAAGAAGGAAGTAATACCGCCCGCTTTGGGATGATTTGTAATATTCACTATACATTCATCCTCATCAAGAATCTGTCCAGCAAATAGAGCAAGGGCACGTTTAGGCCCTACTTCCAAGTATATTCTAGCCCCAGCATCTCTCATCGACTCCACTTGAGATGTCCATTCAACAGCAGATGACATCTGAGGTGCTAACTTCTCGAGAATTACATCCTTAATTTCTTCTGTATCACTTACTGAGTCTGGATAGAACGACCCATCCACATTAGCAGTTATCGGAATTGAAGGTAGAGAGATTTCTAACCCTTCTAAGAATCGACGAAGAGGTTCGTTAGCAGGAGCCACTATTCGACTATGGAACGCATGACTGGTCTGGAGTTGAATGACAGTTGCCCCTCCTTCTTCGAATTTCTGCATAGCCTCACGCATCGGTTCTGTCTCCCCTGCTATCACTGTCATATTCGGAGAATTCTTATTCGCTGCTATCACATATCCATCAACAGAATCTAATACTGATTCAATAACATCATATGGTGCTGTAATTGAAGCCATAATTCCCTTATCTGGAACTTCAACACTTCCCATCTCAGTCCCCCTAGCAGCAGCAGCTCTGAGGGCATCCTCAAACCGTAATATCCCAGATACCATCAACGCAGCATATTCCCCAAGACTGTGTCCTGCAACCATATCTGGATGAATTCCATGTTGATTTAATAATCGTTCAATAGCAAGGTCTGCTGTCAACATAGCAGGTTGAGTATATTCTGTTTGTTTCAATTTCTCTTCAGCATCTGCATTTTCATTTTCTGTCAAATTTGAACGAAGAACAAATTCAGAAAGTGGTTCACCGAGTATATCATGCATGACAATATCGGCTTCCTTCCAAGTCTCACCAATTATTCTGAATCTCTTTGATAGATCATGAGTCATTCCAACATATTGACTCCCTTGTCCTGGATACATATGTGCAAGCAACTGGTCATGAATTGGAGGTGAATCAGAAATGAAAATGAATTGCTTAGCAAGAAATCCCCATTTCGATGGATCTTGAATCGAACTAGATGCCAACTTCATTCTCTTCTCCAAAACCTCCCAAGAATTTGCTACAATTCCAAGACGTATCCCTTTTGCCTCAAAATTCTTTGAAATATTTGGAAGAATAGATGAAAGACGTTTACCACTTGGATCCGAATCAAAATTCGGCGAGCCATCGAAAAATTCTGAACTCAGAGACGTAATAGATTCAATCAAAGAAGAGCTATCCTCTGCATTTAGTAAAAGTAAACCTCCCTCTATGCTCTTGAGTTCCTCCCAACCCATTCTCGCATCATTTTTGGAGTAAGCATCTGCGGCTGTTGTTAATTCCTTACGATTCAAATATTCGTTATCATCTGAATCAAAATTTGCCGCATGAACAAGGAAGGCTTCTTTATCCTCAATACCATATTTCTTTAGTACACTATTTAGTACATTATCAGAAAATCCAGCCTTGGGTCGCATCAAATATGCATCTCTACGTAATTTCCATTCTGAGACTAAAGAAGAATGAAAATCATAATCAAATTGTTCCAAAGCGCAATGGAAATTAGTCCCACCAAAACCAAAGGCGCTGACTGATGCTCTTCTTGGATGAGATTTCGGTTTTGGCCAGTCAAGAGGTTCTACAGGAACAAAAAATGGGATTTTTTGCCAATCAAGACTCTGATTAGGTTCAGAAAAACCAGCAGAAGGAGGGATTGTTCGGTGATGCAAAGCAAAAATTGCTTTTAGGAGGCCTGCTCCACCTGCTGCTGCTTTTAGATGGCCAATTTGACTCTTTATTGAGCCAACTGCAACACTACCAACTTGAGCTTTATTTCCAAATATTTCTGATAATGAAGTAAGTTCAGTAGCATCTCCGACGACTGTGCTGGTCCCATGTGCTTCGATTAATTCAACAGAATTTGGACCATATCCTGCTTGTTGATAAGCACGACATAATGCTTGTATTTGCCCCCTAGTACTAGGCGCAGTAATCCCTTTTCCACGACCATCACTACTTGCGCCTATACCTCGAATCACAGCATAAATTGTATCCTCATCACCTAATGCGTCATCCAACCGTTTGAGAACAAAAGCTGTGGCTCCTTCTCCCATTACAAATCCATTTGCACTTGCATCAAAAGGAGTAGAATGGGATGACGAAAGTGCACCAATTGCACTGAATTTAGCATATGTTGCAGGATCCATAGTTCGATCAGAGGCACCGGCAATCATCAGATCTACCTGTCTTGATTGTAGTAGGTGGCAAGCATCCATAACGGCAGCAAAAGTACTAGCACATGCAGCATCGGTAGCATAATTCGGACCTTGTAGATCTAGCAAATTTGCAACTCTTCCAGCTACAACATTTGCTAATTCCCCTGGCATTGTGTCTTCATCAACTCTGGGCAATCCTTCTGTTATTGATTCCTTGAAAACGTCCACTGAATCTTCGGGCATTCCCGCTATTACGGCTTTTCTCGCAAATGAATCCGCCCAAACACGATGATTGGATAAATTTCGATTCTCCCCCCCTAGAGCATTTGCAAATACAACTCCTGTTCTTGAATTGGGAATTTCCCTTTCAGCCTCATCGCCAAGATATCGAGCATCTTCCAAGGCTGCAGCGGATACAGTAACTGCCCACTGTTGACTAAGATCGATTTGAGACAATGTACCCGGAGGGACTCGCCATCGCTTCCAATCAAATTCGAAATCTTTTACGAATGCACCAATTCTGGAATATGTCTTACCTTCAGGAATATTTTTTGGACCACCTTCTTGCCAATGATCTGAAACAATCCATCTATCCTCTGGAACATCTTGAATGGATACATGTGCATTAATCACATTCTGCCAAAAGGTCTCAGCATCATCTGAATCGGGAAGAATTGCACCTAACCCAATTATTGCAACCGGTTCAAAAGGATCTTGAGGAGATTCATCTAGTTGCATTACTTCACCTCAATCATTGATGCTTTCCGGGACCATCGTAATACTATACCCACAATCGACGTGCAAAATTTGTCCTGTGACCGCTCCACTTAGAGGGCTAGCAAGCCAAATAGCTGCTCCTGCAACATCATCTTGAGTTGTATTTCTACGCAGGGGAGAATTTCGTTGAACATGATTTAGAATCCTATCAAAACCAGGAATGCCCCCCGCAGCAAGAGTCTTGATTGGGCCTGCAGAGATTGCATTTACTCGATGTCCATTTTCTCCCAATCGTGCTGCTAACTCTCTAACCCAAGATTCTAATGCTGCTTTAGCTACACTCATTACTCCATAATTGGGGACATATCGACTGCTAGCAGCATAAGTCAGAGTAATTGTAGATGAACCATCATTCAGATGAGGAACAGAATGTCTCATCAATCGTTGTAAAGAATGTGCACTAATCCTCATTGCCAAATCAATTGATTCCATCTCATTGAATAACATGTGTCTATCGAAGGTTTCTCTAGGTGCAAACCCGATTGCATGAACAATAATATCTGCCTTCGATCCAGGTGATTCTTTCTGCCACTCATCAAAAAATTCCTTTGTTTGTTCGTCGGTGGCTACATCGCAAGGATAGAACGCATCAATAGATTCCAGTTGTCCCTTGAGTTGAAACAATCTACTACGATATCTTGGTTGATATCCTAATATCAATCGACATCCTGCTTTAGCCAAATGTTCGCAAATTGCCCATGCAATTGAGTCTTCAGATGCGACTCCAAAAATTAGTGCGGTCTTTCCTTCTAGTTCCAACATGGAATCGAACTTACCCCCCTCGATTCTCTAAGTCGGTCACTGGACCCATATGACCGTTGCCGAAAAATGAGTAGTCAATCACCTACATTCGCCGTAGAGCATGTCTGGCCAAACATGGTGAATTTTCCAGAGAAATTTGGATATTTCTTCATTTTTCCAACCTTTGCCTCCCTCATCTTCAGGGATTTGAAGTAATTTACCAAGTTCGTTTGTTCGCTTTGCAATAGTTCGTGGACCTAAAACTGCTCCTGGACGGTTGGGATCGTCAAGATAATCTGTTTCCATAAGGACTGGAGGATGATCTCCGTTGAATAATAATTTAACATCTATTGTTGAAACAATTTTCTCTACTGAACCTCTACCCATGCTTACAGTAACTGGATGTTCCGAGGTATAAGATGGGGAAACATCCGCAGGAGCATAATGTCTCAAAGCAATCGACTTAGGATAATTTGCTTGAGAACAAATTCGACTTAATTCTTGGTATGTAGATGTTCCTTTATTTTCAACGTGAAATTGAACCGGCGCATTTTTTTTTGAACATCTTTTCAATATATCTTCTAACATGCTGTTAGCAGAAATCCACACTTCAGAGGATACTGGAAAATGGGGCCTACCAATCTCTCCAATACCTACACAATCTCCAGATTCAAAGTACTCTAAAGCTAAATCTACGGATTGAATGTGAAGTTCAGTTGCTCTTTTTTCCCCTAATGACTCAATTTGGTGGGACCATACTACGGGATGAGGACCCAAAATCACTTGAACTTGAATATTAGTTGATGCCCTTACCTCATCGGCAATTGATATTGTATCTAAGTAAGCATTAGATACATCTGCTATATCTTCGGGCAATTTTAAAAAATTCGGTTTATGAACAAGAATTAGTCTAGTACCTCCTGAATTTTCAAAATCTATTGCTGCATTTAAACAACGGCCCTTTCTATCTAAATGCAAATGACCATCGGTGATAGGCCCATTCCATTTTTCCCCATCCCAAAGATGAATGATATCTTCCATTATCCATCCTCAATTGAAGAGCCGAAGACGTTGGAATCTAGTTATCCAATATTCGGCGGCACGTTGTGCAATTCGATGACTAATTGCATCGAGAATTACAGTCCGTCCATTTCTAAAAACCAATACTTCTACTTCATGACGTGTATCTGCTATCCTAATGGCATCTAACTTCTGTTCAATTTTGGCTGACAACAAAATATCTGATGCCCTATCAATGTCTACAGATGAAGGCATAGAACACGAAGAAGTGACTGGGCCAATCTCTGTTTTTAGCCCAGAATCAGGTAGACCAAGTCCTAGCAATAATTCTGATACTGCCATTCGTGCAAGAACTTCCTTGGTTGATCCATGAATTGTAATGGAGCTGTTTTGCACATCTATCAAAATTGTATACGGAGGGTTTCTAAGTTGTTTGATTAGTAAACCACCAGAACGAACTGCTCCAATTTCACTCACAATATAATCAGAATCTAAGGTTTCAGGAGTAATAAATCTGAATACCTGATTTTCAATAACTATTTCGGGTCTAGGCATTATTCTTCCTCCTGTTTCATTTCTTCAGTATCAGGTAAGGCATCTAGAGCCGCGAGGACTCCTTGTAACCGAACCAAAGGCACCGGTACAAGAAGTATTACAGACTTCTCAACATCAATTTGTCCATT
>CAZRCY010000048.1:0-11564 GCA_964598735.1 uncultured Candidatus Poseidoniales archaeon
TTTACCGTCGATGAACCTGGTGGAATTGATGCAGTGGCTAGAGCAATTGATGCATATTTCGATACTTCAGTTAACACTGGACATCCGGGATTTCTTCGTGCATTCTGGGGTCCTTCTGAGCCATCATCAATTGTAGCATCACTTCTTTCAGATGTTCGTAATACTGCTATGCATTCTTTTGCAGTAGCCCCATCTGCAACAATAATCGAAACTGAAATGGTAAAAGCGATTTCTAATTTAGCCGGTTTTCCAGGACATGGTATTTTCACTACAGGAGGATCAAATAGTAACGAAATGGGATTCTTATGCGCTAGAGAAGATGCTTTGCCCGGTTCATCTGTAACAGGATTAAGTGGTCAAAACCTTCGTGCATTTGCTTCTGCAGAGGCGCATTATTCTGTTGATGCGGCCGCCAATATGATGGGGATTGGCACTAAAGCGTTAATCAGAATACCTTGTATCGATGGACAAATGGACCCTCTGGCACTAGAAGAGGCAATAATTCAAGAAAAACAGGATGGAAATCTTCCTTTCATAATTCTCTCTACTGCTGGAACTACTGTTAGGGGGTCTTTCGACAATCTAAATGCTATCTCTGAAATTGCTCAAAAACATGGAATTTGGCACCACGTTGATGCATCTTGGGGAGGAGCAGCACTTTTCTCCAAAAGACACAGTAATCTCCTAAATGGAATTGAAAAAGCAGATTCATTTGCATTTGATGCTCACAAAATGATTGGTTCTTCTATGGTCTGCTCTGCATTCTTAGTAAAAGACGAGTCGATTCTCTCTCGTGCAATGTCTCATACAAATATAGGAGATTATCTGTTTGACGACCCGAATAGAGAGTTGAGTCTGGGGAGAATTTCTCCCCAATGCGGTAGAAGAGCAGATGCATTGAAATTATGGTTTTCATGGCTCGAACTAGGCAAAAAAGGCCTAGGCGAGAGGGTTGATGCTTGCGTTGATGCTTCCAAGCATCTAGCACATCTTGTCAACGAACATCCTCAGTTAGTTTTAGTTTCATTTTCTTTCTCAAATGTATGTATTCGATTTACACCTCACTCTAATGAAACTAATGAACAAGGAAATCGAAGGGTGAGGAAAGTAAGAAATTATCTTGAAGATAATGCCAAATGTATGGTACTTGATTCAATATTAGATAATCAACTAGTTATACGATTTACTGCATCTCACCCAAATGTAGACAAAGCGGCAACAGAGGAATTTTTGTCTAATCTAATCGAGGCTGATGAAGAGATTTCACCTGATTCATCGAATGATTATTCATAAGCGAGTTTTCTGAGCACAGTTTGGAGGATACCCCCGTTTCGGTAATATTCAACCTCTACTGGGGTATCCAATCGAACTATTGCATCAAAAACCACAGTCGTTCCATCTGATTTTTGTGCTGTAATAGGGATGGTGCTTAACGGGACTAAACTTGCGTTGGTAGGTATGTCGAATGTTTCAGATCCATCTAATTCTAGAGTATCAGCAGATTCTCCTTCCTTGAAGGTAAGTGGTAGAACACCCATCCCAACAAGATTGCTCCTATGGATTCGTTCAAATGAAGTGGCAATTACTGCTTTGATGCCAAGAAGAAGAGTTCCTTTTGCAGCCCAATCACGACTACTTCCAGTTCCGTATTGAGAACCGGCAAGAACGACCAAAGGCAATCCCTCTTCCTGATATCTCATACTCGCATCAAAGATTGAAGTGACCTCTCCTGATGGGAAATGAGTAGTAAAGCCACCTTCAGTTCCAGGAGCGACTTGGTTTCTGATTCTGACATTCGCAAACGTTCCTCTCATCATCACTTCATGATTGCCTCGTCTGCTACCAAAGGAATTGAAATCACGTGGTTCGACCCCATTAGAAATGAGATATTTGCCAGCCGGTCCAGATTTGGGGAATGCTCCTGCTGGACTAATGTGATCTGTTGTAACAGAATCTCCAAGTTTCAATAAAACATGAGCCCCTTTTATTGGGTTGATTGGTGAGGGACTAGGTTGAATTCCTTCAAAGAACGATGGTAAACGAACATATGTAGATTCTTCTTTCCAAGGGTATAACGGCGAAGATGTACTCTCTATCGAATCCCAACGTGGTTCTTGCATGACGTCAGCATAACGTTCTCTAAACATTTGAGGAGAAATAGATGAGGCAACAGATGCTCTGATCTCCGCATCACTCGGCCAAATTTCAGATAACATCACAGGAACTCCGTCTGAGTCCATTCCAATTGGATCTGTTTCAAAATCAATATCTAACGTTCCTGCAAGTGCGTAAGCGACGACCAGAGGTGGACTTGCAAGATAATTCGCCTTAACCTTCTGGTGAACACGTCCCTCAAAGTTTCTATTTCCAGAAATCACTGAGCCCACAATCAAATCACCTTCATCGATACCTGATTCGATGTGCTCATCAAGAGGACCTGAATTTCCGATACAAGTAGTACAACCATATCCAACAACATTGAAACCCATGTCAGAAAGATCATCAGAAAGTTCAGCAGCGTCGTAATATTCTGTAACAACTCTACTGCCAGGGGCAAGGCTTGGTTTAACCCATGGTTTAACTTTCAAACCCCTGAGCTTAGCATTTCTCGCCAACAAGCCAGCTGCGATCATAACGCTGGGATTAGATGTATTTGTGCAAGATGTAATGGCTGCTATGACCACATCACCATGTTGTAGTTCAAAATTAGAGCCGTCGGGAGGAGATATTTCAACAGAACGATTTGTTTCTGAAATATCAACTCCGTGTCCTTGGTGACCAATTTCTGCATTCAAACTTTCACGCCAATGAGATTTCATCGAAGAAAGATTAACTCTATCTTGAGGCCTTTTAGGACCGGCTAATGCTGGCTCAACATCTGATAGATTAAGACTCAATGTTGAAGTGAATTCAGGGGTGGAAGATTCTGGTGTCCAAAACATTCCCTGTGCTTTCAGATAATTCTTTACGTCAATAATATGGTTCTCATCTCTCCCTGATAATCTCATGTATTCTAATGTCACTTCATCGACTGGAAAGAAGCCACATGTGGCACCATATTCGGGGGCCATGTTTGCGATCGTAGCCCTATCTGGAAGAGAAAGATTAGCCAATCCTACCCCATAAAATTCAACAAACTTTCCAACAACACCATGTTCTCTCAACATTTCTACAATCCTTAGAGTCATATCAGTGGCAGTAACTCCCGCGCGAAGTTCACCTTTCAATTCAAAGCCAACTACTTCTGGAAGTAACATGTAAATTGGCTGCCCAAGCATTACTGCTTCTGCTTCAATTCCACCTACGCCCCATCCTAATACTCCTAAGCCATTTATCATCGTGGTATGACTATCAGTTCCTACTAAAGAATCCATTAACCACATTCCTGATTCTTCACGAGCAACATTCGCTATCCATTCCAAATTTACTTGATGAACAATACCTCGTCCGGGAGGTACTGCTCGGAAATTATCGAGTGACTGTTGACCCCACTTCAAGAATTGATATCGTTCCATATTACGATGGTATTCAATCTCTAGATTTCTATCCTCAGCATCAGGAAATAAACCTGAAATGTCGACCTGAACGCTATGATCAATTACCAAATCTACCGGAACTTGTGGATTAACTTTCGAAGGATCTCCTCCTAAAGCCACCATTGCATCTCTTAATGCAGCAATGTCGACAACTGCGGGAACACCTGTAAAGTCCTGTAAGATTACTCTGCTAGGCATAAACGGAATTTCTGCTGGAGCCTGGGTAGGACTCCAAGAGGCAATTCTCATAACATCTTCTTTCGTAACTAAAAATCCATCACATTTCCTTAACGCAGCTTCCAATAGAATTCGGATGCTATACGGCAATGATGATAAAACAATATTTTCACATTCTTCTAATGCATGAAGGGAGGCATAGGTCGAATTCTTACCAGAAATAGTCTCAAATTTCCTGATTGAGTCGAAAGGATCGGAAGAACTCATCACACTCACAACCCCTACCGAGTAATGTATCGTCCATCAACCTCACTCAAGAAATTACTACGCTCACTAAGGTGACTGGATTAACTGGTGTGGAGCCTTGTTGGCCTCCCGTCTCGACTTCGCTGATACTAGTAACAAATGAACATCCACTTGTTATTTCACCGAACACAGTATGTTGACCATCTAACCAGTCAGGAGTGCTGTCCTCGGGAATAAGGAAGAATTGACTTCCTCCAGTATTTGGTTGGCTAGTCTTGGCCATGGAAATAGTACATGGTTGATGTAAAAGCCCATTATCTGCTTCATCAGGAAGAGTGAAACTAGTCGGATTTGAACACTCTACTGCGGTTTCGGTACCGTCACAGTAACCATAGAATTCTGCGGCATGACCGCCGGTTCCATCTCCATTAGTGAAGTCCCCGCCCTGAATCATGAAATCGTCTATTACTCTATGGAAAGGGGTATTGTCATAATCTCCTCTTTGAGCTAATTTTACAAAATTATCAACGTGATTAGGAGCCGCATTTCTATCTAACGAGAGCATGACAATCACAGTTTCCTGAGCAGATGTTCCTTGAGGGACATAAGAAATTGTTAACTGAGCCGTATCTGTGCCTGCAAAATTAGACTGCTCCGTATCGTCATCGCTTTCGAATAACGAAGAGAGGTTCAAACCTTCATCGGTATATCGAAGGGAAACGAGCAATAACATTCCAACTACAACTATTGCAAATATTCCGTAAATTGTAGGGGCCCCATCATCAACTAGTCTGAATCCGCCCATTCCGATTCCACGCTCATCCATCTCAGTTCTAACACGGTTCATTCTACGACGGACTTCTTTTCCTGCACCTTTATCCAATGCCTTTTCATAGTGTTTTATTGATTTACGATAATCACCTGGTTTACCTGTTGAAGATGCTTTGATTGCTTCGGCATCTGCAACCAAACTCCAAGTCTGATGAACATCTGCGTCTTTAGGATGAGAACTCCAAACATCTCTTAGACCACTTAAAGCAGCCTCATAATCTCCAGAATCGATAGACTCCTTCGCATTTTCCCATGCATCCTTGACTTCTTGTGGAGTCGGCATATAGTTTCCGAACCGTCGGACCTTCAAAACGGCAACGGATAGAATTAATCTCAGAACAGTATAATTTGTCCTTCAAGTCCGAAAGGCTAAGTCATAGGCCCCCTCGCACCGTGACACACAGGCGGGTTGCGACCGGATGGATCACATCGTCAACGATTTCACTCTAAACATCGCAACTGCGAACGGAACTGGTTCACAATCAGCCAACCTTATCCTTCTTGATTCACTATTTGAAATGGGAGTTCCCGTCAGCGGAAAAAATCTCTTTCCTTCGAATATTTCTGGATTACCTACTTGGTATATTCTTCGACTATCAGAAAAAGGATATCAAGCCCCTGGAGATAGAACTCATATCCAAATTCTTGTTAATCCAGCAACATGGGAAGACGACATAGAGGCCCTAGAACCTGGAACTGTTGTAATTTGGAATAGTGATACAAAAAAGAAAACCGTTGATCGCGAAGACATCATATCATATCCAGTACCTATGACCTCAATGGCACGAAAAATTAACCCTAAGTTGGCTAAATTAGTTACAAATATCATCTATGTCGGTGTTGTTGCTCAATTGTTAGGGATAGATCAAGAATGCTTAGAAAATGCTGTTTCAAAACAATTCAAAGGAAAATCGTCAGCGATAGAATTGAACATTCAAGCCATACAATCAGGAAGAGACTATTGCATTGAAAACTTGGAGAAAAATGACCCTTTCATCGTTGAAAAAAGAGAAATAAATACCAAACAATTCTTCATTGAAGGTAATGAAGCCGTAGCCTTAGGGTGTATCTATGGCGGCTGCCAAATGTTAGCATGGTATCCCATTACTCCATCTTCTTCAATTGCTGAAGGAATAATTGCCTACATCCCTCGATTAAGAACTGATGAAGATGGTAAAACCAATCTTGCAGTTATTCAGGCCGAAGATGAACTTGCCGCTGCTGGAATGGTACTAGGAGCTGGTTGGGCTGGTGGAAGAGGTATGACAGCAACATCAGGTCCAGGAATTTCCTTGATGCAGGAATTCATAGGATTGGCATATTTCGCCGAAGTTCCTTCTGTATTCTGGGATGTAAATAGAGTAGGACCCTCTACAGGTCTTCCCACTAGAACTCAGCAGTCGGATATCAGTATGTTATACGAAGGGAGTCATGGAGATACACAACACATTGTATTAATTCCGGGCACCGTGGAAGAATGTTTTGAGTTTGGTTGGATTGCATTTGACTGTGCAGAACGGTTTCAAACTCCAATTTTTGGTTTAAGTGACTTAGATCTTGGAATGAATAAATGGGCATGTTCTGGATTTGAATATCCAGATAAACCAATGGACAGAGGAAAGGTAGTGAGAGAAAAAGAGGTGTTTGAAGCATTCGAAACCTTTGGTAGATATTTGGACATTGATGGAGACGGTATTCCCTATCGAACACTGCCCGGTTCGGGTATGGATCCAATACTTTACAGAGGTACAGGGCACAATCCAATGGGAGTTTATTCGGAAAAACCAGATGATTATCGTGATTTAATGGTTAGATTAAGAAAGAAAATTGACAATTCTAGGGATTTATTACCAGAACCATTGATGCGGGAAGAGGAAGATTCAGATATTGGATTAATATATTTGGGAAGTATGGAAAATTCCATTCAAGAAATTGATGATATTCTCCTGGAAATGGGGTACCATGTAAATCAATGTAGAGTCCGAGCATTACCATTCCATTCTGATGTTGAAGAGTTTATCAGAAGACATAAAACCACTATTGTAATTGAGATAAATCGTGATGGACAATTGTATGGAATACTGAGAAGAGAGCTTCCTAATGATATTGTGACCAATGTTCATTCTGTAGCTTACAGTGATGGTCTGCCTCCGCGGGCCCGGATATATGCTAACCTAATATCTCAAAAATTGAAGGAGGTGAATGAATGAGTGAGCGTAAAAGAGAACGTGCAGTGAAATTAAATGTCATCAATCAACCAAAGGACAGTTACACAGGCGGCCCTTCATCACTGTGTCCAGGATGTGGTCACGATCAGATTTCAAACGTGATTATCTCTGCAGCATGGGAAAACGGTGTTGAGCCTCATCGAATCGCCAAGATGTCAGGGATTGGGTGTTCTTCGAAAACCCCTGCATATTATCTGGGACAATCACATGGATTCAATACAGTCCATGGACGAATGCCTTCAGTTACTACAGGAGCCTTTGCTATCAACAAAGATCTGCTCTATTTGGGTGTTTCAGGAGATGGGGATTCAGCGTCTATTGGAATAGGTCAACTTATTCATTCAATTCGTAGAAATATGAATATGGTATACATCGTTGAAAATAATGGTGTTTACGGACTTACTAAAGGCCAATATTCTGCTACTGCCGATGTTGGATCAAAGAAAAGAAAAGGAGCAGCGAATGAGATACAACCTATCGATCTGTGTGCTTTAGCAATTAATCTAGGATGTACATTTGTTGCTCGCTCATTCTCCGGATCTAGGCGTCAATTAACATCTATCTTGAGAGCTGCAATGTCACACAAGGGATTTGCACTTATTGACGTAATCTCACCATGTGTTACTTTCAATAATAACGATGAATCAATGAAATCATATGGATATGTAAAGGATAACGAAGTTACACTTCACATGACCGATTATATACCACATTTTGACCCTATGCAAGAGGTGGAGGTTCCTGAAGGTCACTTCAGAGATATTACGTTACATGACGGTTCAACAATTAGATTAGAAACAATCTCAGAAGAACACGATCCATCAGACTCCATGGCTGCACTAACTGCATTACACGATGCTGAAACAAATAGGAAACATGTTACTGGGCTGTTATATTTCGATTCAGATAAACCGTCTTTAGACGAAGATTTAGATTTAGTAGATACTCCTCTGCTTGATTTAGATGATAGCGAAATAAGACCTGGCAAAGAATCTCTAGATGCACTTAACGCTGAATTCCTATCATAGCCGCTGCTCTGATATACGGGACTACTCTCGCTCAATCCAGAGCCCCTTAGTGTAGTGGTCCATCATATGGCACTCTGGATGCCATGACCCTGGTTCGAATCCGGGAGGGGCTACTCTAGAAAGCGCATCAGAAACTGTGATGTCCAAGACACGACGAGTATCACCATGAATGAGGCAAGAGCAATTCTCCCCCATTTTCGTTTCTCACGCTTTGGTGGAAACGGATCTATACCCATCTCAATAGCCTTAGAGATTAATTCTAAATCTTCCTCGATGGTTTGTGGTTCTCTAAATCCCATAGTATCACTCAGGGTTCTGCGGTGGGATCCCAACCACTAACGTAATTTTCTTCCAGAGCATTAATTTCTGACATTACTTCAATTAAATCAATATCCAGAGATGCTAAATTCTCATTAATTCTATTCTCATTTGTTGATTTAGGAATAGTGATACATCCTTGGTCGAGACACCATTTAATTGCAATTTGAGCAGGAGTTGCTCCGATTTTCTTAGCTATCTCTCCTAGACGAGGGTCATCAATTTTTTTTCCTCGAGCTAATGGCGAATATGCTTCAGGAATTGCTCCAATCGCTTCAGTAGCTGCCCTGAGACCAGGGCGCTGCAACCACGGATGTATTTCGAATTGATTTACAGAAGGAAGATATCGCGCATATGAACGCATTTGGTCGAGATGATGCGCACCGTAATTGCTCACTCCAATCGCTTTCACCATCCCATTTTCTAGACATTCTTCCATTCCTTGCCAAGTTGGCTTCCTATGATATGGATCTTTGGGTGGTGCGTGAACTAAGAATAAATCCATATATTCTAATCCAAGATTTATGAGGCTCTCTTCGCAACGTTGAACCGTCTCTTCATGACCAACTGCATGGAACCTACGTAATTTAGAGGTGATAAAAATCTCTGATCTATCTATCCCCGATTCTCTAATTGCCTCGCCAACTTCTTTTTCGTTATCATATGCTCTTGCTGTATCGATATGTCGGTAACCAGAGGCTAGTGCCCAAAGTACTGCTTGTTTACAATCCGAACCATCGGCAAGAAAGACTCCCAAACCAAATTGGGGGATTTCAGATGTGTAAGCACGACTTCCTGATGGTGTTGTGTGAGCGAGTGGAAGAATGGGTCCCATGGCCTCGGGTAAAAGCGGTAGAACATGAAGTTCACGCATCAAAATACTAGGTGCATTCAAAGGACAAGAGAAAAAAGAACAATCATGTCGAGTGGTGAGAATGAGAGATCTCCCCTCTTAATCCTCTTCTTAGTGGTCTTAATCGACATGATTGGTTTCACTTTGGTAATCCCATTTTTGACATATTTCATACAAGATTTGGCAGAAGCAGATGGATTCTTGGATGCGGGGTCTAGAGATAGATGGGTAGGAATTGTTCTTGCTGCTTATACTCTCGGACAATTTCTGTTTACACCAATTCTCGGAGCACTTTCGGATAGAATAGGGCGTCGACCGATTCTTCTCTTTGGACTGGTTGCTAACACAGTTTTTCTCATAATGTTTGGATTGGCATCAGCCCTATGGATGGCTTTACTTGTCCGATTTCTTGCGGGAGCAGGAAATGGAAACATAGCAGTAACAAAAGCATACATTGGAGATATTAGCGCAAGTGAACAATTACCAGCAAGGATGGGAATGATTGGGGCATCATTTGGTTTAGGATTCATGATTGGTCCATTTATCGGCGGTGTTCTCACAGATCCTGCAAATGCTTTCGGGGGACCTTTTGCGAACGATTGGTGGGAAGCACATCCATACTTCCTTCCATGCTTATTCTCGGGGGTTCTATCTGCAGTATCTTTCGTTTTAGCAATCAAAATGTTGCCTGAAAGTTTACCAAAGGAAGAAAGGAAATCGGGTGCGATTAATGATTTAGGTTTGAAAAAGATTATCCATAATTTAGTAGGTATTAGAGACCTCAATCCTACTGTTCGAAAATTGATTTTTGTGAATGCCACATTCCTCCTTGCCTTCACAATGATGCATACTACATTCATTTTATTCACTGCAATGCCAGTAGAAAAGGGAGGACTAGGATATGATGAACGGATGAATGGATATATATTTGCATTCGTAGGATTAATTGGAGTAATTGTCCAAGGTGGTTTAATTCGACCTCTGACTAAGAAATATGATGTTAGAAATCTAATGGTTTTAGGAATATTTCTCACTGCATTCGGCCTAGGTTGGGTTCCCTACCTCAACCCAACCCCAGTTTCTGTGGTCCTTCTAGCGATGGCATTCATTGCAGCAGGTAACGGATTATTCCAACCGACTCAATCTACTCTTCTCACAACCGAAGCTAGGGGTGGTAATTTAGATCTGGGAAGAGTAATGGGCGCTCAAGAAGGCCTAGGTGCACTTTCTAGAATAATTGGACCAATAATTGCTGCATTCATTTGGGCAGAAACGGTTGAAGGAGTTGGATTGTGGTCGTATCATACCGTTTTCAGACTAGCAGGATTAATTGCAGTACTGGGTATTTTGATTCAATGGGGAATGAAACTCTCTCATATTTCAAATGATGAAGAATAAGCACGGATTCATATCCAACATAGGGAAACGTCAACCATGGACGAAGCGCCTCAAGGACTCAACATTCCAAGAGGGCGAGTTGCCAAACCACGTCAATCTGTTTCTATTTTGTTAACAAGAGATGGGGAAAATGGAGTGGAGGTCCTACTAGCACATAGGATTCCCACACTTCGTGCATTCGCTGATTTCTGGTCTCTTCCCGGGGGAGGAATAAAGGATTTTGATAATAACACAGGTAACAAATTAGCATCATTAGAAAATGTCGAAAAAGAATGGAAAGGAACAATGGCTGCTATCCTCAGAGAAACAGCCGAAGAAGTAGGATTAGCAATTGGCAAATCATCTGTAGAACGGGTATCCATGAAATTAAGACATTCAATAATAGAAAACCCCGAGGAATGGATTAGTGCCGTTGATTCAAATCAAATACCTGCATCTGGTAATATGATTAGCCATATTGGTACTAGAACAACTCCACCATTCGCGCCATTGCGATTCTGTAACAGATTTATGCATGCTCATATGCCACCAGGTTCCCCAGAACCAGAATTACTGGATATAGGAAGTGAGTTTGATGAACTAGTTTGGATGTCTGCTAATGATGCAATCAAGACATGGGAATCTGGAAATATGCTTACAGCCCCTCCAATAGTGACTTTATTGAGAGATTTTGCTGAGTCACTAAAGAATAATCAACAGAACATAAGCGCTGCAATCAATGAGTTGTCATCAGATCCACCATCGGGAGAACATCGAATCGAATTAGCACCCGGAATAGAATGTGTACCAATACGAACACAAACCCTACCTCCTGCGACTCATACAAATTGCTTCATTTTGGGAGAAAGAGGAGGAGATAGAATAGTGATCGATCCTGCGGCAAAAACAGATCATGAACTAGAATATCTCCAAAGAAGAATCAAAGCAGTAATAGAGGAGGGCGGAAATA
>CAZRCY010000049.1:0-11458 GCA_964598735.1 uncultured Candidatus Poseidoniales archaeon
TTCCCATTGAATTTAATTTCATTACATACTCATTCACAGATTTACTAGAGTTGTTAGATAAAAAAATAGTCTTGACACCATTTTCATGACAACGTTGAATGAAATCTACAGCGCCCGGGATAGGTATTCCACCTAAATGAATAGTTCCATCTAAGTCTAATAGAACTATTTTCATTCCCTGAATAAGAGATACCATCTTCTCACTCACAAAATAATATTTCTAAATAGCCACAATGGACTATGCAGTTTTTTTTGCGCTTCTTTAGAGGCCAACGCATCCGTTAAAGCATCTTGTAGAGCCGGGCGTTTTGCCGCCTTTTTCACAAACATATTCATCAAGCGTTTCCTCTTTACAATTTTTTGAATTTTGAATGAATTACTTAATTCGGGGCCCAAAGCATCCCAAAGCCTCTCCATATATTCGCTGGCCATCTCTTCAGGAAAACCATCAGCATGCTTAGAAGAGTCAAACAAGGATACTGCTAATTTAGCGGATAATAACGCGTTACCCACTCCCTCTCCACTAAACGGGTCAACTAAACTTGCCGAATCTCCGACACACACTGCTCCAGCCATAGCAGTTCGTCTAGGCTGTAATTTCTGACCCTTCCTCGGGCTTCCAAATGGGAGTTGCCACCCCCTCCCACTTCCTTTTACCATGGTAGCATTCTCAAATCGTTCTTTGAATAATGGATGTTCATTAATCAGTTTGTGCTGTAGTTTCCTCAGAGATTTTTTGACACCAGTTTGTTTTTGCTGCTCAGAAATTACCATTCCAATTCCAACATTTACAACTCCTTTTTGGACGGGAAAAATCCACCAATATCCAGGTATTACATCATCTACGAAATGCAATTCAATAGACCCTTCTTCATCACCAACACCTTCTACCCCCTTCCAATATTCTCGATATGCTCCACAATAGTGGTCATTATGTTGTAAGACATCTCCGTTTAATTCTTCAACAATTTTCTTGGCCACTGGACATTTCCATCCCCCAGCCCCAATAACCAATGGAGCAGAGTGAGAGGTTATAGACACCCCTTCTATAGTGACCCCTGTGATGCGGAGACAGGGTTCAGATTCATGAACCACTTCAATCACCTTAGTTCCTTGAACGACCTTTCCATTGTTCGCAGTGACTAATTCTGTAGCCCTTTTGAACATCATGTAGTCAAATTGCATTCGAGGCAGCGCATAACCCGCCTCTTTTCGTTCAACATCTTCTTTAGGTAATGAAATAGTTACATTCTGTCCATTCGAACTACTAAACAACATTCCAGTTACTCGAAAATGAGGAGTGGCTTCAATCATTTCCTTTACTCCCAATTCCTTAACGTGTCGGAGCGATTTTCCACCAACAGCATCTCCACATATCTTATCTCTCGGCCAAACGTCCTTTTCAATAAGCAGGACTTTGTTACCACTCATTGCTGCATACGAAGCTGCAGCAGCGCCCCCAGGCCCTCCACCTACGACAATGATGTCAAAATTTTCCCCATCTTGTGGAGCGTCGCCAGTATCGATCGGGATAGTCCAGTCTACCGCCATAGTTGATGATGAAAACATTTAGGACTTGAACGATTCCTCTAGCGGAAAGTTCAATCTATGAACTAATAATTACGGTTTATGTCGGTCATCAAAGTCGTTACTACACTTCCGAACTCATTGAAAGAATTTGAAGTGGGAGAATGGTCATACGCACTACTTTCAGAAAAAATAGTCGGTTGTATACAAATTGAAAAAATAAAATCAATCTTTTCTTGGGAGGGGAAAATCAATTCTGTGGAAGAATGGAAAATGACATTAACTACGAAATTAAGTTTAATTGATCAGATTATTGAAGCAATACATGCCACTCACCCTTATGACGTACCACAGATTGTCTGGCATACAGTGAATACAAGTCAAAACTACGAGGATTGGATTAATGAGGTAACTATGGATGAATGAAATAGACATCTTAGTAGCAGCATCGTTAGGATTAGGCTTAGCAGCAGCAAGCGGCTTCAGAGTCTTCATTCCTCCATTTCTTTACGGCCTTTCCTTACGTCTAGATATGGTTCCAATTTCCATTCCAATTACTGGAATTAGTGAGTGGATGGCATCTGACATAGGATTGATAGTTTTGGGTGTAGCAATGATTGTAGAAATACTGGGGTATTATGTCCCCTGGATAGATAATTTACTAGACACAATTGCCTCACCCGCTGCAATCATTGCCGGTGTAATGATGATGTCATCGACTTTATCTGATACTCATCCAGCATTACAATGGGGAGCATCAATTGTTGCAGGAGGAGGGGTTTCAGGTACAATTCAAATAGGTACTGTTGCAACTCGAGCAGTTTCTACAGCAACTACAGGAGGCTTTGCAAATCCCATAGTTTCAACCATTGAAGCAGGCGCGTGTATTGTGTGTACTATTTTGGCAATTCTATTACCATTAATCGCCTTGCTCCTAGTAATCGTATTGGTTGGTTATTCAGGAAAACAGGTTAACAGACGCTTCTTCAATAACTCATTGAATTCTGTTGATGTTGGTTGAAATACTCTGAGAATAATTCAACATTATGTCTTGGGAATGGGACTGGAAGACAACATTAAGTCGCAAAATCGCTATCGATGAAGCAATGACCGCATTAGTAGAATTGTCTCATGAACTTGAACAAGAATTGGGTGAGCCACCTTGGTCATTATCCAGAATATTGGTTGCTGCAATTGAGGCTGATTATGAAAATTCTAATTCGGACTCAATCTCTCAGCCATCAATTCCTGAAGTTAATTTGTTTGATATGTTGAAAACACTTCCAAATTCTACACTCTGGCCTATGATATACACGGGACTTGCTAATATTTTATGCTCCAAAACATGGGACACGGAGAATAATTTAGATCCGAAGGTGTTTGATGCGTTTAAGCTAAAGCTCGAAAAAGGAGAAGATACAATTGATCACCACGGATTTAAGAAATTAATAGATATGGAAAACTCCACTAAAAAGGATGTTGTAAAAGCATTATGCAATACAAACAGAATCTCAGAATCTACTATGAACACGATATTAGATAAAATCGAACAAGCAGATCAGGAGACTAGTATTGGAGCGTTTGAAGTTGGTATGGAAGTTCAAAGAGTTGAAAAATCTGTAAAATCTCTAAATAGACCTGGGTGGCCGCCGTTTGCTAAAGATGATGAAACTGCAATAATTGATAGAATAGATGAATCAGATTCAACTCTTTTCTTGAGATTCAAAGAAAACAAACTCTGGTGGATTAGTTGCGACTTAGTTGAACCAACAAGCTCTTCTTTCAATTTATGATAATTTTAACTAATAGAAACAATTCTAAGCATAGATCACCATACCCATACAATTTATTCATGTCTCTATTACCCTACTAACAATTGGTGAGGGTAATGGACGGCGACAAGAAATTCTCGACTAACGCGATACATTCAGGGACTTACCAAGCAGATGGGGCAGTAAATACCCCAGTCTATCTATCTTCTACATATCGTTTGAATGAAGAACGCTACGCTGGTTGGGCCGCAGGTGCACAACACACCCTCCTTTATGCACGAATCTCTTCTGTAAATTCAGAAGCTGTTGCCAAGAAAATTGCAACATTAGAAGGTGCTGAAGATGGTGAACTCTTTTCTAGTGGGATGAGTGCAATATCAACTACTCTAATGGGCTTACTCTCTAGAGGGGATCATGTTGTTGCATCACCAGATGTGTACGGTGGCACATATGGACTGATGGTGGAAGATCTTCCACGTTTTGGCATAGAAGTAACTATGGCGGACATTAGAGATCCCGCTTCATACGAAGCTGCGATTCAGCCGAATACGAAGATGTTGTATAGCGAATCCCTTACTAATCCAACATTAAAAGTCTGTGATTTAGAAGCAATAGCAGCGATTGCTGAGCGTCATAATTTGATTTCTGTAGTCGATAATACATTCACATCACCATGGGCAATACAACCAATTTCAATGGGTCATCATTTGGTTATTCATAGCACCACAAAATATCTTAATGGACATTCAGACCATATTGGTGGCGTAGTCGTGGGAAACAAGGAACTAATTTCTAAGATTTTTTCAAAGAAAATACACTTTGGAGGCTCCGCAGACCCTCATTCATGTTTCATGTTAGAACGAGGAATAAAGACACTGGGCGTTCGAATGCCGACTCATGCATCAAATGCTGCTGAATTAGCGCGTAGATTATCGAATCATCCTTTGATTGAGAAAGTAATTCATCCATCCTTACCAGATCATCCTGATTTTGAGGTAGCCAAGAGGATTATGCCTAAAGGAACAGGTATGTTGGCCTTTGTCATAAATGGTGATGATCAAGACGCTATGAAATTTATGTCCCGCCTTTCAATTATTTTTGAAGCAACAAGCCTTGGTGGAGTCGAGTCTCTAATTGAAGTTCCAGCAACCTCTTCACACATGTTTGTTCCACCAGAAGTACGGTTAGAATCTGGAATAAATCCTGGTTTTGTTCGATTAAGTGTTGGGCTGGAAGATGTCGAGGACCTCTGGTCAGATATTTCATCAGCCTTGGAAGGATAATTCTCTAACATAAAGAGATGAAAGGAACCCCAATATCGTGATTTAGATGAGTTTGGTATTAGTACATACCAAATTATTGTTTGTAGCGTTTATCTGGGGCCTTGGTTGGACTGCAGGCAGAGTTATTGCAACTGATTTCCCGCCTATTACAGCAGCATGGTTACGGTATATTGTCGCAGTAAGTTTGTTTTTTCTTTGGTTACACTTCTCCAAGAAATTCAAGATTCCAACACTCGGAGAGTGGAAAAGGTTGTTCTTTATTGGATTTTGTTCAACATTTCTTTATCAATTATTTTTCATGTTTGGAATGAAATATACTGCCGCAGGAGACGCATCGCTTATGATAACCTTCAATCCAATTTTAACCGCTCTTTTAGCGATACCATTTCTTGGAGAGAAAATGACGAAAAGATTGGGAATTGGACTAATACTATCTTTAATCGGTGTACTAATTCTTTTCATATATTCTCCAAATGTTGATATTCCATCATCTGAGAGAATCATTGGTAATTTCCTCATAATTGGTGCGGCGCTTGCATGGGCATCATCAACTATTTTGAAAAAAAAGGCTATGGTTAGTAGCACTTCGGATTCAGACACTCCTCTTTCCCCGCTCCAACTGACTGTTTGGTCATCTGTTATCGGTTTGTTCATATTGACTCCCTGGGCTGGTATTGAATTATTAGACGTAGGGATACCGAATTTTACAAACGGGGTTATTATTTCGATACTATTCTTGGCAGTCTTTTCAACCGTATTGTCATATGTGTGGTTTGCAGAAGGTGTCAAAACAATAGGGGCCAACAAGGCTACATTGTATGTGTATCTTATCCCAATATTCGGGATATTATCAGGTTGGATACTTATTGGCGAAAAATTGGGATTTTCTCTAGTTGTTGCTTTTGTGTTGATAGTTGGAGGCGTTGCCATTGCACAGAGCACTTATCACGAGGTTAAAGTTAAATGAGTACAGTGATAAGAGGATAATGGCAAGAAATAAATTTGGTAGCATTTTGAATTATTCTTCCTCTGATTTCCTAAATCTCAGTTCACCCGAACTACGTATTCTACCAACTTGGTATATTAGAAAACCAATGGAGAACAGAATCATCAGTTCAAGCCCCAAAAACTTAGGGTCAAATCCTTCAGAATCGGCTTGATTCAAAATTTCTGTTTCATTATCTGTATTATTTTCTATCCCGGGATCAATTATTAGTGGTTCGACGTTTACGGTTCCAACCATCCCCACGCTTTCATGCGGCTCACAAACGAATTCATACGTACCATTTTCCCCAACATTGAATGTATATGAATAGTCGACATTTCTAGAAGGCTCACCTGAATCGAATAGTCCGTCAGATTCTACTGCATTGTGTGGAAGTAATTCACCACTCCAGAAGAAACGTATTGTGTCTCCTTCATTCAATGTCACTTCTGATGGTGAAAATCTAAGATTCGTACTATCAACACTGATTATTACAACTTCACCATCTTGTTCAGCTTGTTCTTCAGCCAGTGTTGTAGGGCTCAATGTAACAAACAACACCAAACAAAAGACCAGAAAAATAGACTTGTTCACATACAACCGAGGAATTTGGAATGTATTAATTGATGTATTATTGACAATCATTCATAACTTGGCAATTTTGAATTATTTCCCATTGTTTTAGCCAGGGATTTCATGGCTTCTACGTATTCCTTTTTACTCCCCTCTCCTTCGATTAATTTGACACTTTCATCCCACAAATTTTGAATTAAACGAATCCAATCTCCACCCTTATCTCTTGCAACCTGGTCGAATCTCCAAGCTTCAGATTCTTCTTTTTCATGCGCAGATAACCAAGCCCACCCAATTGCAGCCTCATTCACATCAGACCTCTTACGTACCATTCCGGTTGTAGATCCTAGTCCATCTGCGTGTGCTTTACAGATTAATTCATGAGCAAAATTAAGTGGCATAGGTAATTCTTGATCAATCCATGGTAGAACATTCAGTCTAGCCTTAGTTTTTCGTTGCGAGTCTATGTTTTTCAAAAATGCATTAAATCCTTGCATTCTTTTCATTTGAGATGAATGTAATTTATCTGCATCATCCCCAGTTATTGAAAATAAATCTTCTAGGATGATATGTCCATAATCTTCCCATAGAGCGTTCAAAATATCATGCCCTGCATCCATTTCAATTCGTACTACTTCATCAGGAGATGAGAACACTACCCCATCTTTTCGAACATGTAATCCTCCTTCCTTCCCATCGATAGCAGTTTGAATTGCAAGCTTTTCCAAATCAGTTCCATCAATTGCACTTACTCCTTCCTGTATATCTTTGAACCATTGATTAGAGAGTACAAATCCTTCGTCAATTGACGAAGTAACAGCCCCCTTTAATTTTCCAACCAAGTCTTTGTCTGTTATCTGAAGATCTCCCCAAGCTTCAAGAATTTCTTCAACAGCATTATCAGTAGCAGTTGGTAATTCCCGATCCTCAGGCCATCCCTTCGGTATCCACATCCAATCAATATGTGCAATTCTAGTTAGTTTTGGGGGCAACATTCGTAATGATAAGTGCCCCACAAAACCAGTGTCACTTGCGGTTAACTGTGGTGCATCAATTCCAACTACGGTACCATCATTGAAACTTATTTTGAGCCAACCCCCTTCAGTAATTTTTGAATTTTCAATACATTCCATGCTCAATCCTTTAGATAACCAAACTCCATTTTCTCCATCAATATTTGATAATTTGATTGGGGCCCCTTTCAAACCCGAAGTTACCCACCCTTTCGGTAATATTGGACTAACTCCAGTACATACAGTTTGATTTCTTCCTCCAAAAAACCAAAGTCCTGCTTTAGCATGCTCTCTCCAAAGAAGTAAACGTAACGGGACTGAATGTAGGTTTTGCACTGAAGCAAGATCGGAAGGCGCCGCTAACCCTCTACGCAGGTACGAGTGTCTACCATATGCAGGATTATCAAAAATTGAAACTGTATCAAACTCTTCTTCATGAGCTGCAGCCAATGACCCTGCCAAGGCTCGAGCAGGCGCATCCCCTCTTCGTTTACTCATTCTTTTTTGCAACCATTTTCGATTATTTTTCTTGTTGATTACTTTCTCCATCTCTCGAACAGTTTTTTTCAATGAATCTCGTCTTGGAAAATCTCCATTTTCATGTCTAGTAGGTATTACTTTTTCTGGCTCATCTAATAGGCCATCGAGATTATTTCTAAGCCGTTTTTGAATTGTTTCTGAAGCTTTTTTTATCCCCTTCATTTTGAGTTTCCGCCGTTTATCTTCGCCCGGAAATCTAACTTGGGCTGGACCTTTCATTACTCTTCGCACCCCGACCTATCGTTTCAGACCTGTGATAGACCCCCCTGTTCAGTCCTTAGTCCAGCGTTGTAGCGCTGTTGCCTCAACCTCACTGAGTTCGGCAGGAATTACTAGACAGTGTAACCTTCCTTCTTCAGCACTGTTAAGTTCCGAAACAGAGAGATATCTAATTGCCTGCTTTTTAGTTCCCATATCACTACAGAGTACAACCATTAGTGAAGAAATTTCATCACAAATCTTTGCCACTGATTCAATCTTCATCTTATCAAATACAGTATCTGTTGGCATTTCTTCATCATAAGAACGTAATTTTTCGGCCATCAACAGCAATGATTCCTCAGCGTCTTTAGGTTGCATAGGACGCTGGCTACCAGTTCCCGCACCGGTAGGATCTAAGTCAAGGAAAACAAGTGTATGTAAGCCCTGAGCATGATTTAATCCAATTACTTCCAGTGGTGAGGTGGCAATCCATCCTCCTTCATACGAATAGGTAAGTGTTGTTTGCCTTCCGAATTTGTAATTAGAAAGGCCAATCGCTCCTGATACAATACTGGTTATCGAAACACCATGGATTACTGAACAGGGCACACCTGCCTCAGCAGCTTGTAGCTGTAAATCGACATGAGTAGTTGCTTGAAGCGGATCACCTACGACCAACAAAGCAACAGAAGAAGTGGATGCTAAGTCCAAGAGATTGTCTGGCTTTTCTACTTCTGGGCGCATAATTTTCTCAATTGGTCCAACCCTGGTTTCAAGTTCAGTGATATCCTCTTCAGTCCAAAGTGCCGTATATGCTTCATATCGTCGGTGGTCAGCAGCTTTTGCCGCGCTAATTGCCCCCTCAGTCATATTGGAGACGCCTCCAGGCCCCATGCCGATCAGTAATAATCCGTTAGAATTCATGCAATTCTCTCCGTCACCGTCAAATCAGTACCCTAACTGGTTAAGATGGGTTACATGCGTCATTTGAGCGTACCGACTGATAGGGCCCAAGAAATTATTGAGATAATTCGAGCATTTGATTGGCAATCTTCAGAGTTTCGCATTCATCAGATAGAGGAAAATAAGATAGTAATACCCTTGAGTGAATGTGTTCCAGATATGCTCCCCGATAACATAGTCGGAGAAATTGTATTTATCGATCCAATTCCAAACCCCCAAAATCATGGCTCATGGAAAGAGATTTTTGAGAAAGAGATAGGTGAAGAAATGTTTTCGAAATTGGATGATAGATTGTCTAGAGGACATGAAATAATTGGAGATATAATGATTCAACCTGCTCATCGATTCGTTGATGGAAGACCGGAGTATGTTGATGCATTAGTTAGAGCTAAAATGCAAACACACCCTAGAATTAGATTAACTCTTTTTGATTATGGAGTAAAAGGTAAATTTCGAGTTCGTGATTTAGAGGTTGCAGCAATAAGATTAGATAAAATTCATCAAGGAAATGAATTGCAAGATCTTCCAATTGAATTATTCAGCACAGAGACTATCATCAAAGAGTCTGGAATAGAGATTCATCTCGATCCTAAAGAGGTATATTATTCTGGAAAATTAGAAAATGAACGTTTGGAAACAACTAGAAAACTTTTAGATTTTAGGGATGAAATAAACAGACCTTTAGCGATTTGCGACTTATATTGTGGAGTAGGCCCCAATCTAGCACACCTTTTCTCTCACCAGGGATTAACTGGCCCAATTTTGGCTAATGATTTGAATCCTGCTTGTATTCCATATTTGTTTAGAAATTTGCCTCCGTTGAAATCTTTATCACCTTCAGATGTCGATAAGATTCTTCAAGTTACTGAAGATATTCAGATAGCCAATATGGATGCTTTAGTATTGGCCACTGATAGAAATTTACACTGTCGTTGGGATGTATTGTTTGTCAATTTACCTCATGACTCATTAGAACATCTTCCTCACCTTGTTCCTTTATTGAGAAAAGATACTCCCTCAATTATTCGAGGCTGGAGTATACTACCAAATGATGAATTATCAACACTTTCAGATAGATTATCTTCGATTTTACAAAATAGGTCTTCTCATTCAGATATTTCTTTCAAAGTAAGAAAACAATACGGAGCAACCAAATCGATGGTTGGATTTTGGATCAAAATACAACCCGAATAAGGCAAATTTTGATTGATAAATGGCGCCCCGACCGGGATTTGAACCCGGGTCGCAGCCTCGACAGGGCTGCATGATAGGCCACTACACCATCGGGGCAGGGATTCTCCCAAGGCCAACCTGTATATAATCGGCTTGCTACATTAGAAACTTGATGGACGACGAAACTCACCCTTCCACCCCCCCACAGACACGCCAAATATCCCGTAATCGTACTCGACCTTCAATGGGAGGTTCAGGATTATTTGGGGCTCCAAAGCCATCACTGAATAACGATACAATAACGTCAAAAGAATTGGATTTCACAGAGATGATACAACAAGCATCTTCCCAACCCTCAACAAGTCCAGAACCAACCTTGGAACAAGATACCCATACCTTTGATGAAAGCAATTTTCATACATTATTCAATAAAATTGGAACTAGAATTCATTTAGATGCCTTAATCCGATCCAATGGCGGAGTAATAGCGCAATTAGACCCAGTTACTCCTGGCATTGTTCACATGAGCAAGGACGAAACCATTCTATCCGAATTAAGTCCATCAGACATAATCTCTTGTAATTTAGGAATGAGTGCATCCAAAGAGGCCCCTGAACATCACAGGTTGATATTTGTTCTACTCGCGCAACTTTCACTCAACAACCCTGGTAGAGCAGCAGCAATTTTGACGAATTCACCTTGGACAGTATCAGCATCTAACAATGAAGATATCTTCGTATTAGATGTAAGTCACATAGGTCTTGGTAGAATTGCAATTATTGATGAAGGAAGTGAAGAAAGCCAAATTGGGGAGATTACAGAAGCCATAACTCAAATGTCAGGTCCGGCAATTGTGATAAGAAATCAATTTGTTCTCGGTTTTGGAACTGATCTTGCATCTATTGCTTCAAATCTTACAAAATTAGAACAAGAAATGCAAAGAAAGCAACTTTTGAACAAATGATAGTTTCATGGAGCGACTGGTTGGGGGACTTCCATGGGTGAAACCGAGCATCGCTTGGTGATCGATGTGATCGATAATGGTGGTCAATGGACTCATAGAGAATGGAGAATGCTAAGATATCTAGGAGTCGATACAAAAATTTTGCCAAATGACACCCCATTGGATGACTTACGGGAATTAGATGGGCTCATTCTTTCAGGTGGAGCCGAACGTGTTGGGATTAGCGGAGAATTAGCAAATTGTGCACAATATCTTACATTAGATATCCCAATACTAGGTATCTGTGCAGGACATCAATTCATGGCGGGATATTATGGCGGTCAAGCAGCACCTGCATCTGAACCAGAGTTCGGTGCCGCCGAAATATGTTTAGTTGACGGTGGAGGGTTAATTTTTGCAAACACCCCAGAGATTCAGCAAGTTTGGGAATCACATAATGATGAAGTGATTGTAGTCCCAGAAAA
>CAZRCY010000050.1:0-4190 GCA_964598735.1 uncultured Candidatus Poseidoniales archaeon
CCGAGAAGACCACATTGGTAGAGGTTGACGGATACCATCAAGTCGTAAACCACTCAGAACAGCGGCTTCATGAGTAGTTGCTCTTAGGTGCTGTCTCTGGAGTAAACTGATTGATGTAACTCCCATTGCTTGCATCCATCCTCTTGCGTGATCTTCCATCGATGATAGTTTTAGGTCGAGTTCAGTAGCAATTTTTTTCACACCGGTAGGTTGACTTTCATCTCCTATGAATGGTTCTGAAACAATTCCATTTAGTCCAGCTGCTATTGCCATCAATGCTTCTGAGGGGCTAGGTGTCCAATCAGTCTTTAAGAAAACACTCATTTGTGATTTTTGCTTTGAACGAGCCATTCCCACAGTAGGTAAAGCAGAAATCGCAGGTGCGGAACCAATGGTGCAAACATTGACAATTGCGCCCGCTAATCCTAACTCTGCAGTCATTCGAAGTAATTTCTCCACTCTATCTACACCATCCATAAGAAGAACTGGAGAGTCCTCTGGGAGAAATCCGATAGCAATTGTTGACATTGCATGAATGGCAGCTTCGTTTAGATTAGGGAATGAAGAGATGTCAATGACCGCTCCCCCTGATTCTGATAATTGTTCCCGCAATGTCAAATAGTTTCCTTCATGAATTCGAAGATAGTCATTTTCCCTCGGAGATGAATCTACAATACATGGTTGTCCCTCTAAAGATGAACCTGCTTTGGATGGTCCTTTCAGAATTTGAGGGATCCATATGTTTCTGAGATTACTTCCTGAAGAAACTCCTGGCATAGTAATTTCGCTAGATAAGTCTACAACGGAAGAGGGGGATAGAGAAGAACCCTGAGGACAGAGTCGTAATCCGTTAAACTTTCCAGATGAGGAAATTTCGGGTGGTTCTGCACCAACGTGTTCATCTGAATCTGCTTCAATTACTGTTGCTTCCATAGTGAGTTTGAATCCATGAGGTTCCAAAATATCGTTCAATTCAACTAATTCCTCTGCATCAATCGATCGACTTTGGGCTCCTTTTCCTACAGAACGGACTCTGCCATCTACGACGATTTTACCACCTATCATTCCAGATCCCGCATCATGGTCTACATTCGAGACTGCAACTATTGTTCCATCAATCATTCCTGAGCCAATTCGTTCTCCAACCATCCCTCGAATAACAATAAGCCCGCCAGTCATCGATTCCCCTGCATCAACACCTACATCATCTCTGACAATTACTGTTCCTCCTGACATCCCCAAAGCGACTCTATTTCCTGTACCTTTCTCCAAAATTGTTTTTCCATCACTTTGGAAAGCCGCAGCAAGATCTCCTGTTTTACCTTCAATTTGTAGTAAAGCCCCTTGATTTGCACTGCCCACTAGGTCTCCTAATTCACCTAGAAGACGCATCTTTAGTTTAGCTGGAAGGTGTGTGAGGACCCCGGTTTCACCTTTTTTTGGTCTTTCATCACCATCTCGTCCCCAACCTATCTTCAATGCTCTATCGAGTTGAATGGCTTGTTCGAGAGACTTTGCTACTTGTCGAGTTAGTCGGACGCTCCTCTGAGTGATATCTGCTCTGGACTCCATTGTACCTGCTGGTAGTAGGCCGTCCTTGACCCCTTCGCTCAAAATCACCTTGGAATGATTGATAGATGGCCCGCTACGGGATGGCATCAGGTGAGGGTGTATGAGCATCAAGGTAGCCATTAATGGATTTGGAACAATTGGGAAGAGAGTAGCAGATGCAGTCGATGCGCAAGATGACATGATAGTGGTAGGAGTAACTAAGACTGGACCATCTTTTGGATGTGATTTAGCAGTCAAGAAAGGATTTCCTTTGTATTGCACTTACGATGATTCATCTAGGATTTCCGCATTTTCAGATGCAGGTTATACCTGTTCCGGAGGCCTTTCAGATTTACTATCTATTGCAGATGTTGTTGTGGATTGTGCCCCTGGTAAACTAGGTGCTGAAAATATCGAGAAATACAAGAATGCAGGGGTCAAATATATTTTCCAAGGTGGTGAAAAACATGCACTTACTGGACAATCATATACCTCTAGTGCTAATCATATACAAAATATTGGTGTTCAAGGAACCCGTGTCGTTTCATGCAATACCACTGGACTTTCAAGAACGTTGGTTCCACTTTACGAACACTGTGGTTCCTTGAAGGTAGAATGTACTATGATTAGGAGGGCAGCAGATCCCGGAGACTCAAAGAAGGGTCCCATAAATGCAATTTCTCCAGTGTTGAAGGTTCCAAGTCATCACGGACCAGATGTGATGACTGTAAAACCAGAAATTGAGATTAATTCCTTGGCCGTCGCGGTCCCCACAACAATAATGCATGTTCATGCTATTGTTGCCGATTTACCTTCTGGTCATGGTTTAACAACAAATTCAGTCATTGATATGTGGAAAGACACCCCTAGAGTAATTGTAATGGAGGGTGCTAAAAATCGGATTACTACGACTGCTGAGGTCATGGAGATGGCAAGAGATATAGGAAGGAAATGGGGGGATCTTCACGAAATTTTTGTTTGGCAAGATGGTATAAGTCTTCAAGGAGATAGACTATATTATTTCCAAGCAATTCATCAAGAAAGTGATGTAATTCCCGAGAATGTCGATTGCATTCGCGCCCTAATGGGTACCGAAGAGGATTGGAAAGTAAGCGTCGCTAAGACCGATTCCGCGATTTCGTCCTATTACGGTCTGTGAAGTTTATCACACATATTCATGCAACCATGAAAAGGGGAGGCACCACATCAACGCTTATGCAAGCGCGGACTTGGAGTTTATTTCTTGTTTTTTTATTACTTGTTCCTTTGCTTCCGTTATCTCATTCTTCCGTTGAAGAAATTAGTCGAGAAAATGAATTTTGGACTTCTGAGCAGGCATCCGTCCATTGGAATGTAGGAGCCAGCCCTATTTTAGAAAAATCCTCTCTAAGATTGACTAGTGGTATTCTTCATCCAGTTACCGGTTCATTTGATCCCATGCTTGTTACGCCTTCACTTCCAGGTATTTTTCATGATAATTTAGACGTAGTTCGAACAGGGATGTTAATTATTCAAGATGTCGATGCCGATAGAACTGATTTGGAAGAGTGGTTAGAAATTCAAGGGTTTCCAATATTGGATGTAATTCCTGATGATGCTTTACTAATTCGAGTTCCAACAGATCCCTACCAGTTAGACGCTGCGATTTCTTCTATCGTTTCAAACGAAGGAATTAGATGGTTTGGTAGTCAACACCCAGGATGGCGATTGTCCCCTCTTCTTCCGGCAACAGGTACTTTAGATGTGAATATCATTCCAACACCTGACCTTGAGGATATTGAAGTTCGTCAATTAGAATCTTCAATTTATCTTTTAGGAGCAAAAAATGTTCACTGTGATTCTTGGCTTTGTCAAGTTGAAGGAATACATTCTAACGTGTTGATTGATTTAGTAACCTCTGGATCAATTCTTTTTATTGAGCCATCTCCTAAATTAACATTGGAAAATATCTACGCTCGCACAGTTTCTAATATCGATGAAGTATTAACTAATCATAATCCCTCCCTAACAGGTCAGGGGCAAGTAGTTGCTGTTTCAGATAGTGGAATAGACCAAGATCATGGAGACTTTAACGGTCGAATTCGTGCGGTATACAATCAGTATGGCCCTGATAATTCTGCTGCTGACATGCACAGTGGGCATGGAACTCATGTTTCGGCTACATTACTTGGAGACGGTTCGGGAGATAGCAGCGCGAGGGGCATGGCTCCCAATGCTACTTTCCATTTCTATCAGTTAGAATACGATCAAACCGGAGCGTTAGCGAGATACGGTTCATTATTTGATATGTTTCGGCATTCATGGCAGCAGAATGCAAGGATGCAAACTAATTCCTGGGGCTCGGAAAACCTTGGCGGACAATATAACTCTGATTCAAGATCAGCAGACTCTTTTTCAGATCAATATGGTGATTTTCTGGTTCTCTTTGCGGCTGGAAATGAAGGTGCCTCTGGTTCTGGAACAATTAGCCCTCCTTCAACAGCTAAGAATGTTCTAACAATAGGAGCATCCACTAGTGGTAGGCCAGGAACGGCAGCAGCCGGGCAAGTTCCTACTTTTTCGTCCATTGGCCCAACATCTGACGGCAGGATAAAACCCGATTTGGTTTCACCCGGAGTTCAGATTTGTTCTGCTAGGGC
>CAZRCY010000050.1:4290-11300 GCA_964598735.1 uncultured Candidatus Poseidoniales archaeon
GCAGGATAAAACCCGATTTGGTTTCACCCGGAGTTCAGATTTGTTCTGCTAGGGCACAAGAAGCACAATATCCAATGGGTTCTTCCTGTTCATCTGCCAGACATTCTGATGGAACTACTCCTCTTTATCAACAGATGGATGGAACTTCTATGGCAACACCAGTTGCTGCTGGAAATGCACTTTTAGCACGTCAATTTTTGACAGATGAATTCGGAATTTCTTCTCCTCGTTCAGATCTTCTCAAAGCGTTATTAGTAAACGGAGCGAAAGATATTGGTGCTCGAGATATTCCGAACATGGATGAAGGATGGGGACAAATTGATCTGGAACAAACTCTCTATCCTAAGGATGGAATAGTTCCGCTGAATACATTCATGGATTGGAATCAAACTTTGCAGCCAGGGTATTCCTATGTCTACACATATGATTGGGATTCCTCTCACGGAGTTGATATAACAATTGCTTGGACCGATGCTGCTGGTTCTTCCAGCGCATCTCAATCATCCAAGAGATTAGTTAACGATCTTGACCTTACTGTGATTGCTCCCGATGGTTCGACCTACAAAGGGAATGTGTTCACGAACGGATACAGTACTACCGGAGGAGTTAATGATGTCCTCAATAATGTAGAAAGAGTAAAATTACCTCCTTCCTCAGCCCAATCTGGTACTTGGGAGATTCGAGTTCAACATGTGTCTGGAAGTTCTCAAGACTTTGCTATGGTAGCAACTTCCATAGGGTCTGAGAACTTAATCGCTGACCTAGCAGTATTTTCTGGATCTCTATGGGTTTCAGCAGATCAGCCACTGGAGGGTGATGCAGTTGTAGTCAGAGCATCTTGGTTAAATCAAGCACCTGGCGCAGCAACCGGATATGACATATTAATTGAGGATATGTCTACTTCTCCTCCAACAATCATTCTTGAAAGTAGCAGAGGATCGATTCAAGGAGGGTCTGCAGATTCGATAACTACTCAACATACATTTTCTACTACTGGAATCCACACACTTAGATTAACATTAGATTCAGCAGCACAAGTCCCAGAGTTGAATGATGAGGTAAATGGTACGAATAACAATCAGATAACATATGATGTAAACGTGACAGCAATAGGCGTTCGAATTCTACCTTATTTAGAAGATGGGAATCTACCAAGTTCGCCCGAAGAATTGGCGTTGGCAACCCACAGAACTATCGATCCAAGCATCACTTCATCGATATCTTTTGATCTTGACTTAATGAATGAAGGAACAGCGTCAATAGATGCTGGATTAATTGTGACTCCTGTTCAAATCATACGTGAAGATGGAATCCTCGATGCCCCAGATGATGAATGGTCTAGGACATTATCTGAATCTGGACCTTGGACTCTACCTGAGGGGGGTGCTTCAGGTTCTATACGGACAATCTCCATTTCTTTGGTCGATGAAGATGCTGATTTCAATGACCCATATGGCGCCATTTTCGCTTTACCGGGAACTTACATTGTTGATTTGACAATGTATGATAGAAATGCTCCACTAGTCTCCTACACCTTGAGATTAACAGTTGAAGTTGAGAGAGTTGAAGGTCTTAATACAGTACTCGCAGGAGATCAAGGTTTAGCAGGGAAACCTGGAGATACAGTTGGATATACAATTACTGTTCGTAATTCGGGCAATGGTCCAACCATATATACCGTAAGTTGTGAAAACGATCTGAGATGGCCCATCGAACTAGGAAATGGCAATACTTCTTCAATCGAGTTAGATCCATTAAGTCGTTTACAATTCATTGGTTTATCAGTTCGAATTGTTATTCCTGAGGCATTTATGGGGGAACCTGCTGCTGGCTCATCTGCAGTAGTAACATGTAACATCGTTTCCACAATTGATTCATCCGTTACATCTACCGAAGTTTCTACTGTTGGAGTATTGGAGAGCCGTGCATACTCTGTTGATATTTTTGAGGATGATGGTACTCCAATTGGACCGTCGGGCTCGGCTATACAGCGTGCTGTGTTAAATGACGAGATAGTAAACACATCAATTCATATCGAAAATAAAGGGAATACTGAATTCGATATTGATGTTTCAATGAGTACTGGTTTAGTTTCCTGGCCGGTTTGGCTTTATGTAGATGGCGCTCAGGTTTCATCTCCATATTCAATTAATTTACAACCCGGAGTGGTATCTTATTTGCAAGTACAAATGGCAGTTTCAGCTAATGCAGATAATTTTGACGTTAACGTAATAACAATACGGACCTCACTCTCAGGGTCAGTACCCACAGTTAATCAGACTAAATTCATTGTTGAACAACGTACTGATTTCGTTCTAGAGGGTCCTGAATCAGGAATTATTGATGTTACTCCAGGATCTACTTCTACATTCAATGTAACAGTACAGAACACTGGTAATGTCCCAATAGTGCTTAATTGGACCTTCCCATCCTTACCTGAAGGATGGTCTATTGGTTTTGCATCAGGTTTGGCCCCATACAGTTTGTTGATGGGCGAAGAGAGAACAGTCAAAATTGGCCTTTCTGTTCCTTTAGGTCTGAATTCTGGTGTCTCTGAAACCGAAGTTGGTTTGCTGGTAATGGGAGGAGTGGCCTCTTCTACACTTGATATATCTCAATCTGTCCTCCTTGGCGTTCGCGTCTCATCTTTAGCCGTACCTTTAGTTGAATTTGCTGAAAATCGATATAATGATATTCCAAGACAAGAATCTACTGAGATCATTATGGAATTGTCAAATGGTGGGAATCTGCCACTCACAGTTTCTGTAGACTTAGTCGCACCAGAAGGATGGAATTATGCTTTTGAACAAACTTCTGTTACTGAATTATCCCCTGGAGATACAGTTGAAATTATACTAACACTCAATCCTTCAGAAGATGTATCTTCTGGAGTTCAAGATTTTGTAGTGATTTGTGTGGTAGATGGTATTGAGACAGAAATAGGAGGTTTTGAAGCTACAGCCGCCGCAGTTACATCAGGTGGAGGTGCAATTGGTTTTCTTGAAAGAGCAGGTGTTCCCGCCTGGGCTGCTGGCATAGTAGTGATGTTGTTACTTGTTGGACTATTTGCTGGCGTATTCATGCTTAGAAATAGAGGACTATCTTCTTTATCAGGTGATGAGCGACTGATACCCGCTGCGTCCACTTTGAATCAAGGTGATTACCAAACTCGTTTCGACGCAGCGATAAATATTGGAAATGAAGAGAAATCCTTGGTAAGTGGTGGAGTTTCTCAAGCAGAGATTGATGCTGCACTAAACAGTGGGCTTGCACCTTTGCCCCCCCCTACTCCCGAAGGATTACCTCCTGGTTTCTCCTCTCCGCCTCCTCCTCCCGGTCTGCCTCCGGGGCTCCCTCCGGGATTCCCACCTTCCGAATAGTCCGTTCCACTTATGTTTAGGACCCTGTTCAGAGGGGTATGGATTCGAGTATAGTGCTCTTCGGACCGCCCGGTGCAGGCAAAGGTACTCAAGCAGGACGTATAGTACAGGCCACTGGAAAACCTCAGGTCTCCACCGGTGACATGCTTAGAGCAGCGGTGGAAGAAGGAACTGAATTAGGGCGAACCGCAAAGGGATATATGGAAACTGGTGAATTAGTACCTGATGAGGTAATTATTGGTCTAATAGAAGAGAGAATAAAACAGCCTGACGCTTCTGGAGGACTACTTTTTGACGGTTTCCCTAGAACTGTCCCTCAAGCTGAAGCACTACAAAAGATAGCACCCGTTTCGATGGTAATTGCGATTCATGTTGAAGATGAGTCAATTGTTGAACGGATTTGTGGAAGATTTACTTGTGCATCCTGTGGAGAGGTTTACCATGATTTATTTCGTCCTTGCAAAATAAGGGAGATTTGTGATTCCTGTGGTGGATCTGAATTCAAACGCCGTGCTGATGATTCGGAAGAGACGGTTCGTACTCGTCTTGCTGCTTACCATAACCAGACGTCGCCTCTTGAAGCATGGTATGAACGCCAAGGTCTCCTTAGACGAATAGATGGGAATCATACTATAGATCAAGTTGGTAAAGCAATTTCTAATCTTTTGAATTAATTTGATTTGGTGTTGCAATGAATAGTAGAAGTCGAGATAGGAAAACCAGGTCTCAGAGAGCCGATCGAGCTATCTCTCATCTTGAAGATATAATTCTTGATTCATCACTAGATATAGACATTAGAAACTCCGCAACAGAGGATATTTTTCGTAGTTGTATGAGACATAATAGAATGATTCCAGAATCAGTTAAAGCATTGATTTGTAGAGAATGTAAAGGAATTCTTATCCCTGGAAAAACCGCAACAGTTCGAATTAGAAATCGAATCCGAATTACAACTTGCTTAATATGTTCACGTAGGAGACGTCTCCCACTTTATCAGGGGGAATTAAATTGAAAATTCCCGAATGGGTGATTTTGTCTGCTAAGGATCCTGACTTAAAGTCTACAGTTAGACTAGGTAGAAATGGATTAACTGACTCGATTACTCAAGAGATTAAAACTCAATTATCCGCACGTTCTTTGGTAAAAATTCGACTAAATCGCGGATTTGCAGTTGATTCAGAGCAGAGAAAAGAAATTTTTACACACTTAGAAGAATCAACATCGAGCACTCTTGTTTTCTCTAGGGGAAATGTAGCAGTTTTATGGCGTTCATGATTATTTTAGAGGTTTTTTCAATGGATGATTATTTGAATCGCCTAATAGAGGGATGAATCATGGGCGCCCTATCAAGGAACAGGTCATTCTGGCTTCGTTGTACTTTTTTATTATCTTCTTTAGCCATGTTTGCCTTCTTTCCTGTAGTTCAAGCAGGAGGAGGAGGAGGTTTAGCAGGAAGGCATTGGTATGTTGAGCATATTTCTGCCATGCCTGACTGGGCATTGCCTGCTTCATTTTTGATTCTGTTAGGTGTATACGGTCTTATTATTTTTGAATTGATTGATCGTGCATTGGCTGCTGTAGTTGGAGGGATAGTAGCTGTTTTTACCTTACATATTATTGCGGCTGGAGACCCAAATACAACAGGACCTGATTTACTTGACGTGGTAGTTTGGATTGATATGGAAACTGTCGGCCTTCTGATGGGCATGATGATTATAGTTGGAGTATTATCTGAAACTGGAATATTTCAGTGGGCTGCGGTGGAAGCTTATGCTCGGAGTGGGGGGTCAATCTGGAGACTCATGGTAATACTTGCAGTTGTCACTGCAGTATTCTCTGCATTTTTAGATAACGTTACTACAATGTTGTTGATTGCTCCAGTAACTATTCAACTTGCTAAGGTCTTGAATCTCAATCCAATTCCCTTGTTAGTTGGAGAGGTAATGTTCTCCAATATTGGTGGTACTGCAACACAGATTGGAGATCCGCCGAATATTATCATTGGTGCCCAACTTTCCAGAACAAGTCTAGCAGGAACGCCCCTTGCTCAGGAATCTATTGCCTTCATTGATTTCGTTATTAATCTCGCACCTGCGGTTTTCTTAGTGTTTCTCCCCTCGTTGTGGTTATTGCATCGCCTAGAGCGTGATGGTCTAGATTTGCATCGAGATCGTGATATTGAATCATTAAGAGAAACATATGGTGTGAAGGATAAATCGTTACTAATCAAATCTGGAATTATATTGTCCCTTGTTTTAATTGCATTTTTCGCTCATAGTGCAGTTGCACATCCGTTATCGAATGTTGCAGTAATTTCACTTATAGGAGCATTTGTGATGTTGCTAGTGTGTACTCCTCACGAGATTGAACATTATCTCGATGAAGTTGAATGGACTACCTTGTTATTCTTCGCTGGACTCTTCATTCTAATTGGTGGATTAAGTGCTATGGGACTGATTGATGCATTAGCAGAATGGACAAGTTCGATGATTTCCAGAGCCCCTGCAGAAAATCGTTTGTTTGTAGCGTTAATGCTGTTACTTTGGGTTTCTGCGATTGCTTCGGCGTTCATTGATAATATTCCATTTACTGCAACTATGGTTCCTGTAATGCTTGAAATTGCTCAAGATGTCGATTTAGATCTCCCATTAGGCCCACTAGCATGGGCACTTGCTTTAGGTGCATGTTTGGGAGGAAATGGTACATTGATTGGAGCATCTGCAAATGTTGCAACAGCGGGAATAGCTGCCGGTGCAGGACATAATATCACATTTATGCGGTTCTTCAAGACCGGTTTCCCCATTATGATAGTAAGCGTAGTTTTGGCATCAGTTTACTTGTACATAATGTTCGTAATGTGGGAAATACACGTTACCCCCTCAGTTATCCCGTATGCTGTGGTTGCAGTAGGTGTTCTTGGAATGGTGATGATTGGACGCATATGGGGTCCAGCAGATATCACCATTGTCGAAGAAGAATGAACTTCTGTCCGTCAGCATCAAATCATGTCGAGTTTACCGGATGGCATGCAAGAGTGTCATGTGTGTGGCCTTCTCTTTGGTGGAGGAGACCGTTGTCCTGAATGTAATGCCGTTTTTGCATCTAGTGTGGAGACGGAAGAAGATGAGTCTCTTCCGACCGGCCCATTGCCTGGGACATCCTCTCTTACTGAGATTCTGTCGGAAGTAGAAGGACTGAGTGGCCCTCCAGCCCCTCAAAGTGATTCGCGTACTAGTCTCCCATTTACATTAGGAGGGGCTCGGGCATCTCCAAAAGTACAACTATTGTTCGGAGCTGGAACTCGTTCAGATCTTAGTATGGATTCAATCGAGGATGAACCTCAGATAACTAAAGAATCAATTCACGAACCAACAAAAAATTCTCACAATTTCAATGAAAATGAAATAACGAAATTAAAAGATGAAATTACCTCTGAATCAGAAACTAAACCTGCAGTTCAGGAGATAGTTGAAGAAAAATCACCAGGGGAAGTCTTACTTACATCCAGGGTAATTCCGTCAAGTCAAATTGTCGAATCTGTAGAATCAGAGGATGTTGTCTATCATGATTTTTCTGAGGAATCTAATTTTTCAGAGGTTCAGGTAGATTTCGATAATTTAGTCGACCCCG
>CAZRCY010000051.1:0-10971 GCA_964598735.1 uncultured Candidatus Poseidoniales archaeon
GGAATCCCCTCAGTTCTCACAGAATAATCACTGGTAGCTTGGAATTGTAATTGATAGTAAATATCAGACCAACCCTGAACCTTGGGAGTACGCATAATTACGCGAACATTGTCAGGGGGGGCCTGTGCTTCGATTTCAGTAGAAACCTGTGGAAGAGATATCTGGAAACCAGCATCTTCTAAATCCTCACGGTTAGCTACATCGATATTGAATCGATCATATGCGTTACCATCGTTGTAGACCTTGAAATTGAATGTGTAGTCCACCTTAGGTCGAAGTTGCTTGAAAGGTTCATCCGCTTCTACTCTTAGACGACTAAACTGCTTGATTACAACAAGTACGGAGGTGGTCTTAGGAGTACAAGTTCCACAAGGTACTCCGGTGGCGGTATCTACTCGCGCTGTAATTGAAACCGTTCGTTGACCTTCAGCCATTCTTTGGTCTCCTCTTACCGATACTTCGAACGTTACTTCTTGACCTGCGCCAACTGTAACCGTACCCGGAGCAGCGTAAGCGAGACCTCCAGCAGTAACTGTAATCGCCACATTTTCAGAGTATGCAGTTGGGTTGTTCAATGTACAGTAGGTGGTACCTGTTCTTGCAGCACCAGGGAACACCTCGATAGGGAAGTTTGCCGGAGAGCAAACAATTCCAATATCTGGATTCGGAGAGGCTTGAGCAGTTACATTTCCTGCTGCCCCTGCCCACATACTGAAACCGTAGATTAACATAAACACCAAAACGGTACGGACTGACTTCACGCTATCACCAATACGCCGTGGTAACCACTACGTATTAAGAAGTTGGCCCCTAGATGTGGGACTCTAGAGACCATTAGTCAAAAGTCATCTAGATCTGAGAAATCATCAAAATCATCGGTAAATGTCACAATTTTACGTCTACGTATCGACCTCATGGCGATAAAAATGATAAGGACTGTAATCAGAAGACCTGCTGCAGAAATGCCTCCATAAATCAAAGCAGTATCGTCGCTCCCTAGCGAAATAATAGGATCAGGTGCACCGTCCGAACGAAGAATAAATTCCGCTGTTTCAAAAAATGAATCATCGAAATTGGACACAAACCTTACCGAAACCTGTACATCGACCTCGGACACATCTTGTGATGCAGATACAGTCAAAGAATAAGGAAGACGTTCCCCGGAGGAAAGTTGGCCAGTATCATTCACAGAAAAAGAGAAACCAAGGGCCTCTAAGCCACTTTTATTTTCAATAATCACTGAGAAAGAGTCCTCAGCATTGCCTTCATTATGAATATCAAATGATACGTCAGAAGAGGCACCTATGTCCATCTGCAAAGTTCCAGTTCTGGCAGATACGGAAAAATCAGCATACTGGACAGTCTCTACCAGAAAATCGACTGTTTCTGGCTCACAAGTCACACAAGGAGCCCCGCTAAAGGTATCCACCGTTGCACTGACTGAAACATTGAATGTTTGCGGTGCCATCTTCTCATCACCCCGAGCAGATACCTGGAATTCCGTTTCAGAGCCGGGAGGCAGAGTTACAGACGATGGAGCAGCAGTTGCGAGACCACTTGAGGATATAGAAATCGAAATTTGTTCGGTATGCACAGAGTCATTTGACACTATGCAATTCACTTGCACTACTCTATCCGATCCAGGATAAACTTCCATCTCATGAGGACCGGATTCACATTCCAGAGAAACTGTTGGCAGTGGGCTAGCTTGGGAGGAAACACAAGGGGCCAAAAGCAGACAACACAGTAGCACCCATAGACGATTCATGTTTGCTCGCATACCCCCATCTATTGAATTCCTTTCCCCTGTAATGGTGGACCCGACCGGATTTGAACCGATGACCACCGCGTTATGAGCGCGGCGCTCTAACCAACTGAGCTACGGGTCCTGATTGTCCGTGAACCAATCAAGACATGAATCTGTTGCATCAAAAGTTCAGAGTAGTTTTGATGACCTCTTCACATGCATTTCGAACATTGGAAGGAACGAAAACCATAGTGTCATGCACCGTTTCAGTAATCGCAGCTGCAACTGATGAAATGTCCGCTATGTCTTTTCCATCTACTAGCCGAATCCCACCTTGGTAAGGCCTATATCCGACATTATCTACTCTAGCAAGAATAAGATCCCTTACAGGGTCATACCCAGCAGATGATATTTCAGCAGAAATTGCAATCATACATCTTTCAACATGCTCAGATGTAAGGCCAGGGATTCGAATTCTTTTATGGAATGAATCTCTAGATAATATCCTATCAACCCAGAATCTAAGTTCTTGATCTTCTGAGTCCCTCCATGAAGAAATCGCAGAAGATACAACGGAATCATCAATCGAAAGATATCCTGACGGCTCTAAATCCGAAGAAAGCAGCATTCCGCGTATAGCATCGCTAATTTCCAATCTATCTGAGGATGCAAGTTCTCTTGCTCTGCGCAAGGCCTTTCGATGATATTCTGAAGTAAGTATGTTCAATTTATGAAAATATACTAATTTGTACATATGTAATCTAGTGAGTAGATATGATTCAACTGCAGGCACCCCATTCGGATGTAATCGTATCGAACCTTTTTCATCCAGTCTTAAAGATCTGAAAATTCTCTGTACGTCATAAGTCCCAACATCTGCACCTGAATGATATTGATCTCTTAGCAGATAATCGAGCCTATCAACATCTAACTGACTGCTTACTATTTCATGTAATGCAATGGGATGAACTCTACCTGCATAGATATCTTTTAATCGAGATATTCCCGATTCTCCTATAATCTGTAAGAGTGCTTTGCGAAGATCGTTATTCGGATCGTCAATAATTTTCCAACCCCATGATTCATGTCCATGGAATGTCATGAATATTGTCCTATCTTCTAACATGTGAGAATAAGGTGGATGACCTATATCATGTAATAATGCAGCATATCGAACTAACTTAGAATCAAGTTCAGAAATCCAACCTGGATGTAATTCTTCTAGTCGTTCTACAATCATCGAAGCCAAATGAAAAGCGCCTAAAGAATGAGAAAAACGAGAATGTGTTGCCCCGGGGAAAACAAGGTCGCAAGTGGATAATTGCTTTATCCGATGAAGACGCTGGAAGGTAGAAGTATCAATTAACGATTTGACGTCGTCAGATATTCGAATATCCCCATACAATGGATCTCTGATGACTCGTACCTCGGCCGCCCTAGCCTCAACCTCATCAGACCCCCCGCTCATGACTACCCATCACATATGTCAGGCATCAATCGTTCGCCATGTCCATACACCAACGGGCACACTATAGAAAATTACTGACAATAGCCAGCACACAATACTTCCAACCCATACTCCAAAGATTGGGAAAAAGAGAATACAGATTAGGGCGTAAAGCGAAACTGAAGATGAGCCAAGCATCATTGGGCCAGTAGCACCTACTGGGACTGCTCTACCTTGAGCTATCCATAGAGAAACCATAGTTGTAAGAAAAATAGCAGGGAAAACGGAAACAACTCCACTAATGAAAGGGAGCCCCAATCCTGCAATCCATACTGATAGACCAATAGCACCACCTGCAGCAGTGCCTCTCATCGTGATAGAAAATAGACTAACAGAATTAGAGCCAGATGGGGCTTTTTCCCCCTTTGAAACCGCTAAATAGCCTAAAATAAAACCGAATATCGCTGCAATAATTCCAATAAAAAATGGATTGATAAAGTAAGAAATTTCTTCAACCACATAAGTCGAAAAACCAGCAGTTAATAACCAAAAAATAATTGACGAAATTGCAACAGCAATTACAAGATATTTCTCGGAAAATTTGTTCTCAAGATATCTGGGGAGAACACGCCAAGAACCTAGGAAAAGAACGTTCAACAACATACCAATTGGGACCATTGACATAGCTGCTGTGAATGAAACAATATCGCCATTAACTCCGATATAAATACCAATACTTGCAGGGACAATTGTGGTTGGAAGAGTAATAATCCCTCCAATTGCGCCGCCTCTACGTTCAATGAAAATTGTTGCTAAAATTGCAACAATACCTGCCATCAATGATGACAATACAATGCTACTAGTTCCTATTTCCATGTAATCGGCTCATTCATCGAGTAATCGTTGGATAAGTTCCGCCTTTTTACCAGAAGTTGGCATATTGCGCTCTGATAGAATAGTTTTCAATTCTTGAACAGTCATCGTCGAATAAGTCAATTTAGTACTTTTTGGATTTTCATTTTCAGAAGATATTTTATTATCAAATTCAGCTTTAAAATCAATGTCTGAAATATCCTCATTACTATCTTCAAAGGGAATTTCTTCGTAATTTGAATTCCTCATTAGAATGATGAGTAACCCTCCGATAATTGTAGACATCAGTACAATTATTGCAGTTAATGCAAATACTGTGCTTGACGTTTCTTCTGCAACATCTTGAATTGGTTCTGAACCCATTACATGAATATGAGTAACCATATTTGCTGAGGCATTGGGGCCTCGAATTGAACGTAACAGAATTGTGTGATTACCTTCGATTTCAACATCCGGTAGTTCTTGTAATCTGTCAACCAACATTGTATGAGTAATTGTTGCTCCCTCATCGCCCAGATCATGACCTACAAGATCCATCCAAGTATCTCGCATATCCCATGTCCGCCATTGCACTTCAACGGGGTTACCAGTGAGAGAATAATCAATTCCTTCTCCGGGAGATACATGTATTTTATTGTCTAGTGTAGGCTCAGAAATGAGAGAGATGTTCATCCCCATGTCGAGACCATAGACATAGTTAGCCGCCTCAGCAACCGATTCAGGTGAACGAGTTTCGCCGTGACCGTAGACATTATTCTGACGATTCTTCGGAATTAGATCTTCAGCACACGGTTGATTCGCTAACATATAGTGACATGGACGGTAAATCGATGTCTCTTGCATTATATTGCGGACATCAAAAGGTGAAATATCTGGATTTGCCTGATACATCAGTGCAGCTAGTCCGGCAGCACCTGGTGTGGCCATACTAGTTCCTGACTTGGCAGTGTAACCAGTACCTGTGTTGAAATCTGGAGCCATGACGTCAGATCCAATAAAAGCAATATTTGGCTTGACTCGATTCTCTTCAGTTGGACCTTCGCTAGAGTATGGTGCAATTGCTCCATTTTTATCTAATGAACCGACCGTAATGACATCTTCTGCGCTTCCAGGAGTACCGATTGTTCCTGGTCCTGCACTATTTCCTGCAGCTATGAAAAGAGCAATGCCTTCAGCCATCATTCTATTGCCCATTCGATTGACAGATTCTTCTTCTGAAGAGGTCCATTCAATAGCACCTGGACCACCTAAACTCATGCTAGCAGCACGTATATTGAAGACATGCTTTTTGTCAACAGTCCACTCCATTCCAGCCATTACAGTAGCAAAGGATCCAGAACCACCAGAATCGAGTACCTTAACACCCACCAATTGTGCTTGTGGCGCTACTCCAACATGAATCATTTCTGGTGCACCAGTTCCAGCAGTAATTCCTGCACAATGTGTGCCATGTCCTTGGTCATCATAGGCTTTAATCTCAGTACCATTAGTTAGATCAGGAGTATTTACCGGATCGTAGAAAGCAATTACTTTTGGGTCATCAGTCTCGTTATTATCATCAAGATCATCTAAGCCAGCATGATCAGAATCAATTCCTGTATCAATGATAGCAACAACTGAACCTGTTCCAGTGTAACCTGTTTCCTCCCATACGGAATCCACACCATGATACGGGACTACATCTTCCATCTGAACTTCGAGTCGACCATCTAATTCTACTAATACTACTCCTTGTATTTCAGTTAACTCATACAGATGTTCTACCGCTACTTTACCGGCTATTGAATCAATCAAATGGTATCTCCATTGAACAACGAAATCAATAGAAGACTCCAACAAAACTTCGTCTTCTTCTGTGGGTGTATGATCGAAATCAACAATTACTCCAATACGTCCATCATCATCGACCCAACCACCTCCGCTCATTCCGGCAACAGCCATCCATACAGCATCATGAATCTTATCTCTATCCTTGTCCATATTCGTCGTTTCCCACCATGGTAAATCATCAACTGTAGATTCTTCTGCAACCATCGCTAAGGGGGCTGAAATAGGAACTAAGAAAAGACACATTACAACAATTGCAAACAAGCCAGATATGCTCCTCATTAGTGGTAACATGACTACGGGTAGTAGGACGTACTCAAGAAACCAACGCAAAACAGTGTATGTTAGCGACGGAATCAAGCGGAGATAGTGTATGCGACTGCCATGAGAGGGGGAGAGAGTATGCGTTGTATCGTGATTTCAGCTCTCATTATATTGCTTACGTCTACTGTATCTAGTGCTGAAGTAATGTCTCCACAATGGACAGACGGAGACACTTTTGTTTATGTTGGTTACGACACGTTTGCGATTGATACTATGAATCAATATCTAGCAAACGGTAGTACCCCTGAATCAGTGGATAGAATTGGAAATGACCGATTAACGACCAGGTATAATGGAAACGACGATTGTACCAGAACTGCATGGGAAGGAGAATGCTCTAAAGCGACTCAAACTCATAAAATTGAACTTATTGCAAATTGGACTAATCAAAGTACTTTGTTCGAGTCAGACCAGCTTTTTGTTACGATTAATACTGATAGACAAGTATGGGAACCAGTGGATAGAATTGGGATTATATCTCCGTTTACTGATGTCAAAACAATTACTCTTTTCATGGTAAACTTCACTGTAGGAAATGAACAAAATTCAGTTGAAGTAGAGGCAACAATTTGGTCAAATTCTACTCGTTCAGGAGATTGGCCTGAACAATTCAGAACAGGAGATTCATGGACTTTGGAAGAATCAATAGAAACTACAACTTCTATTCGAACACGCGAAAACGGCGGCCCGTGGAATGAAACTGAAAAAATTACAAAAAGTGAGGTTGTCAGTTCCATATGGACCGCTGGAGAAGAATCGGATATTTATGTCGGCGAAGGTTCTCAAATTAAGGAATCAACAACTGTTGTCACCATCGAAGAAACTGGTGGCCTTCGTTCTGACAAGTTATGGGTCCACGATGAAGGATATGTCCTACAACAGGAATCCAGAATAGATGGAAAAGTGACTCTGGTTTTACAAGCCGTTGAATGGTCTTATAATTTTGAAGAAGTTAGAAATGTACAAATCACCGGAAATGATCGAACCGGGACAATTTTTGTGTTTATTGTAGTGGGAATTGCTATTGCAACCATATTAGGATGGGTCGGTTTTCGGGCATACAATATTGTAAAAGAAGCTGACTATATTGACAACATTGCTGAGAGAGTTGTAGATTTAGATAGAAACATAAGAGAGAAAGGACGAGATTCAGAGCCGAATCAACCGCGTGGCTTGCTCAGTAGAGATGCTGAAATCTCCGATGATATTGACAATCTCTGAAACGGTTTCCTCCCTAATCAGAGCTCCCATTGCTGAACCTTGAATAGTAATTTCAGCAGCGCCACAAGCAGTGTATGTTAGAGTGGAAGAATCGTGTCCAATACAAGCAATAATTGCATGACTGGACCAATCAGAAACAGAAACCGTTTGATCTTCCAAAGTAGTAGAATTTATTGACAAAACTAATTCACCATCTGATGTCGAAGATTCAATCATCTCATCCATTGTGTACAAATGAATTGTACGTGACGTTGGAGAGCCTCCGGAAGATCTTGTTGAAACTGAAACATTAAGTGGCAATTCCTTTCCAATATCATCGGATTCTAATTCCACAATTACCTCAGGTGGGAGTTGAGTACCAGGGGTAGTCCCCGCAGTAGAGTATGTGAGAAGATTAAATGTGCCTTTCACCCCATTCAATCCTACATCTTCAGTGTACCAATAAACATCATTTTTGACATCCGGGCAATAGTGGCGCTCCTCGATTAAAACTCCATCGGAGGCCTTTTCTGCGATAGATATCGATTGAGAAGGACAAGGGTAAGAAACTAGAGAAGATTCCACTCTCACCACAGGCTGAGTCTCTCGTTCAGTGTTATTCACAACTGGTTCTTCCGGAAAGGAAACTAAACCATCGCCATCCCAGGAGGTAGTACGTTCCAGTGAAAGAAAATGAACATCTGACTCTCTAATCGGGAAATCATAGAATTCGTAGGAAGGGAAGAAAGAAGTGTTCTCGATTACATCTGCCATATCCAACTGGATTGGACCAGCTGAAAAATCAATATCAAAATCTCTCGAAATATGTACAATTGCCAAATCGGAAACTCTTACACGCATTATTTCAACCATGCCAATTAGTAAATCGCCTGAAATATCTACGGGACCTTGAGGAAATACCCCCGATCCAGATGCCCCGAGAATGGTCGAAACAATATATTCAGGAGAAGAACCGTTTACTGAAGATTCATAAATTGCGGAAATAGTTCTCGTAGCTGTCCCAGTGAGTATGTCTAAAGAAGCTCCTTCAATTGTTTCAGCCTCTTCAACCAAAGAAACCGCATCTAAAGAAACTGCATATGTCCAAGAATCACCAATTGACCAAACTGGAAGAGATGCTAATAATTCGCTACGATTTAGGTCATTTGTAGTTTGATTCCCTTCATCAAACATTGATTGGTCATACGTTTGTAAAGCCATAGATGAAGGTTGAGAAAGTGGAAACGTAAACATCAGGACTAGCAAAAGGGAGGTTGCTATCCGACTCCAACTCATGAACCTCGGAGAAGGTGGTTACAAATAGCCACGCCGGCTAATTTGTATTGTCTGGGCATTTTTTTGAAGACAGTAAGTTGAATTGTCTCGCCCTTCACCGTAGTCTATGGCACGCATGTGGGTGATGTTCCTTACCTCACTACTTTTGGTCATGACAATGAACTTCTATGCCGTTGTCAGAGAACCAGATCTTATAGATATTGAAGACCTCCCTAACTATCCTAGAGAGACCGTCAAAATTGAAGGAATTCTAACGTCATGGATACGTGACCCATATGGCGATGGAGATGATCGAATTGATATGCAAGTCATGGATAGAGAAGATGGATATACCGTCGCAGAAGTTAGATGGGTAAAAAATGGATATATCAATGAATCAAATCTTCCGGAAATAGGATCTATAGTGTATGTCGAAGGAGAGATCGTAGAATGGAATGGAAGTATATGGTTACAATCTAGCGGAAGGGGAGCAGTCTATCAAAAAGAAGGAGTTAGTGTTGCCCCATCCTGGACCAGCATGTCAGATTTAGCCAAAGATCCTTTGGCTTTTGATGGAGAGTCAATAACCGTAGAAGGATACGTTGGGAAAGCATTAGCTCCAAATCTCACCAGACAATCATTTTATCTCCAAGATAATCCTTCGTTCTCAAACGCAGATCACATGCTTTACGTTAGACTCGAAGGGCGGGTGTTGGAACACTATGAAGCAGGAAGTAAAGTTCGTCTAAGTGGATGGATTTTATTCGACTCTAGGAACCTAAGATTCCAAATGTTTTCTCAAGCCACAAACTTAGTTGTTCAACAAGAAGCAGGGCCAGTCAACCTGAGATGGTCGGCTGATGCCACCGCATTATCATATGATGTAGGAAAAATGGTAACTATTGATGGGACCCTTCGTTCGGAACCAACGGGGTTAATGCTTAGAGGACCTACTGCGGATGATGCTTTATGCGCAATTATTTCTGGAACAGAATCTCCACCAATTGATGAATACAGAGATACGTGGGAAGGAAGACTAAGATGGGATAACGGAAAGGCAACAATTTGTATGGATATTGATTTAGGAAATCAACCATCACCGGAGATACCAAGAGAAAATATCACTTCATTAGAAGAAATCGCGCTAGATCCATTCAGGTATGCGAATTCGTCTCATACAATTGAGGGATATATATCAAATCCAATTTGTCCAGACTATCTGAAGGGGTATGTTCAAGATTATCCTGCTTGGACTGCGGGGATGGTAAAGGTTAGAGTTGAATTATCTGGTGCTCGTTCAGAATGTCTCGAAGCAGGTCAATCTGTTAGAATGATTGGAACAGTGGTGTGGGATGTAGAAGACGCCAGAGTCGTCATCAGAACCTCTGAAATCAACCTTACAGGTCCAGTACCAGGATACATTACCCTAACTTGGGGAGAATCATATTCTGATTGGAGGTGGGAAGAAAACAAACGAGTAGAACTATACGGAATTATCGAAGAAATCGATAATGGGACAAAACAAGTACTTCGACAACCAGGAACAAATCAGACAATATGTATCATTGGCGACGGTACTGAAGCTTCCCAATTTGGAGAAGAAGCACCTACTCTGACATGGAGAGGTCGACTAATCCTTGAAAATGACATGGGTGGAACCAGCAGTGCATGGACATGTATCGATATTAGAGGTCATAGCCAGACTTGGGCATAACCAAGAGGGATTAGATGTTATTAGAAACGTACCTGTATGACCTATTTTGGTTATTCATGGCCTTCGGAGCGGGTGCCATACTAGGCACATTTACAGGACTAATTCCCGGTTTTCACGTTAACAATGTAGCATTAATCGCAGTATCTCTTACACCTATTGCTATCGGAATCGGTTTACCTCTAGATATTATTGCAGGAATGATAGTTTCTTGTGGGATGGTACATACTTTCCTGAATTACATTCCAAGTGCCCTTGTTGGCGCACCTGACGATAATATGGCGTTAGCATTACTTCCGGGACATAGGATGTTGGTTACTGGACAAGCCGCTCAAGGAGTAGCATATTCTGCCAGAGGCTCTCAAATGGGAATGATTATGGCAATCCCCCTTCTTATCGTAGCAAGACTTCTGTTTGGTGACAATCCGGGACTAAATTGGTTTGAAGGAAGTAGAGATATACTCCCATGGCTTTTACTGAGCATCTCAAGTTTTCTTCTACTAACGGAGACCACAAGATTACCATGGCCTTCAATTCTTCAGAAAGCAACATCTTGGATGAGAATAC
>CAZRCY010000052.1:0-1353 GCA_964598735.1 uncultured Candidatus Poseidoniales archaeon
TTCTTGGTGTTTCTGTGCTAGCCAGACCACAATTCCTAACTCTATTGCCAACGCTACTAATGCAACAAAAGCAGTAGTTGGTTCTAGCAAATTGCTTCCCATTGTGAGAACACCTGCCATTGCGGCAAATACCAAATCGCTTGCTCCCCAGAATCGCATACCTTTACGCAACTGTAAGATACCAACAACCCATGTACATGTAGAAAGGAGAAGTAATGTTGCCAGAAGAGTTACAGGAGGGAATGGAGAAGTTAAAACTGCTAATACAAGTAGTACATGAGCATTGATTGTAAAAGTCGATGTCCAAATCCTCTTTTCCTCACTATGACTCCAAATTAATCCCAGAAGACAAATGGTGCCGATTGCCATTATCATCCAATGATAGTACTCACTGAAATCTGGAACCCAGGCAGTAAAAGCAAACAATGACGCAGAGAATGAGAGAATTGTACCAGTTACTGCAGCCGGCTGAGTCCATTGAAGGCCTCGACGTAAACCAATCAAACTAGCTAACATGCCTGCAGGACCAAATGAAAGCATGGTAACCATAGCAGCCCATGTAGCTCTTCCTGAGGCGCTTCTATGATCGGGTAATTCCAATGATTTTCGACGTCCTTCAATCCAATCCCATATCATTGCTGAAGAGAGCAATAAGAACTCAAGAACTATCCAAACCAGTACCCATCCAACCAAGTTACTCCCCTCAGCAAATGGATTAACTTGCAGTAACATAGGTGTAGAATTCAGTGGAATTCCGAGTAGTCTAGAAATCAGCAATGTTACTATTAATAATTCTAAAATGCTGGGTAATCGTTTAGCTATATCTGAACGTCCAAATAATGAAAGTACAGCTAATAATGTATTCATTACTCCAACAACCATCAAAGGTGTTTGAAAATTCAAACTTGCTCCAACACCATTGGACCCTAATCCTGCAATTATTGACAACCCCACCATGGTTAATGCAATGGGAGTTTCAACACCAAGAATATCAGGGAGATTCAGATTGTGAATTCTCGCCCTAGATCTAGAAATGCTGATTAGAATCATAGATTGAGTACCAATCAATACTAATGCAATTGATGTAAATGATGATGAGAAAAGAGAAATTCCAAATCCACCTATTAGCATCACTGAGATAAAAGAAAGTACGACAATTGGACGATGGTGAATATCTCCAATTATAAGATCTAACTCTCCACTCGTATCAGTTGTTTTTGATCTTCTACGTTGTTTTTCTTGAAGTTCAACTAACTTTGGATTAATCATTCTCATACCAGTATCTGATATCGTTGATGCTATTGCTGAGCGCTGTACAGGATCTAGTGTTTGCGCGAAGGATGCCTCTTCCTC
>CAZRCY010000052.1:1453-8716 GCA_964598735.1 uncultured Candidatus Poseidoniales archaeon
ACAGAATGACGTAGGTGGTTAAATCAAAAGATAAGTCAATTGGACCAACCAAGGGTGAAATCGGTTGGCGAGACGAAGAGGATCCCCAGATCAAAATTGCGAAAGTTAGAATGGACATGTTGACAATATGAATCCCATCCTCTCCACCTTTTCCCTTCCTTCCAAAACCAAGAGTCAAGGTTAATCCAGTAAGTAGAGGAACAAAAAACTCGAACATTCCATGTCTCCACATCAAAACATATGTTGCCACTCCTGATACTATTAGAAGAAAACGAGGGTTTCCTTGATGACGATCTGCAAATTCCGAACCAATATGTACTCCTAGAAGACTTGCTAACAATGTTAACAACAAGGTTCCTGTCATTCCAGAAGATTGTGAAACAAAAAGAATGGATATTATACCTAAAACAAAACCAAGATTCCAGACTTTCAACAATCCAGAGTCACGTAAACGTGCAGAAATATCTTGAGTGCCTAAGAATCGTTCTGCTAAGTTGATTCCCCCATCAGGAGAATCTAAATTCACTATTAATTGTAAAATTGAACTAAATGAAAGCATCATTACAATAGGTAATGATTCCAATATTATTGGAGAAGTTGCATCAATATCATTTGTAATAACGAGAGCATCAAATGAATAAGAAATGATTTTGACCGCAATTACCCAAGTCCAAGGAAGAAGAGATACGATACCTACCAAACTTGGTGATTTTCGCTGTACTGCAAGGTAAGCAGAACCTGCCATTAGTACTGAGATACATAACGATAGAAGAGATCCCCCATCACCACCTGAATCTGAAGATTTAGCAGGAAGGAGTACTGTAAGAAGAATTACAACTACAACTGCTCCAGTCCATAATACTCTATCTGACACATTTTCTTGGTTTGCAATTAATAACCACCCGGCAATCAATGCTGCTCCAAATGTAAAGATTGCATATGCATCAACTGAAGACCCTAAAGAAAATCGAGAAGAGTCTAGTAATATTAAGGTAAATAATAATGATATCAAGCCAACTCCATTTAGACCGATTATTCTCCTAGGATTTACCCCTCGAACTGTAAGATAAGATCCGCTAAATATAGTCAATAATCCAGTTACCATAGCCAGAGCGTATGATGAATCATCTCTATTTGCTGCTATCGCCATTAATGCTCCAACCATTCCTAAACCAACAGAAACCGACCATAAAGCAGGCTTTCCTAAACCAACAGCGTTCAGACCTGATGAAAACCAATTCTCAGAGGATGAAAATCTAGAGGCCATTGCAGCATTTATTGAATTAGTTAGAATTAACAAAAGAAAGAGTACCATTGGAGTGTCTAATGGTAACACTTTGAGGGATCCTAAATCGAAACCTGGGGTCAAAGCATGCATTCCTATCCAAAGATTAGATGATGCTATACCTAACGATGCAAGGTTTCCGCTCTTTCTATGAAGAGCGAGAAGATGAAAAAGAATTGTTGCCCCAAGGATCATCCCCGCAACACCAAGCTCTCCACCGAGGGATCCTACTGTGGATGAAATTGCTAATAGGACAAGAACCGCTTGGGCTGCAATTGCGTCTTCATTGTAACGATAGGCTACGAATATATTCAAAACCACAAGGAGAAGAAGAGAAATTCCTAAACCAGTATCATCCAGTGGAAATATACCAAACAGTGACCATGAATGCAATTCAATGGCCAAACCGTAAAGAATTTTCATTGCAATAATCAACCAAACAACACCAAGTTGATACATTGCAGGACGGGGAATCCATCGTTCACCTAAGACAAAACCAAATATTGCCAGAATTAACAATCCAAAAAAAGCGTATAAAGGATCTGGAACTACAGTTCCAACTAAAATAGAAATCGCAGAATAGACTGAAATCATAGCAGCCATTAACCCCCAACTCAGCCGTACTTCTCCTTGGGTTGCTAAATCAGAAACAAAATCTGGTTCTGGAGCGATCGGGACTGAACCATCTTTCATGATTTTTCCAGGTCCTATGCCATCGTCGGATGCAAATGGATCGAAGAAATCTCCAATTGCAGAATCATCCTCTTGTTTCTCATTTTTTTCAGGAAGTAGCATTTTATCGGTTGGAGATATTGCCTGCTTAGCCTCTTCAATTAAATCTCCTATATCTATGGAGGGAGATGTTTCAAATTTTCTCTCTTCAAGGAAGCGGTCCTCTTCCTTACGGGGACCTGCCATGTAACGTGATGAGTAGATATGTGGGATGAAGGTATCACTTAAATTGCAAATAAAACAGTAAACAATCAATTTTTGAGAGCAATCATTGAAAGATATGGTCGAAGGCCACGAACTCATGGTCTTGCCCCGGCTGGACACTGCTGGTGTCGCAGGAATTCTCGGATTAGGTGCCCATGGATTATCCCCCAAGGGAGACGTTCATTGGAATTTGGAATCTGATGAATTGATTTCGCATGCTCTTCGAAGAGAAGAAGGAAGACTCACTGCTCACGGCGTTTTTGTTGCAGAAACAGGGGAAAGAACAGGTAGATCTCCAAATGACAGGTTTATTGTTGATGAAACCCCTTACACTGATGCAGTATGGTGGGGAGATGTCAACCGTCCTATTGAAAGATCGAATTATTTAGAAATCAAGAAAATGGTCCAGAATCATCTAAATTCCGTGAACGAACTGTTTATCGAAGATCTTGCTTGTGGTGCAAATCCTAGTTTGAGATTACCGCTCAGAGTCGTTACTGAAAATGCATGGCATGCCTCCTTTGCTCGAAACATGTTTCTTAGAATAACTTCAGAAGAAATTCAGCGAATGAAGCCTGAATTTACAATTCTACATGCCCCTAATTTCCTTGCACCTAAAGGAACACTTGGAATTAACTCAGAAGTATTTGTTATCATCTCATTTGAAGATGGGCTAATTCTAATCGGAGGAACAAAATATGCTGGTGAGATTAAGAAGTCTATTTTCTCGATAATGAATCATATTCTACCTACTCGTGGACATTTACCGATGCATTGTTCTGCCAATATTGGTGAAAATGGCGATACTGCGGTTTTCTTTGGACTATCTGGAACTGGGAAAACTACTCTTTCTGCCGATCCATTGAGGCCATTGATCGGAGATGATGAACATGGATGGTCAGAAGAGGGAGTATTCAATTTTGAAGGCGGATGCTATGCCAAAATGATCCGTTTGAGTGAAGAAGATGAACCTGCAATATTCGAAACTACTAGAAAACCAGGGTCTATCCTTGAAAATGTAATTCTAGATTCTGAAGGTGTTCCTGATTTCAACGATTCGACTTTAACCGAAAATACTCGAGGGTCATATCCGATTGAATTTATTGAAAATCGTGTTCTATCTTCTATGGGGGGCCACCCTCATAATGTTGTATTCCTCACCTGTGATGCATTTGGAGTGCTTCCCCCAATTGCCAAATTAAATCCAAAACAAGCAGCATATCACTTCATATCTGGATATACAGCAAAGGTAGCTGGAACTGAAATGGGAGTTACAGAACCTAAAGCCACGTTTAGTGCGTGCTTCGGCGCTCCATTTATGCCAATGCATCCAAGTGTATATGGCGAACTATTATCAGAAAAAATCGATGAACACAATGCATCTTGTTGGATGTTAAACACTGGGTGGATTGCAGGAGGATTTGGAAAAAGTGATAGAATTCGAATTAAGTGGACTAGGGCTCTGCTTAATGCAGCATTGAATGGAACATTGAATGATTCTCCTATGAGAATCGATGAACGCTTTGGATTTGAAGTTCCGATGGAATGCGAAGGAGTACCTAGTGAAATTCTCGATGTCAGAGGAACTTGGAATAATCCTGAGGACTATGATAATGCGGCTGAAGCATTGGTTTCCCTTTTCCAAGAAAATTTTGAATTGTTTTCAGAGGATGCAGGTGCACCAGTTATTGGAGCAGGGCCTGTTTCTCTTGATCCTGAACCGGACAACTCATGAATAATCAGCGATGTTGATGTATCATGCAGGGACTGAACTTGAGGGATTTGTTTCCAAATTTCCCAAATAATCCGAGCACAGAAGGAGAACCCTACTTACCGGAAAATGATATTTGGAATATCCTGAATCCTGACTATGAAAATTCACTAAAAAATCAATTAATTGAAATAGTGAAGGATGAAGAAAATCAAATATTTATCCATGAAACTGCAATTGTTTCAGATGATGTAACTATCGAAGGTCCGGCGTATATCGGTTCTGAGGTAGAAATTCGCCCCGGAGCATACGTTCGTTCATTTTCTTGGATATGTCATAAAGCAGTTGTGGGACACTGTTCAGAAATAAAACATTCAATTCTTTTGCCAGGAGCAAAGGCTCCACACTTCAACTATGTCGGAGATTCAATTTTAGGTATGGAAGTAAATTTAGGCGCAGGATGTAAATTGTCGAATTTACGGAATGATGGGAGGGAGATAATCCTACGAGACGGTAAGACTGGAGAAGTAATAGGAGAAAGTGGTCTACGGAAATTTGGAGCCATACTTGGCGAAAAAACACAGATAGGGTGTAATGTAGTTACCAATCCTGGAGTTATTTTGGGACCAAAATGTAACGTTTGGCCAAATGTTACTGTAAATGGAATCCACCCTGAAGGAAGTGCAATCAAGGATTGAGATTGATGAAGCACCCTATTCTTCATGGAACTGATGGTATCCGAGGGAAAATAAGTGCATCACCTAAAACTGATTTAGAAGCATTAGAAGCAATTGTCCAACGAAGAGAGGTAAATGGTCGAGCATTCATGGTTATTGGAGAAGCTATTGGACAAATTTTAGCTGAAGAATTAGACGACTATCCAAAAGTTGTAATTGGATGGGATCGAAGACCTGGGAATGCAATGTTAGTCTCTGGATTAACAGACGGATTACACTCTTCCTCTGTGAGAGTAATTCATGCGGGAATGGTAGCCACTCCGGGATTACATGATGCTGTCTTGGGTACAAAATCAGATGCTGGATTAATGGTAACTGCAAGTCATAATCCACATACAGATTCGGGTGTAAAGTTCTTTGATGCTAATGGAAGAAAGTCTATGCCATCCTTAGAAAGAAGAATTGCCGACTTAGCATGGCAAATTGCGGAAAGGGGGATAAATCCCGAACCTGATCCTGAATCATGTCTACCTGATCGAATGATTCATGCTGAAAGAGGTCATCGTTCTACTCTAGCAAAAAGGCTAGACAGCATGGCTGATTTTTTACGAATTAATGTGTCTAATTGTAACTGGAAAGATATCATTGGAAGCGATTTGTTACTGTTAGATTCTTCAGGTGGAGCTGCAACTAATTGGTTGGCTGCTGGCTTGGAAAGAAGGGGCATTCCGGTAAAAGAAATTTCTAGTCTAGAAAAAGAGCTGAATGACCAATGTGGAGCGGGAGAACTTTCACCTACTGATTCATGGACCTGGGCTGAAATGATAGACAGTAAACACCTTCTACTCAAATCATTGGCTGAAAATCACTCACAAAATATCCCAAAAGGCTCACTAATTGGTGCTGCATTAGACGGCGATGGCGATCGCTGTTTACTAATAGAAACGACAGAAAATGGAGCAAGGGTAATCGATGGTGACGAGATGGCAGATAATATCGCCAGAGCATGGGATTTCGTAGGAGTGGCTCATGCAACGATGGCTTTTTCGATTGAAACTGACCTTTCCCTTACATCTTCTGATGATAGATTTAGGATGCAAGTGAATTTTTTAGAATGTGCCGTTGGGGATAGATGGTTGTCAAATCAACTATCTAAAAATTGGATAGACTCTAAAAATTGGCCTAGCATAATTGGTGCAGAAGATTCTGGGCATATTGTAATGGCATCTCCTCATCCTGAAATAGAAAACAAATGGAGCTTGGTAGGAGACGGGGCTGCAACTCTTATTTCTCAACTATTGGTGCGTGCATTACAGCACCATAACGAAAGAATGGCCCCAACTTTCAAATCAGGATGGAAAAAACGTACCTCAATTATTGATTCTGATAGAGCTAAATGGACTGGGGATGGGAAGTTAGCAGATAGCGTTGAATCAATGATTATCGAATATTTTGGACAAAAAAATTGCTCACTTTCAAGAAAATCAATTGAAGGAGAAACATCATTACTTCTGTTAAGTGGAAATGTCAACAGTGTACCAATATCTGTTGGAATAAGAAACTCTGGAACTCAAGAGAAAACCAGTATTACGTTAAGGTCAATGAAGGACTTGGAAGGATTAAATGAATTATTGAAATTAATTGTTGAATTTTTAACTAAAGAACTAGTTCACTCCTCTTCATCTGATTCATGAGTTGCCAAGAAAACTGTAGACAAAGACCCTAGCCATGTTAATTGAGCAATAATTAGTAGATGTTCACTTATGGCTAAAAGTCCCTCAGTTCTATTTTCAAGGATAATTGTTGACACTATCTTGAGTTCATACATATCTAGATACCATAAAGAGAGAATAAAACAAGTCACCATAGCGATAAACGACCATCTTACTCCAGTTTCAGATACGGATTGACCTCTTTCTCTTCTAAATTTAGATTCCCAATGGATTAACGGATGCCCGAATAGTGCACAGAGTGCTGTGGAAACGAAGAAGAAGTAGCCGAAAAATATGTGAAGTGGGCGATCAAAATGTCGCGAAAACATCAAATCAGCAGATATTGAGAATGCAAGAGTGAACGTGAGTAATAACCAAATTATCAATACTGTTTTCTTTCCAAATGTAGAAAATACGGGGTCTTTCCACCATCTATTAAATCCTAAGAATCCAGTTATCATTGCTAAAAATGCAACTGAATTGAATCCTACCCAAATAATGTATTTCATCGGCGAATAAGCAACTAAAATACTCATTGTAGTATATTGGTTATGAAAGTCTTCAGTCCAATGACATGGACAGATGACCCCTTCATAGACATCGTTAGAAAATGGGCCTAAGAAAACTGAAATCAATATCGTCCCTATTCCAATAATCATCCCTAATCTGGGGGCTAGTAATATCTTAGCAGATGAAATTCTTAATTTAGAAAACCGGCCCCCCACAGGAGCTGTGATAAGATAACCTGTTCCTAATGCTATCAAACTCATAACCAGCAAAAATACCCATCTTATCACTTCTTGTTCGGGAGTCGCGTCGCCGGCAGGCGGAAGGACGGCTCCATCCAACATGTGCTCGGGTTTTCCCCATGGTGAATAAGTACTGACCCTATTTCATGGCTACAGTCCATAACAAAATCATTTGTATTAGTTGCAATCAGGT
>CAZRCY010000052.1:8816-10804 GCA_964598735.1 uncultured Candidatus Poseidoniales archaeon
GGTAACCCAAGTATCAGATTGGGACTTGAAAGACTAAAAGAAAAGGGAGTAGAACGATTACTATTAGCGCCACTATTTCCACAATATGCTCAAGCAACCACAGTTTCATCCCTTAAGTGTGCTACTAAAGAACTGGAAAAGATGAATTGGAAGCCTGAGATATTAGAATTGGGTCATTTTGAAGATGATGATGCGTATATCGACCCTTTAGTCTCATCAATTGAAACTCATATGAATGGAAAATGCCACTTATTATTCTCGTATCATGGATTGCCTTTAAGTCATGTTCGACGTTCAGATTCTAGTGGAAAACATTGTCAAAAAGTGAGTGATTGTTGTAGTGTAAATAAAGACGCAAATTCTTCGTGTTATGCGCATCATTGCATGATGACAACGTTGGCAGTGACCAAAAAACTAGGATTAAGCAAGTCCAGTTGGTCAATAAGTTACCAAAGTAGACTTGGACCAGTGAAATGGCTGAGGCCCTCGACCATGGAAATAGTTGAAGAATTAGCACAAAAGGAAATTGAAAAACTGATCATTATCTCTCCTGCGTTCCTAGCCGATGGACTAGAGACTTTAGAAGAGTTAGATATTGAAATTAGAGAGCACTATGCAAAACACGGAGGAGGCGAATTGGAAGTAATCAGATGCCTAAATGATAATTCGGATTGGATAGAAGGTCTTTCATCCCTCGTTAAGAGAAAATTTTCTACTCTTCCAATGATGGAATCTTGAAAATAAATACAGTTCCGATTACTGCTAGAATCAAGGTTGCATATCTAGAAATTGGTGGCGCACTTCCAGGAATTGCAATCAGCACTGCAAACAAAACAAATCCCCACAGGGTCGTTAAGATGATTGGTTTACTTTTCTTTGGAATTCCATTCCCTTCTCGATAATTTTTCACATGATGGCCAAACAACTTGTTATTGATTATCCAATCATAAAATCGTTGACTGGACTTAGCAAAACAAGCAGCAGCTAAAATCATCAATGGAGTGGTTGGTAAACCGGGTATTGGAATTCCGATTAGTCCTATTACCATAGAAATGAAGCCACATGTAAACCAAGAAATTCTACTTAATTTAGAACGATTCAAATCAACTTCATGGACTCTACTGTTGTCAGTGATATTTTGCATATAATCACACCGTTGTATGTTTGTAAATTACCATGAGGAATTATTCAGTTGAATTACATGAGGGATACATTTCATGCATCGGAGGCAAGAAGAGATCTGCGCAGGTTCTGTCTACTGTGGACAAACCTAGAACACTGTCTCCATCAATAGAAATAGTAACGGCTTGAGAAGAAACTGGACTCGGGATATAGTCTTCACCAGTTTGACTTACAAGTAATTGAATGCCATCTCCTGCTGGAATTACGACATCCATTCCAAAGAATTCCATCTTAGCTAAAACAGTACTTCCGGGGGAAAGGGTTTCTCCATCTTTTCCACCAGCGTGAAAGCGAAGATCCATTACCGCGTGCCCAAGGTGTATGCCGTCTGATGCTCTAACCATCTCTACGAACAAATGACCTGATGTTGCCAGCAATGAAATCTGAGCCGACACATGAAATGTTGGTGTCCCTACGATTCTAGTCTCGCTCTCAAACATTGGACATTCAATGGTAGTTTGGCTTGAAAACGAAATCGTGGAACTACCTGAAAGAACTTCGCATTCGTCCATTCCAATCATCTCCCATTTCGTATCTGCTGGAGGATAAGTTGACTCAACTCTCCATCCTCCCATATTGTCTTGAATTTCGGCTATCAAACGAGGTTGGGGGCCCAAATCTCGAAGATAATAATCGAACCACTCTAACAAGTCGTCTGCCCAATCCCATCGTAATGTGTAAGGGTATGCTTCGCCACCTCTTCCGCTAGATAGAGATGAATGTCCACTTTCTCTATCTGGATAGTCGTGAGCCCATTGACCATAAAGCCCCTTAACATCAAATCCAGCATCTATTGACATTTGATG
>CAZRCY010000053.1:0-10783 GCA_964598735.1 uncultured Candidatus Poseidoniales archaeon
TGGTGTGTCGTCTACTTCTACTAATTCTTGACGGAGTCTATTTCTTTCCGACTGGACAAATCCTTTTGCATCAATTTCCTTTCCATCTTCAACAATAGAGAATGAAGATAGTAACTCTAAGTCTGGATTAAATGAATTTCTTCTGTTCTTTACTCGCCTGATGGCGATAAGCATTCTTTCCTCACGTTTAGCAGCGGCAGCTGTAGCACCTTCGTCCCTTGTATCCTGTGCGATTAGAACGTATACTGTTCCGCTATCGTGTCTTCCAGTTCTTCCTCTGCGTTGAATTGTCCGTATTTCGCTCCCCACTGGTTCGTAGAACAAGACCAGATCTGCACGTGGAATATCTAGGCCCTCTTCTCCAACAGAAGTTGTTACCAATACATTGTATTCTCCTTTCCTAAATGCGTCTAGTCTTTCGATTTGTTCTGAATGAGACATACCATCTTTGTCTCTGTTTGCTTGTCCCACAAATGGTGTTGGTTTGACACCAGGGATATCTTCGATAAACGAAACTATAGCTGCAACAGTATCTCTGTAATTTGCAAAAATTATCATTCTCCCATCTGGATTTCTACTAATTTCTTGTCTTATAACGCGTCTTGTGAAAGATACTTTACTGTGTATTTCATCCATATCTTCCAGTTTTGCTTCTAAGTTCCTAATCCTTGAGTCCTCCAAGAACTCCTTTAGTTTTCTTTCACCCTTCTCCTTTAATCTCAATCTAGTTTGCATTCTTCTAATCGCTTCTCTACTTGCTGCAATTCCTTGGCACACCAATAAATTCGAAAGATTATGCAGCCTTATTGCAATTCCAAGATCTCCTGCACTTCGATATGCAATTCTTTCATCACGAGCGATTGCGGCTTGAACTCTTTTCATCGCTTCATTCAATCCTCCCATCGAAATTATTCCTGAACGAATATAATGGCCCAACCTTCTTTCTCTAGAAACGATAGCTTCTAACCAACTCTCGAGAGGAGCGGCCATTTCTCTCAATTCACTAGGAACAGGTACTCGTATTTCTTCTATTTCTAATGGTGAAGAATATGGCTTAAGCATTGGTTCATCAGAACCTCTAACATGGATACCATCTAGGTGTAATCTTTCACATACTTCTTCAACAGCTGATTCATTCCACCCTGGGCTAGCTGTTGCCCCAAGAATAGTTGCATTACTATTTGCCTGCATCAGCATGTCCCCTACCTGCGCAACTGCTGCATTACCAGTAGCACGATGTGCTTCATCAACGATTAATACAGATACTTTTGATAAATTTAAGATGCCATTCATTGCATCATTTCTAACTACTTGGGGTGTGGCAACTACTATTCTGTGCTCTTCCCATGCACCCTTCCTTTTTGAAGGAGGAATTGCTCCTGTCATTCTGGCAATTGTTTCGCCATCTTGAAGATTCATTACTCTATCTAGACCTCGATGTTGTTGATCCACTAGGGCATTGGTGGGGGCTAGTAGAAGAGCCATCCCGCTATTTGTCCTCAGAGTTTCTGCAATTACCATCCACTGTACTGCAGTTTTACCCATTGCTGTCGGTAAGACCAATAATGTTGATGATGACAATGATGCATTTGTTGCTTCCAGTTGGTAAGCCCTCGCTTCAATCTCATTCTCAACGAGGAGAGGATGGGATATCATCGGTGGCATGGAGTCGGTCGTAACTCGTCAGGGTAGAAAATGTTTACAATTGAAAAAGTAAGTGGAAATGAGGATACGTGCGTCGAACAGGGGTAAAAATGAGTCGAACCGTTGATATAGTCAACTACGGTCGGAGGGTCGCTCGTACCGCGAGTAACCAGACACTAACGGGCTCTGTAACAACATCCCGGCACACGGCAGAGGCATTCGCTGATGCCGTTGAGTGTCACGGTTGCTCCTGCGCAATTCGAGACTGGACATGCCGTTTTTCGGCCTCTGTGCTGTATTAACAAATAATGGGAGGAAACGAACATGGCCGATAAGCACCGACCCCGTAGAGGTAGCATGGCGTTTAGTCCGCGTAAGCGCGCTAACAGACAACATGGTCGAGTAAAATCTTGGCCTACTACCGATTCTGATGAAATAAGAGTACAAGGTTTTGCAGGATGGAAAGCGGGTATGACCCATGTCCTGATTAGAGATCTAAACCCATATTCTCCAAGTGCTGGGGCGGAACTTCGTACTGCTGTTACTGTAGTAGAAGTACCTCCTATTCGCGTACTTGCAGTTCGCGGTTATCACATGACTCCATACGGACTCCAAACTGCAGGTGAGTCCTGGGCAGATTCTGACTCATTGGATGAAAATGTTGTAGGTCTATTTCCTCGATTGGCTAACCGTTCAAAGGCAGAAAGTCTTCCTGAAGGATATAAGCCAGCAAAGAGAGCTGGACGTCAACCAAAGCCTAAAAATCACGATACTGATGCTAATTTCGCATCTTTGAAGGATATGATTCTTGAAGAAGTCAGAATTTTAGTTGCCACTCAACCTACAATGGTAAGCGGCTCTCCTTCGAAGACACCTGAGATTATGGAACTTGGATTAACAGGAGGAGATATCTCTTCTCAGCTTGATTGGGCAAAAGAACGTCTAGGTCAAGAAATTGAATTCACAGATGTTTATTCTGAAGGCCAAGATGTTGACATAATTGGCATCACGAAGGGCAAGGGTTTCCAGGGTTCAGTGAAGCGATGGGGTGTTAAACTCTTGAGCCATAAAAATAGCAAGAGGAGACGACAAGCGGGGAATCTCGGTGATTTCGGTACAGGATATGTTCGTTCCACAGTTCCTCAAGCAGGACAAGTTGGATTCCATCACCGAACAGAATACAATAAACGCCTTCTTCGCATCTCCACTCCTGATGAAAATGAAATTACACCTGCTGGTGGGTTCTTGAAGTATGGTGAAGTTAGCAATCAATATGTTATTGTGAAGGGTAGTTTACCTGGCCCCTCCAAGCGTCTTCTTCGATTTAGAGATGCTACTAGATCTCATGGAGAAAAGCCTCCAGTTGAGATAACATATGTTAGTACATCGAGTAAACAGGGGGTCTAATCATGAAGACAAAGAGCCTATCTATTTCCTTTAGTGAAGGTGTGTCTGTATCAGTAGATTCTGGTTCATCCATATCTATGCCTGATGCCTTTGAATCCTCCGTTCGTGAAGATTTAGTTCGACGAGCAGTTCACTCATCTCGTGCCAACCGACGTCAAGCATATGGGCATCGTGAACACCAAGGTCGACGTAAGCCAGTTGCTGGAATGAAACATTCCGTGGAATGGTGGGGCAAGGGTCGGGGTGTTAGCCGAATTATGCGTCGTTCAGGATCTAGAGAAGGTGCAGAAAATCCACATACTCGTGGAGGTCGACGAGCTCATGGCCCTAAGGTGGCTAAGGACTGGAGTCAGAAAATGAATATCAAAGAACGTAGAGCTGCCAGAGATAGTGCTTTGGCCGCTACCGCTCAAGGAGACATGGTACGTTCTCGCGGCCACAGATTTGACCCAGAGGTATCTTTCCCAATTGTAATTGAGGGTTCTGAAGGTAGTATCGAAGAATTCGATCTCAATCAGGGAACCCAGCGATTTATTGCGATGATGGATGCTATTGGAGTAGGAGAGGATCTAGAACGTGCTAGAACTGGAAGAGGTATTCGTGCAGGAAAAGGTAAGATGCGAGGACGTCGTAGAAAAACTCCAAAGAGTGTCCTTCTTGTTGTTTCCAACAAATCTTCTATCGGTAAAGCGGCTAGAAATGTTCCAGGCGTAGATGTTGTTGTTGCTAAAGATCTTTCAGCAGAACATCTTGCTCCAGGGGGAGATGTTGGTCGTTTGACGGTCTTTACGAAAGAAGCATTAGGAGAAATGAGGTGATTAAATGGTCAATCCATACGATGTGATTCTTTCCCCCTGGATTACTGAGAAATCTCTCAATGCCCGAAGGGTTGCTGATCCTGAAGGATATTACAAGGAAAATAATAATCGAATCGAATTTATTGTTCGACGTCGTGCTACTAAAGCTGATATTAAAGCTGCAATAGAGGAATTACTCGAAGTTAAGGTGAGCAAAGTAAATACTCGAATTATGAAGACAGGTAAGCATGCTAGTGTCAAACTAGCAGAAGGCTATGATGCGGAGGAGGCTGCGCTGAAACTCGGCGCATTCTGATGGTGGTGTAAGATATGGGTAAGAGAATTCGCGCACAACGTAGAGGGTCGTCTCCTAAGAACAGAGTACGGAGTCATAGGTTCCCGGGTAAATCCAAGGTTCCTCGTGTCGAAGGAGAGGTTGCCATTGTTTCTGATTTGGTTCACAGTCCTGTTCACACTGCACCTCTCGCTAGAGTGCGTTTAGATAATGGCAATGAATTTTTCATTGTTGCAACAGAAGGAATGGGCGTTGGACAGAAGGTAGCCATTGGAGATAATGTAGCACTTCGTCCTGGTAATATCACTAAACTCTCTCAAATTCCTGAAGGTACTCCGGTGAATAATGTGGAATCACGACCGGGAGATGGTGGTAAATTTGCACGAAGCGGAGGTAACTCGGCAGTTGTTGAATCCAACATGGGTGATTCAGTACGAATTCGTCTTCCATCCGGACGTCTCAAGGAATTACACTCTGATTGTAGAGCAACTATCGGTGTCCTTGGTGGACATGGTAGAACAGATAAGCCAATGATGAAGGCCGGTTCTGCTCATTATCGTGCTAAGGCAAGAGGAAAATTGTATCCAACTGTTTCTGGAGTTGCAATGAATCCTGTGGATCACCCTCATGGTGGAGGAAATCATCAAGCGGTTCACGGGCCAAACTCAGTGTCTCGTCATGCTCCGCCTGGTCAGAAAGTAGGACATATCGCACCACGAAGAACAGGTCGTGGAAGATCTAAATCGAAGGAGGAATGATTCATGGCACGTCGTAGAAAAAAGATGTTTCGTACACCTAAGACCGCTCGTCGTCAGGCACGTAAGCGTCGATCAAAATTAGCCGGTCGTCGTGAAAGAGAGTTCCTTTATCGTGGTTATACAATTAGTGAACTAAAGGAGCTACCTTTGGTAGCATCTGAGGATAATCCCGATGAAGTATCCGTTGCTTCATTAGTTCCTTCAAGAGTTCGAAGAAGTCTCGATACGGGTCTTACCAGAGCTCAGAATCATCTATACAATCGTATAATCGATTCTGAACAGGTAGTTAAGACACATTGTCGAAGTATGTACGTGCTTCCAAAAATGGTTGGAAAGACAGTGGCTATTCACAACGGACAGAAGTTTGTGGAAGTTGAATTACGAGAGCAAATGATTGGACATGCATTGGGTGAATTTTCTCCGACTCGTCGTTCTGTTACACACACAGGACCGGGTGTGGGTGCTACTCGTTCTTCAAAGCACGTGGCTCTAAAGTGAGGTGAAAAGATGGCAACAAGAGACAGCAACAAACCCAGAGCCGGATACACTCAATTGTTAAGTGGAACTGATGGCTACCATAGTCTAACCACCGCTCGTGCTGTTAATCTTGATATTCATCACAAGCATTGCTATCAGATATGTCGGTTCCTTCGTGGCAAGACTGCAGGGTATGCGATAGAATATCTTGAGCAAGTTATCAAGGCGGATGGTTGGATTGAAGATCCAGATAATCCTGACAAATACAAGAGAAGAAGCGAACATCATATTCGCAAACAAGCTCGTGCAATTCCGTATACTCGAAGATCAAGAAAAGGAAAAGGTGGAAACACCATGGCAGGACACCGAAAAGGGAAAATGGGCCCTGGCCGATTCCCTGTAAAGGCATCATTAGCCTTCATTCGATTGATTCGTTCTGCTATGGAAAATGCTCGCCATAGATACGAGGGCGAGATAGATGATATCGATGAGATGGTTATTACTCATGTTGCTGCTCATCGCGGACAAGTTCGCCGTGCATTCAGACCACGAGCACGTGGTAGAGCCAGCCCACATTTCCATTACCAAGTGAATTTGGAGTTGTTCTTGGAAGCAAGAGAAGGCGATGACGGTTGGGATGATGATGGAGACGAGGATCTCTTCTAAGGTGATTTATCATGGCAAAGAATAGCAAAGAGAATATTGTTCGTACTTTCATCAACCGTAACGTCGAACGCCAGTTAGTCAAAAATTATCTGCTTGAAGAGACCAAAGATGCTGGTTTTGGGGGTTTGAGTTTCACACGAACTCCTGAAGGCGAGAAAATTTTGCTTGAAGCAGAACATGTCGGTAGGGTTATTGGCACTCGAGGGAGAATCATTAACGAATTATCTAAGAGACTCGAGGAAGATTTCAATCTTTATCAGCCCAAATTAGAAGTTGCTCAAGTCGAGGAACCACGACTCAATGCACAAGTAATGGCAAGTAGACTAGCGTCCTCTCTGGAGAGGGGTTGGTTCTTCCGTAGAGCAGGTAATAGTACTGCAATGAATGTAATGTCAGCAGGAGCCCGCGGTTGCCTTATTGTGCTCTCAGGAAAATTAAGTGGAGCTCGTCATCGAACTCAGAAATTCCAGTCAGGTCACATCAAGTATTGTGGTGAAACTGCTCTAACTACTATGGATGTTGGATATGCAGTTGCTACTAAGAAGTTAGGAACAATTGGTTGTACCGTTGCAATTATGCGAGCTGGTACGAAATTACCATCCGAAATTACAATCAAAACAAGGGAAGAATCAGGTTTAGAACCTCTTCCTCATGATTACGAAATTACTGTCTCAGAATCTGAGTCCGTAGAAACCGAAGAAAATACTCTCACAGAAGATGAAATTGTAGAATCTGTTGTTGATGCAGTAGTTGAATTCGAAGCAGAAATGAAATCTGAAGTCGCAGAACAGGAGGAGGAATGAAAATGACCCACTTGAAAGCTCGAGAGATTCATGAAATGAGTGACGAAGCTCGAGAGAAGCGACTCATAGAATTAAGAGAAGAACTTCTGCAATTACGTGCCCAGAAATCCCTGGGTGGTTCTGTACAGAACTCTGGTGAATTCAAACAAACTAGGAGGAGTATTGCTCGTCTCCTCACAATAATGAACGAGAATAAGGAGTAGAAACTAATGGCGAGTATTTGCAATCTGTGTGGTCTCCCTAATGAATTATGTATTTGTCAAGAAATTGCAAAGGAGCAACAGAAAGCGATTATAAGAACTGATAGAAGGAGGTATGGGAAGATGGTAACTATCGTAGAAGGCATTGATGACACTGCCATAGATATCAATAAACTTGCTAAAATCCTCAAGAGTCGGTGTGCAAGTGGAGGTACTGTCAAAGGACGTACCATCGAATTACAGGGAGATCACAAGAAACGAGCTTCCAAGGTTCTTGAACAGAATGGATATACTGTGGAGGTGCGCTAATGGAGATTGTTAGAATGTCTTGGATTGGTAAAAACCTCCAAGTTATCGATTCATCTGATTCTTCTCTTCTTGATGTAACTGGAACAGTGGTTAACGAGAGTAAGAATATGCTTGTAGTCCGTTCCGATTCTGGAGATCGTAAGATTTCCAAGTCTGTTATCAGATTCACAATTGATGATTCTGAGATAATTGATGGGCATGCGGTAATGCATCGCCCCGAGAATAGAATTCACATGAAATGGAGGATGAATTGAATGGCTACCCCGCGTGATATTGGCGTTGACGTAATTGCACCTGAAGCTGATTGGGATGGCAGTGAAAACTGCCCATTCTATGGCAGTTTACGGGTTAGAGGACAGATCATAGAAGGAACTGTTTCCAGCCTTGGAATGAATGATTCTATTGTGGTTGAAAGACAGAGAATTCGTTCCATGAAGAAATACGAGAGATATGAGAAAAAAACTAATCGTTTCAATGCTCATCTACCGTCTTGTATCGGGGAGGTTTCCATTGGAGACCGAGTCCGAATTATGGAATGTCGTCCCTTATCTAAGACAGTTTCATTCTGTGTAATTGAAAAGGAGGCGTCAGAATGAAGGGAATTTCTAGCAAAGTAACACGTGCGATTCCTTCGATGGGAACTATGCTCTGTGTTGATAACTCTGGAGCCAAAGTAGTTCAATTGATCACAGTCCTCAGAAAAGGAAGTGTCCACCGGCGATATCCTGCAGGAGGGGTTGGAGATTTAATTCAAGTTACAGTGAAACGCGGTAATCCTGAGGTTCGCCGTAAGGTGCATTATGCAGTGATCGTTCGTCAACGTCGTCCATTCCGTCGTCCTGATGGAACATGGGTCCAATTCGAAGACAATGCTTGTGTTTTGACCAATGAAAAAGGGGAACTCAAAGGTTCTGATATCAAAGGACCAGTTAGTAGAGAATCAGCTGAAAGATGGCCGCGTGTAGCAGCTACAGCAAAGCAAATTGTATGAGGTGAAAATATGGTACGAAGCAGTCAACCTAGGAAGCAAAGGAAGGCAGCAGGATCTGCTCCTATCCACTCACAAAGAAAGCGAGTACGTGCTCGTTTAGCCTTAGAAGATGGAAGTTATTCTGCTGTAAGAACAGTTACTGTTCGGGCAGGGGATACTGTGAAAGTAGTTCGAGGAGATTTTGGTTTCCCAAACAGTGTCAAGAGTGACGAACGCGGTAAAAGAGCACAAGGAAAAAGAGGCGCTTCTGGAGTTAGTGGAGTTGTAATTGCTGTAAACACCGATGGGATGTTACATATTGAAGGTGTAACTGTGACTAAATCTGACGGTAAAGATGAACCTTTCCCAATCCGTGCTTCTAACGTTGTTGTAACAAAATTAGATGATTCTGACAGTAAGCGAATGGCAAAGATTCTTTCCAGAGATAATGGAGGTGCATAAAATGGGTAAAAGTAGCCATATGAAGAGATTAGCAATGCCGAGAAGTTGGCCATTGCCGAGAAAGACCAGCGTTTGGGTTCAACGTCCAGATCCTTGTGGGCATTCTATCGAATGTTGCATGCCTGTTGGAATTATCCTTAGAGATATTTTAGGTGTTGCAGGAACTAGGAAAGAAGCAAATCAGATCATTCAAAAAGGGATTGTAAAGGTCGATGGTAAAGAAATAAAATCAATAAATCGTGGAGTTGGGTTATTTGATATTTTAACAATCGCTGATCAGTCTTACATCTGCACGTTCGACAAGCGTGGACGTCTTTCATACAATACAATTGATTCAAAGAAAGCGGGTACTAAACTATGCAGACTTAATGGTAAGACCACTATCAAGGGTGGGAAGACTCAGTTAAATTTCCACGATGGAAGAACAATGCTTGTTGACAATGCAAGTAAGGATGATTGGGCTACCGGTTCAACATGTAAAATCAATCTAAGTGATGGTTCTGTTGTTGAAACCTACACAGCATCTTCTGGTGCTCGATGTTATCTTACTGGAGGTAATCACGTCGGAGAAATTGCTACGATTAAAGAAGTTGAGATTAAGAGATCTTCAATGCCTAATGAAGTGAATTTCGAGGAAGGATTCGGTACTATTCAAGAGTATGTCATGGTAATCCCTAGTTCTGAAGATATCCCGATGGGGGTGGATGAATGAGCGAAGTAAATGTTATGACTGCTCCTAGAATTACCAAGGTAACCATCAACATCGGTGTTGGTGAAGGAGGAAACAGACTTCAGACGGCTGAAAAAGTTCTCGAGTTAGTTACAGGATCTTCTCCTATCAGAACTATTTCTAAGAAAACCAACAGAGAATTGGGTACACGTGAAGGAGCCCCAATCGGATGTAAGGTTACTATGCGGGACAAGGATTTGATTGCAACTTTCTTGAAGGATGCCTTTTGGGTTCGTGAAAATACACTACCTGCTTGGAATTTTGACAATCAAGGAAATCTTTCATTTGGTCTCTCCGATTATACTGATTTCCCTCAGCAGAAGTATGACCCGGATATCGGAATCTTCGGAATGGACATCAATGTAGTACTAGAGCGCCCAGGTCATCGTGTAAGTCGTCGCAGAAGACGTGCTCATCGTGTAGCTATCAATCATCGAGTTACCAGGGCCGAATGTATGGAGTATTTCAGTCAGCAATTTGGCTTGACTATTGTGGAGGAGTGAATAACATGGGACGAATTCATGGAGAAAGAATTGGGCGTTCAACTGGGTGCAGATCTTGTGGCCGAAAGCGTGGTTTGATTCGTCGGTATGGACTGCGTCTATGCCGGCAATGCTTCAGAGATTACGCTCCTGAGTTGGGATTCAAGAAATATAGGTGAGGTGAAAAAGAAATGCAATTTGACCCTTTAAGTGATGCATTCGTACGTATGTATAATGCCGAGCAAGCAGGACATTACGAAGTGAGTGTTCGTCCAGCAAGTAAACTCTTAGGAAGCATGTTGGATATTATCAAGGAACGTGGGTACATTGGAGAATTTGAGAAAGTCAATGATGGTCGAGGAGGAAGTTTCCGAATCGAACTGATCGGGGCTATCAATCGGTGCGGTGTAATCAAACCAAGATACTCTGTAAAGAGAAGTGATTTTGAGAAATGGGAGTCACGTTTCTTACCTGCACAGGATTTTGGTGTTCTTCTTATGACTACTAATCAAGGTGTTATGAGTCACTACAAAGCAAAGGAAGCTCGAGTTGGCGGGCGCCTTCTAGCGTATATCTTCTGAGGTGAAAAAATGGTAAAATTAGATCAGATTATTCATTCCATACCTACTCCTGATGGAGTAAATGCTAGCATTGATGGTACAGTAGTTACTATCTCGAAGGATGGTTCTTCCCTTACTCGAGATTTCCGTCATAATCGTATCTCCGTTCGTGAATCAAGTGAAGGATTAGAGGTCCATTGTGACTTGCCTCGAAGAAAAGAAA
>CAZRCY010000054.1:0-5382 GCA_964598735.1 uncultured Candidatus Poseidoniales archaeon
TCAGAATAATACAAAACAGCATCACGGATAAATCGACTACGATTGCTATAACCAGAATTCGTGGCTAAACTCTCTAAATCTTTAGCAAATTGCCTGTCCGAACTAAACGAGATGATTTGGCTCATAAACTGGGGATGACGGATATACTAATAATAATTTTGAAATATATAATTAATAGTTTTCATTATATAGTTAATATTAGTCGGACTAATATGAATAGTGCATCGTATAGAGTTGTAATGGTAAGTTTGGTAATGATTATGTCAAGTCTTGCTGGTTGCATAGGTGATCTTGAAGAAGAAGTTACAATAGTAGAAGAGACTTCTACTGCCCCGCTAGGCACGGTTATTGCTTCAACATACCACGTTGAACAATTATTGTCCGCAGTGGCAGGAGACAGATTAAATGTTGAATTGTTAAGTCCATCGAATGTACCAGTACACGACTACAGCCCAACACCTGAAGATGTGCTGAGACTGCAGGGTGCAGACTTATTCTTTTACCACGGGCTAGGGCTAGAACCTTGGGTAGATACGACTCTAACAGGAATGAGTACCGCTGCTCCAACATCTATTGCTACACATGCTATGCCGACAGGCGAAGTTACTTTAGATTACGAATCTATTCTAATCAACGAATTGTGTGAGCATATCAGCGAAGGACCATTCGAAGACGCTACTCTGGGCGCAGACGAAAATTCCATGCCTGAGATTCATGCTGAACATGTAGTACATTCAATGTCTTTCCCACAGACAGATGAGGAACATGGTGACCATGGTGACGAAGATGGTGACCATGATGACCACGGTGACGAAGATGGTGACCATGATGACCACGGTGACGAAGATGGTGATCATGATGACCATGACGGACATGGACACGCTTCCCCATCGGAGACAATCACTAATCCAAATGGTTGTCCGACAGATTATGTAATCGTAATATACGAGCTAGAAGAGGGGAATGTTGTAATCGAATTCGTAGCAGAAGATGACCACGATTTCGATATGGTTGTTCTAAAAATGGGCGGAGGTCACGCCCACCATCACCACGGTCATGATGACCACGGTGACGAAGATGGTGACCATGATGACCACAATGACGAAGATGGCGACCATGATGACCATGACGACCACGGAGACGAAGATGGAGACCATCACGACGATCATCATGATGACCATGATGACGAAATGACACCTGAAATAGCAATACAGACTTTCGATTCAAATAACGATAACCACATTTCCTGGGATGAATTTTGGGCTGGCTGGGAAACCGAAAATCATGACGATCATGATGATGAAGATAATTCAAACTACTATGACGGATGTACTGTCTCTACCGATCCTAACGATGGCTATTATGAATGCTGGATGAACGAATGGTTAGACGATGACGGCAATGCTAACATCACCAATGGTTACCATGAAGATGAATGCAGTGAACTCGATAATTCCACTTGGGAATGTGAACGTCATGATCCGTTTGAAGAAGCAATGGAAGAATACATGATGGAATTGTTGTATGATACGTTCAATCAGTCTGATATGTACAACGATAACGGTGGCAACAATGATGCAGGTGATGGACTATTGAATATGTCAGAATTACTAATATTCATCGAAGAAATTGATCATATTGAAGATGATTTAGAATCAGCATATACTCAAATCATGATTATGGCCTTTGATGATGATGAAGATGGAAGTTTCAATATGGCAGAATTCGAACATTTCATAGAATCCATGAATGATGATCATGATGACCACAATGGTTCTCATGATGATCACCAAGAAGTATGTTACGACAGTAGCACGGGCAGTGTAAATTCTGCCTACAACAATCAAATCGATTGTGAAGCATCAGGACTCGTATGGACAGACATGGGAGCCTTAATGGCCGAAATGATGTTCAATATGTATGACAATAACAGTGATGGATCCATCAATGCTTCAGAACTTGGTATGATGATGGAAATGGGAGATGACGATCATCATGATGATCACGGGGACCATAGTGACCATTGGGAGTCAGAAACTTGTCATGATACAGTAACACATGAGACCCATGAAGAGTACACAAATGAGGAAGATTGTGAGGCCGCTGGACACCTTTGGATGGATGGTGAGCACCATGATGAAGAACATGGAGTGACAGGTTTCGCTAATCTAGATGTTGAAGCAGAAGGAGAATACGGATTCTTGCTTCCAGCGGGTGTTGCGATACATGTCTTGAGTGGAGGAGAAGGTCATTCTGACCATGATGACCATGATGACCATGATGACCATGATGACCATGATGACCATGATGACCACGGTGACGAAGATGGTGACCATGATGACCACGGTGATGAAGATGGTGACCATGATGACCACGGTGATGAAGATGGTGATCATGATGATCATGATGACCATGATGACCATGCAGAGGAAGAAATTCCATTCGACCCACACAGCTGGCTAGATCCAATCGCGTTCAAGGCTCAAATCGATGTTGTTCTAACTGCATTGATCGCTGCATACCCAAGCGCTGAAGATGACTTTACCGCAAATGCAAATGCATACAAGTTGGAATTAGACAAGATTGCTATGGGCTTTGAGGATGCCTTCGGCGAAGGTGGCACATGTACAGCAGACAAGAGTGTCGCTGCTAACCACAATGCCTACTCATATCTAGCGCAGAGATATGATTTAGAATTCGTTACTGTTCATGGACTAGATCCAGAGGGAGAACCATCAGCAGAGGATATTGCAAAAGTAGTCGCAAAGATTCAGGAAGAAGAAATTACGGTGTTTTATGTTGAAGAATATACTGACATCTCCTCAGTAGAATCAATTGTATCCCAGACTGGAGTGACCATTCTATATCTGTACACAATGGAAATGCCTCCAAGTACTGATGGTGAAGATTATTTGTCTTTGATGCAGGAGAATCTGGATAACCTTATGACAGGAATTGGATGCTAACTCTCACTCTGATAATTGAATAGGAGTAACTTATTTGATAGTGGATTGGAAAATTAGTGTAATCTTTACATTTGTTTTTCAATTCATTATCTTATCCGCATAATATAAAAAAGCAACACGCTGCTAAATTGAATATGAGTGATATAATGCATCCCACTGTAAAAAAAGTTCAGATCACTCAACATCCTATTTTGAAAACCAAAAATCTGTGCGTAAATAGGTCCGGAAAACAGATTCTGAATGACGTTAATTTAACTGTGAATAGTGGAGAATTTATCGGAATAGTAGGTCCAAATGGCAGTGGTAAATCCACTCTTATACTAACTATTCTCGGAGTCTTACAGTCACAAAAAGGTACAGTTGAAATCTATGGAAAATCAACACCGACTAGAGAAGTTTATGAAAAAATTAGTTGGGTTTCTCAGGCTGCAGCTAATTTACCAAAAGACATTCGAATTACGGTTCGTGAATTAGTTAAATTGGGCACTGTTAAATTAAGTAATTTATTGTTTGAAACAGAAAAGCAGCGACGACGAAGACTAGTAGATGATGCAATAAGAATAGTTGGTTTAGAAAGTGTGCAAAATGTGAGTATTGGACGTCTCTCAGGGGGCCAACGTCAAAGGGCAGTTATTGCACGTGCTCTGGCCACAGATGCTGAGTTAATCTTACTTGATGAGCCATTAGTTGGTATCGATAGAGAGACAAGAAATGATTTTCTGAAATTATTAGATGATTTATCTCACAACCAAGGTAAAACAATCATCATGATTTCCCATGATTTAGCCGCCATTCGTCAAACTGCTCATCGAATAATTTACTTGGAAGAAACCATTAGGTTTGATGGGATACCTCCTGATTTCCCAAGCCTGCAAGAACTAGCGATACTTCGTGGAATCAAAGATGTTCATGGTGGACATCATCCAATAATAGGGGAATGTTGCGATTAAAATGAAATTAAGGAGACAGAATAATGGGTTTAGGCACACTGTTATTGGAATTATTTATTCCTGTTTCTGAATTATTTCTACCAATTATTCCTGGTGATGTGTTCCCTTATTTTTTTGGAAAGGAGTTGGGTGGACAACCTGTAATGTTGTTTCAAACCTCTTTGTTTGCAGCATTTCTAATCACCATTACAGCATGCTTTTTTGGACCATTTTTGATCATTAGAAATCTTTCACTGATTGGTGATGGACTAGCACACGTGTCGTTTGGTGGAATTGCTGTTGCAATTGTGATGGGATATTCAACCTTAGCGTTAGAGTTTGCACTCCTCTTCAGTATCTCTTCTGCTATTTTGATTTATGAATTACAGGCTAGAGAAATTCTCACCGGCGATACAGCAATTGCTATTTTCCTCACAGGAATGTTAGCCTTAGGACTTGTTGTTTTACAGGTATTAGGAGGGGGAATCACTTCGGATATCCACGGTTATTTATTCGGAAATGTTCTGTTAATTAGTGACCAACAGTTGGATAAGATTGCATTGATATGCGTAATCTCATTTGTTTCATTGATGATTATCAGGAGGGGTCTACTTGCAATGACTCTTGACCCACTTGCCGCCAGAATACAGGGGATCCCAGTCCATGGAATTGGTCTCCTATTCAGTGTAATTACCGCTGCTATTGTGGTAGGTATGGTGAAAATGGTTGGGGCTGTTCTCGTCACTGCATTATTAGTGACACCGGCTGCAACCGGCAGGTTAGTTGGAGGGAGCTTCCGTTCATGTTTAATTTGGTCACAAGTTTTCGGATTTACTTCTGTACTCTTAGGGTTATATTTCTCATCGGAAATGGGGACTGGAACTGGTACAATGATTGCTCTAGTTGCAGCAATTGTATTTGCAATAGTACTTATTTCACAGAATTTCTTTAAAATTTTACGATCTAACGATAATTACTGAAATTCATAGGACCGATTAATTCATCATTGGGTAGGTGTACGCTAAGCTACCACATGGGCTTGTGGTCTAGGGGTTATGACGTCGCCTTGACATGGCGAAGATCCCAGGTTCAATTCCTGGCAAGCCCACCATTCTTCCTGAGTGAGAATACATCAATTTCTATTATTCTGAACACTTGATTTGAATCTCTCGATGTTTACTTTTCTGCTTATTTTACGATCGACAATCGGCATTGGGTAATCTATCCCAATAATGCATTTGGAAGAAATTTGTACAGAAGATGGAGCCAGATGAGGTTCAAAAATATATTTTGAAGGATAGGAACTCAATTCAGGTACCCAATATCTAACAAAGTTAGCATTTTCTGTCTCTACATTTAAGCTAGATTTAGAATCTGGACATGGATTGTATATTCGATAATAAGGCATCGAGAACGGTGCAACTCCTGCTAGCCATAACCAATTGCCATTGTTTAATGCCCAATCACTATCAATTAATTTTCTTTCA
>CAZRCY010000054.1:5482-9436 GCA_964598735.1 uncultured Candidatus Poseidoniales archaeon
CCATAACCAATTGCCATTGTTTAATGCCCAATCACTATCAATTAATTTTCTTTCAAACACATCCCTTCCATATATCCAATTTTGCCACAACTGGCCTCTTGTTAGAAAGCAAGAGACGGCATGTCTTCCCAAGTGATGCATCCATCCAGTCTTGTCGAGTTGCCGCATCATCGCATCAATCAAAGGAAAACCAGTATTCCCTGATTCCCATGCTTTGATTTTTTCTGAATCATATTCTCCCCATTCGATCAATTTACAGTTATCGTTATCAAAATCTTGGTCCCAGTTTTCCACAGAACGTGAAAGGAGATAGAACATCTCTCTGAACATCATTTGTCCGTGTAAGGATTGAGGGGGATCTGTATGTTCTCCTAGCGAATACGATTTCTCACATTCTCTCCATAACATTCTAACAGACAGACAACCATGACTAATGTATGGTGAGAGTCCAGTTGTACTAGGTTCTCTGGTATCATTTTCTGAATTAGTTGAGCAAGTCTTAGGTTTTTGAAATCCATTAACAAAGTCTGTTTTTCCCACGATTTTACTACTTAGTCTTGACAATGCCTCAGTCTCTCCACCAATAAAATAATTTTGAGATTTATCATTTTCAGGGAAATATTGATGAATTTTAGAATCTAATTCGTCAAAGCTCAGAATTCGTTTATTCTGAGGTAATGTCAATGTACTCTTACTGTTATGAGGAACTGGTAAAGGTGATGTTACATTATAAAATCCGAAACTGTTCTTCCCCAAATGTTCATTGAAAATTTTCTCCATATCTTTCATCGATTTAGGATTCCTGTAGTTAGGTGATGTAACGACTTGTTCAATATCTAATAGAGTATGTTGCGACGGAAATTCCTTCAATATTAATGAAGATTCATTATCTATTATCCAAGATTTAAGTGACGAGACTATGTTTCTACTGTTTGGCTCCGAACAATATTCGTATGCTAGGTATACATTTTCATTAACAAATTGTGAACTTATTGATTTAATAACATCAAGATATTTTCCAGAAAAAAGGGTCAAATTACTATCTATCTTTTCTCCCATTCTTGCATTCAAATCTTCTAATGATTCTTGGAGAAAACGAATTCTATTGTAACTAATCCCATTATTTTCATCAAATAAATCCTCAAAATCCATTATGAAAATCGGTAAGATTCTATCGACATCATCGGAATTACAAGCCCAAGTCAAAACCTCATTATCGTGTACCCTTAAGGTCTTACGAAACCATACAATCGCTGTATTCACGCAGCAAAATTCTAACCATCATTATTGATTTCTTGTTTGATACTATTACTCAAAAGCATAGGTGATTCTGAGTTTTCCTGCGCCCTTTGATTTTACTCCATCTAATTTGATTCTGGGAATTACACCAGTAGATTCTACATGTGTTCCTGCACAAGGACATACATCTATTGAATCAATATCAATTACTCTAAGACTAGTAACATTAGGAATTCTAGACAGATCTATACGCACCATTGGATCTGATTTTAACTCATCTAATGATCTATGATTCATGTAAACTTGATGATTAGATTTGATTTCGTCATTGATCCGCTCAATCAATTCTTCAGGTTCAAATGAATCTCTATCCTCAAATTTGATATCTATTCTTGTAGATTCAAGTCCTATTTGATTCCCTACAGTTACTCCACCCCAATATTCGTTAGCTAATGCACTGGCAAGATGTTGAGCCGTGTGCATACGAGCAAGTATTGATCTTCGTTCAGTATCAATTATCCCTTGAACCATGGTTCCTACAGATGGGATTATTCCATCTACAAAATGCATGACTTCATCTCTCCCTTTGACATCAGTCACAGCGACCTCATTTTCTTCGAATATGAAAGATCCAGTATCATTTGGTTGGCCCCCACCTGTAGGATAAAATTCTGTGGAACGCAGTCTAACCCATGAATCTTCTACTTCAATGACTTCAGAATTAAATGGTAACGGATATTCAGAGGGATGAAGTAAAAGGCGAGCATCTGTATCCATTTCATTCCTCCTCAAATCTAAAGTCTGTAGAACCACCCTCCCATGGGCGCGATACTTCTTCATCATCTAACGAATCTGATTCAACCTCAATTGAAGAATCTGGATTCAATGAATACAAGGACGGATCAACTGATTCAACAGTACGTGTAGATGCTTCTCGTCTTGCTTGCTCGACAGTTGCTTCTTCCCTCAAATGGATACTAGTGTTGAAACGACCACATTCAGGGCATCTAACTGTACCATTTCTCGAAATTGCTCCACAATCAGGACATGACTCTAAATCAGAATAAACAGGTAACGAGGTTTCGTCCATTATCACTCCTCAGGGAAGATCATGTCCAACTCAACTTCAACCTCATCGCCATCATCAAGCAGAACAACTACGAATTCATCACCATCTTCTTCTATGAATTCAAGAATTTCACCATATTCCTCTTGGCCATCTTCTACTTCTACTCCTACGCGATCTCCCACTTCTGGCTCATAAAATTCTTCATCAGACTCTTCTTGAGTATTGTCTTCAGTTTCTTCTTCAGCCTCCTCTTCAGATTCTTCTTGAACGTTTTCTTCAGTTTCTTCTTCATGTTCCTCTGACTCTTCTACGGCTTTTTCCTTTGCCTCTTCTTCTGCATCATCATTGTCTAGTTTACGTTCTGCTCGTACAGTCTCTCTCCATCCCTTAGTTAATACCTGAAGATATGCAATTCCACCCATACCCGCTAACATAAGGACAATGCCAATGATACCATCAAGATAGAAACCTTTTGGCATAGAACTAGCACCATTTTCTCCTGATAAAGGTGTCAATGAATTAGCACATTTACTTGGTTGAATTGATTTATCACATGGATAAACTTCTCCCGGTTCAATAAATCGATTATTATCGATAGAGAAGGCTCCTTCTTCAGCATCAAATACGATATTTCCAGCTGATCCGTCAACTGGGCCAACTAATCCGTTAACGAGTAAAGCGGCGACAACTAAGCCGAACATTACGTACATGACTGGGAAGAAATTTTCATACTGCTTCATCAAGAATTTTTGCCATCCCTCCGGTTCAAACCTCTTTGGTTTGAGGTCAGAAATTGGAACATTCCATTCATTGAAATTAGACCGGAGTTCATTCAAATCTATGCGTCCATTATCATCAGAATCAAGGAATTTTACGATTCTATCAATTTCATGAGGAGGCAGATCTGCTAATTCTAATGATTTGAGGCCCATGGAGAATTCATAATGATCTAACTCACCACTTGAATCAATGTCAAAGCCATCGAATAGGTCATCTATTTTGATACCCGTTTCATTTAATTCAGTACCAATCTTCAGCATGATTCCATTAGCGGTTTCTTCATCGAGAGGTTCTAGATCATCATCATCTATAGAGTCAATTAGATCTGACATTTCATCAGATGCTATTTCTAATTCTAGTGCCTCTATTGCTTCAATTAATTCCATCGGATCGATTGAACCATCATCATCAGAATCCAAAACTCCTAGAATTTCAAAGACTGTTGATGAATCAAGTTTATCTCCTAAAATATCTGAAATTCCATCTTGTAATTCAGGCCCATTTATTCGGCCATCTAAATCAGCGTCAAGGGATTCAAAGACTTGACGGATTGTCATTCCTTTCTCGGCAATGGCCTCTCCAAGGGAACGAAGTATTTCGTCTGGGGATGTATCGTCAGATTCTTCTGAATCACCGATTAATGAAGATGGATCGAATTCGACTTCCTCATCGTCATCATCATTTTGACCAACATCGTAATCCTCTTCTTCATCTTCCGACATAGATGCCAGAGCCGATGCAAAGACATCTTCTTCCTCGGCTTCATCTTCCTCGGCATCTTCTTCCTCGGCTTCATCTTCCTCGGCATCTCCTTCCTCGGCTTCTTCTTCCTCGGCTTCTTCTTCCTCGGCTTCTTCTTCCTCGGC
>CAZRCY010000054.1:9536-10632 GCA_964598735.1 uncultured Candidatus Poseidoniales archaeon
CTTCTTCTTCCTCGGCTTCTTCTTCCTCGGCTTCTTCTTCCTCGGCTTCTTCTTCACCAGTTTCGTCTTCTGGAACATCTCGTTCCATCGGTTTCACTTCAACCTCTTTTCTTTCTAGGAATGCATCAGCTGCTTTTTTTAATTCAGCCCGATCTAGATACTTATTTTCATTTTCATCGTAAGAAGTTGCGAAGGCAACGAAGGATTCCCTATCTTCGATACCTGCCTTTTTCATCACACTATCAAGTACGTTGTCAGAGAATGACATAGAACCTTGACCTAGAATATTTTGTAATTCTCCAATCTCAATTGTACCATTTTGATCTTGGTCGATTTCTGCAATTAGTCGTTCAACTTCTACTGGTGGAAGAGCAGCTATTTGCAACGAAATTAATCCCTCCCTTAATTCATCGGTGTCAATACTGCCGCTGTTATCAGTATCAAGACGTCCGAATAATGTGGGGACGTCCAATCCTGTATCATCCATCCAATCAGACAGAACTTGGACTACATCGTCATGAACAAAAAGAACCCCGCACTGAGAACACGTCTTTGAATCGAGAGGAACTAATGCAGCACAAGCACCACATTCACCAAGATTTTCCTCAACTATCCCAGAAAAAGAAACGCCACACGTAGGGCAAGCAATCGAGTTTGCCGGAACTTCAGCCTGGCAAGCGCCACATGTAGCCATGTCTTGTTCGTCGTCACTCATTTTCTCACCCACGGTAGGTAACCGTATGTGTTGGAGTGCCATTCTCGATATAACGGTTCATGCCATCAAGGGGCATTTTGACCATCATTGGAACCATAGGGATGATGAACCCATGATTGCCAATCAACAACATGGCGGAAGATGCGATGCAACCGGGAATGGTTCATTTGTGGCCAACCGTTAATCCTATTTCTGATTTAGAAGATCTGCACAAATCACACGGGATGCTCACAAAAATACATACTCTAACAAGAACTAATCCTAAACAAATCCCTAGGATTTGTTCTTTAGACCCGCACAAAGTGCGGTGGGTTACAGATAGACCCGTAAAAGATGCTATAAGACCTACTTTAGAAAATTTATACTCTACAATCGATCGAA
>CAZRCY010000055.1:0-10569 GCA_964598735.1 uncultured Candidatus Poseidoniales archaeon
GACCTCGATTTAGATCCTTACGATGGCTCAATATCAATCGTTTTTCTAGCCACCCATCACCCTCGATGTTTGTAAGATTCGGGAAATGATTCTGTATCCACTCGCGTTTATCAGACGATGAGGAATAATTTCTCCAAGGTGCTGTAGAAAGGATATACACCTTGAATTTATTTTCAAGACGGTTGAGTACCTCCTCTAAATTATCTTCTAGAGGCTGGAGATAACTGAACAAACCTGGGTAATCAGTCCAATCGTTGTTCAAATAATCCTTGAGTACCCATGAAGTGCAATCTTCTACTACTCTTTGATTGAGATAACCATTTGGTGAAGGAACCTTTACCTCTCTTCCATTGATTATCTTTACAACATGTTCGGGAAAATCAACCAATACTCCGTCCATATCGACATATACAATCTCCTTTTCCATGTTTTAGGATTTGAGAAATGGTGTATTATCTTTCATTTTTCGACCATATCAAAACCAACAATAATACACATCATTGAAAAATAGGAATCATGAATCTTGAAGATGCCGCAAATGTTGGAGAAATTCTTGGAGGATTAGCAATTCTTGCAACTCTAATCTTCGGTTTAAGACAAATCATCGAATTCAATAAATCCAAAGAAAGAGAGGCTGCTAGAGATATTGCAAATCTTTTATCTTCTCCTATGTATCAGACTGGGCTTGCGATATTAATCAATAAATTATCAGATGATTTCACTCTTGAAGATTTAACCCAATTAGACCGAAATGAAAAGGATGCACTGAATTTCTTAGCGATCAATACCAATTCGATCGGAATAATGACTTTTGAGAAACAATTGTCCTTTGGCACGGTGTGTATTTTTTTCCAATCATTGACTTCTGTAGTAGGAGGTCGATTACGTACTCTAATGCAAGTTCTAGATGAAAATGCAAAGATGCGAGGTGCAGGACAAAATTATCATGCTTTAGATTGGGCTATTTGGCTAATCGACAGAATGGCCGAACTTCCCCCAATCGAAGGCCCGGCGCATGTCATTCATCGAAATTGGAAGCCTTAACTTGTAGAAATAAGGTGGGGGCACTGGGATTTGAACCCAGATCAGCGGGTGTCTTCCGCTTCTTATGTGCAATTACAAATTGCATGGGCATTTGGAGCCCGCGGTACTGCCAGGTTATACTATACCCCCGTTAAGGCAACTCTGCGAAGAACTGGCCGTATTTGATTTCAACGGTTACTGCCGGGCTTGTCGACGGGCGCGCTTTCTCCTTCTGAGCTTCTTCTTACGCCACTTCCAGCGCTGATTGCCTCGCTTCTTCCAGGCTCGAGATCCGCGCTTCATGCGACTTCCCGACTTGCCCCCCGTATATCAGCGCTCCGCATCAAAAACAAGATACATTTACCGATTTCTTTTCTAACTATCAACGAAATGAATGAATATGATTGAAGTGAATAGATCAATCTTCTTGATCCCGATTTTTTTGATTATTTGTCTCCTGATATGGTATTTAATGACGAGAATAGCCAAATTAAACGATGAAAATAAAGCACTATATCGACAAATCTTCGAAATAGAATATGAAAAGGAAAATGCAATAAAAAAAGCGAGAGAGGATTCTCTCAAAAGACAAAGAGCGATCATTAAAGGGGATATTTCTGAGATTATTGCCCCATGGTCAATGACTATGGTAAATAGCGTCAAAGAACTAAGATTCTTAGGAAACCCTATCGATTTTGTGGGTTTCAAAGGTCTCGACAGTGAAGAAGAGATTGAAATCAAATTCATAGAAGTCAAATCAGGAAAAAGTAAACTAAACAAGAATCAACAAAAAATTCGAGATGCCATTAAAGAAAAAAGAATCGAATGGGTAGAATTTCGTATCAAAGATATTCAAATCGATGAAAGAATATCCACTTGATTGAATTTCTTAATCAAAAATGGTGGGCAATACAGGATTCGAACCCGTGTCAGCGGCTTAGAAGGCCACCATGATATCCAGACTACACCAATCGCCCTAACCTTCCGGATGCACGGCAGCATTTGAACTGAACTCAATCAACTCTATCCAAGGTGGGCACATATTCTGCAGGAGTACCAAATCTTGTGGAGAGGGAAATTAGAATTATCACCAATCCCAAACCGAGTGCCATGCTTGTTTCTCTGACATATGAAATGAATAATCCAACAAAAAATGAAATTGAACAGACAAACATCAAACCAACCAGTAATAAAGGTCCTTCCTTAGGGCGAGGATCGATAAACTGATACACATAATATCCTCCACCAAAACGTGCCCAAAGTTCTGCAAATATTAGGTATAACGCACCATATGTCAATCCTAATGCCATCATTGGCGGTCGCATAGACATTGTGCCTAAAACAAGTTCAATAGAAAGTAGTATCAATGCCCAGTTGTGCATTACTTGTTCATGTGGTAAAAACATGTGATAAATATCCTCTCCTTTTTTCATTTGAGCTGGTAAAATCACATAACGAATGATTGTAGCCGTCAACACTGCGCTGCTAAAAGCGGTAGCAAAAGTTGCAGTTCCGATATGTGAGATAAATTCAGGAGGAGGGGGGAAAAACAATACCCACCCAGATGAAACACCGTTCCAAAACATTGTAATTCCGAAAATTAACATCGTCCAAGAACTGAATGGAACTAATCGCTCAAAGCCCTTCGAACGATGTGTCCGAGATTTAGAATCTTCACGAAATAAGGGAGTCATTATTCCTGGAACTGGATTTCTCACCATCCAGAAGATGGTTGTATGAATTACCAAATAAGCGCAGGCTAGTCGAAAAAGAGTGAGAATAAGAGTAAATAGGCCTCCATTTCCGTGTATCTGACTAGAATCGAAATCGGGTCCAGAATTGGTAAAAAGGACGTAAATAACAATTGAAATTACTAAGATTGAAATTGTCAAAGAATAAGAAATTGCGGTACTATCCTCTGTTCTGGATGTCACAAATTCACTCCCTTCAAATAATCTAAAAATCGCAGGGTGATGATTGTAACTACTCACTGACCGGAACCACTTCTGCTCTAGCACATTTTGGACAACGTTTTGGACGAGCCACCGTGCTTCTTTTCCAAAGATAATTACAACTATTACATCTCCATTGTTGAACGTGTTGTCCATCGATAACAGCGGATCGTAGTCTTTGAAGAACAGGAGAATTTGACAAACTGGGCGCCGGTGCTAATGTATCCGTCAATTCAGAATGTCGTAAATTATGAGTTGTCAAACCTGCTGCGTGCAATAACTCATGGACAAAAGTATGATCAAGAAGTGCTTGATCGTCCACTAAGATTGGATGCAACTGAATTTCAACTGGACCTGAAGGAGCCTTCATTCTCCTTCTACGCATTAGTTCATTGGGATCTAATTCAAACCGAGTAACTCCAAGTAGATCAGAGTTAGGGGAGGACCAAGTGACAGTTAACCATCTTTCTAGACCTTGTAAGAATGGAGCTTCGGAAGAATCAACAATTACTCTAATTTTTTGAATCCAAGGAATGGCATCAGGAACTTGGTTTGATGTCTCGTTGACTTCAACCTTCACAGGACGAATGACTGGTTTGTCACGACCACGCCGCCCCGCCATATTTGCGTGTCGTGCCGAGCACCCTTAAATCGAGTTCGCTACTCGGGCGTACATTGGGCGTGTGGCGCAGCTTGGAAGCGCGCTTCCTTGGCATGGAAGAGGCCCCGAGTTCAAATCTCGGCACGTCCACCATCTAATCAGTCTATACAGGCAACTAATTTCAAAACAATTGCGTGAAATATCTCCAAAGATCTCAACAAACTGATTTAGTCGTTGATATGATTACTGCTCCAATCTTGTAGGGGTCACCATTAGAAGCAGGGCGACGATCTTCTAAACGACCAACCCATCCATCATTTGGTACGGATGCGGGAACACGAATAGAGGCGCCACGATCGGAAACACCATATGAGAATTGATCAATTGACTGAGTCTCATGTAGACCTGTTAATCGTTCTTCGTTATGAGCACCGTATACTGACATGTGCTTGTCTATGTTTTGTCCAAACGCTTCGCATATACTATCAAACAATTCTTTGCCACCCTTGTCTCTCATAGCACCGTTTGAGAAGTTAGCGTGCATTCCTGAACCATTCCAGTCTCCCTTGATTGGCTTGGGGTGATATTCTATGTAGTAACCGTAACTTTCTGTCAAGCGATCTAACATATACCTAGCAACCCAGAGTTCATCACCGGCTTGCTTAGCACCTTTAGCAAATATTTGGAACTCCCACTGACCGCAAGCTACTTCCTGATTGATTCCTTCAAAATTAATCCCAGCCTGGAGGCACAAATCCGCATGCTCTTCCACTAGGGAACGCCCGTGGGTATTCTTACCTCCTACAGAACAATAGTATAGACCCTGAGGTCCGGGGTAACCCCCGACAGGGAAACCAAGAGGAAGTTGTGTTTCTACATCCATAATGAAATACTCTTGCTCATATCCAAACCAAAAGTCATTATCATCGTCATCTATGGTGGCTCTGCCGTTACTTGCATGAGGGGTGCCATCAGGATTCATCACTTCGCACATTACCAAATAACCGTTATTCCGCTGAGGATCGGGAAAAATATTGACAGGTTGTAACAAACAATCGGAAGCACTGCCATCTGCTTGTTTAGTGGATGAACCATCAAACATCCATACTGGACATTCTTCAACAGTTCCGCCGAAATTTTTTCTCACCATGGTCTTACTACGCATGTTCTGTGTAGGTTCGTATCCATCTAACCAAATGTACTCAAGTTTGCTAGGTTCGCTCATAAAAAAAACCGACAAAAATTAAGTCTATCAATCATTCCCAACAGTATTCATTAAAATTCTAATATATTATTGAAAAATTAATCAAATGCGCAATAAAATAATATAAAAATAAGCAAAATCATAAAATTTGTGTATCGATGAATTATCCATTTACGACCAAAGGGACATTAATCTGCCTTGCTTGGCATGGAATGCCGCAATGATGAATGTCCTCAGCCTGAAGGATTGATGGGCGAACTGAGCGGCACCTGAGTGATTACATGGAGAGTATTATTGGCCCAGATGGGAGAACGTATCTACCAATGCCTCAAACAAAAATTACACGTCTCGAGGATGAATTGCCTATAGGGCGGATTTCATCCCCATGGAAAGTGTATGGAAGAACCTTAGGAATCGTTATTCTCTCTTTCATAATGGTTCAATTTCTTGTCTTAGGTGTAATTGGTCTCCTAGAAGGTGATCCATGGTTGGCATTCTTTGGAGGTCTTTTTGGTCTTCCGTTCATAGCCACTATTGTATTCATTCAACGTCCAAAAATAATGGATGTTAGAATTGCAACCCCAGATCCTAATGGAAGTAATTACCACGTCATATCCGATAATCAAACACTATGGACTCCTATGCCTACTTCATTTTCTAGGCACCTGATACGCGATTCATCAGCTCTCGACATCCCTACATCTAGAAAACTATGGAGCATTTTTTTCGTACTTATATCTACTTCAATACTCATTTCTATAGGACTTTGGTTAGAAATCGGAGGAGCAATCATGTTAGTTCTTGCGATTGGTATTGGCATTCCATTTTTTATTCTAGGATTTTCAATTCCAGTTATGGGATGGTGGGCAATCTCTCGAGAAAGATTAGGATTACTAACAAGAGAACGTGATGCAGAAACATGGTTGTTTCTTGGAATGATATCAGCTTTCCCTGCTATTCTCATTAATTCATATTTATTTCCCGGCATCATACAAAGTCTGGGAATAGAGATGACCGATGAAGCATTGACGAGTTGGTCTGCAATCATTAGTGCTCCATTGGGTGAAGAAATCTGCAAAGGTATCGCAGTAGCAGTTTTTTTTGGGTCAATGAATAGTGGAAAACGAGGTTTTCAAATTGGATTTACTGTCGGATTAGGGTTTGCTCTAATTGAGAATTTACAATACATACTGATATCATTTGGAGGAGGATTTTCTGGCTTCGCCCTTACTTCACTCATCCGTGGTATAGGATCAATTCCAGGACACGCTCTCTGGACGGGCATTACTGGATTTGCTGTAGGAATGCTCGCCGCAAAAAATAATCAAAAATTAATTCTCGATGACAAAAAACAGAATCAGGTTTGGAAATTATTTGACCCAAAGACAGGTAATGAAATCAGTAACAATTCAATTTCGGCAAATAGGGCCACATTAACCCCTATTGATGAACAACCCCATGAATGGTTTACTTTGCCAAACAATGTGCCTGTACCGAAAATGCAAGATATGGCAGGAGGTATTCGGCCACCATCTAACGTATTATTTGCGCTGATGACTGCTATTTTCGGTCATGCATTATGGAATGGAACAGCCGTTGGAGTTGCATGGTTTTCTGGTATATTAACACAAAGTGAAGGAATATCGATTGTTGCCTCATTGATAACAAATGTAGTAATGGTAGTATCGGTTTTAGGGATTGGAAATATGATACTCAAAGGCGTTGCCGAAGAAGATGAAACCACATTTTCTAACTAATTTTGATAAATTAAGCGATGACTTCATTGGTCATTACTATCCGAATTGGGTTGAATAACATGTTGTATTCTCTGGCTGAGCCTAATGTCGTGATAACCTTAGGCTTAATCCTAGCCTTAGGAATCATAGCAGCAGCCAAACGTTTCTTGGACACAAGTGGGATTCTCGCAGCAGGAATCATTGGAATTATTGTAGGCATTGGAGGACACTGGACATGGCTTGCAATATTATTGATATTTCTTGTTGCGGGGTCATTCGCAACACGATGGTCATATGATGAAAAAGATGCAATGGGATTGGCTGAAGAACGAGAAGGAGCGAGAAACTGGGCAAATGTGATTGCTAATGGCGGAGCCCCTGCATTGGTTTCTATGATAGCGTGGCTTTCATCAGATTCGATAATTTGGGCTGCACCATTCCTAGCAGCAGTTGCGGTTGCATCAGCAGATACATTAGCATCAGAATTTGGAGTATTAGATCCAAGAGTTCGAATGATAATATCAGGTAAACATGTTGCAGCAGGAACAAATGGAGGAACTTCGCCAACTGGTCAGTTAGCAGCAGCCGCAGGATCCTTACTAATCTCGTTCTTAGGATGTATTTTGTTCACAACGTTCAGTGTAGGATTTGATGTGGACATTGTGCGAGTTTTCTTTGTTATTTCTTTGATGGGATGGACTGGATGCCAAGTTGACTCAATCTTAGGTGCAATATTCGAAAATAGAGGGCTTATGACGAAAGGACAAGTGAATATGGTATCTATTGCATTTGGCGCTGCTGCTACTTACCTATTTCTAAGTCTAGTGTAACTTGATAATCGACGGTTTGAACAACCCCTGACATCACATCGGTACATGGACCGGGGCCAGAGGCATGCCAAGGGTTCAATCCTAATCGGCCTCATTTTGCTATTTCTTTGCACAGGAACAAGCCTTGCAGAACCCTCTACAAAAGAGATTCCTGAAGGAGAAGGGACCTCAATTTTCTTCCCGACTCCTCACAATCTTTTCCTAAACAATGAAAGTTCACTAGATCTTATTTACCCGATTGATTCAGGAGAACCTCCTCAAATTGATTTTAACAGGTTAAGTAGCCAACTAGTTACTGTAAACTCCCCTCCTGTCGATCATGCTACTAGATTTGAAGGAAATATTACTGTGCGTATCTTTGCAGGACTAGATGTAGAAGGAAGTACATGCAGGTTAACAAATCCACTTCCCGGATCTCCAGCAGATGCTGAAACACAATTCACAGTTCGTGTCTTAGCTGGAGGAGCAGAAGTATTTCTAAATGAAACAAATAGAGAGGCACTTGAATTTGATTGGACTGCTCCGTTTGAATTTACAACATCTGCATGGAATCTTAATTTCACTCTAAGCCAAGGGGATGTAATTACTTTAGAAATATCAGTAGAACATAACTGTGTGATTGGAGGAGGATTATATTTTGACAAATATGACACTGCTTCAAGAATAGAACTAGATGGAATACTATTTTCTCCTACTCTTGAAGCTAAAGTTGATCAGAATAAAGCCGCAAGAGTAGAATTCATCCCTGGTACTGTTTGGGGAGATGAAACGATTACAAAAACAGTAGTTGAAGTTGCAGGGACATACAATTCATGGCCAGAAACAGTTCATGGCAATTGGCAAGAAGAACAGCGATTGAGCCATTTTGAAACACCACACAGTACACGTATTGGTGAGGGAAATCAAACTGTTTGGGTATGGTCGGTGAATGGAACACTTGAACCTGGAATTCACATGATAGATATCTGTATGTCTTTATCGGATTTAGATCCAAATGAAGACTGCCATATGGTGATAGTTCATCGATTTATGGTTGAAGAACCAGATGCATCACTAGGTAGAGTAGGATATCTTGTAGCCCTTATTCCAATCACTACTCTAGTATGGCTGGGTTCTTCTTTGAGAATCGGTCCATTGCCATTCCCAGCATATCTTGTTCTGTTGATTATGGGGTTAACAGTGATGATCCCTGCTGCGAGCCTACCTGAAATCGACATTGGCGAAGTAAGAGATGAATCCGCAGCCCCCGGATTTAATTTATTGAGTCACTCGGGCACATCATACAGCATTAATGACCTTCTAGAGGGAAATGATGCGTTAGTTTTAGGAATCTTTGAAACGGATTCACCCAATGCAGAACAACAAAGGAAAGACTTTCTCAATTCTATTGAAACAACAGATTCTATTGCTTTTGCACAACTTGCTACCGGGGAGGATGTTAGAGCTATAGATATCGACGAACATGCATCAAAAGTAAATGGGACATGGCCAATATTGTTGGATGAAAAGGGAGCAGGGATTGCTTCTCAATTCCCAAGTGGGGCTACTGATTCTATCCTCATTATCGATAAGGCAGGATTCGTATCAGAATGGGTTCCAGGGTCTGTAGGAAGTGAGTCTATAGTCGAAATGGTTGATTCAGCAGCAGCAGGTTCTGGAAGAAGTGCGATAGATCTTTTCCTAGGAGTATTCATTGGTGCTGGTGCAATCCTACCTCTGATCCTTCTTTCACTACCTAGGGGTAGAGTAGAACCTCCTGAAACTGTAATGATTCCTGGTGCAGGAATACTAGGGACTATGGGCGCCAACGCGATTGGGTTTGGAATATTGGCATTACCAATGTCAATGTTTGCGCTTATACTACGAGGAAATATGTGGCCATACATCGAGATTATTTTGGCAATTTGGATGATTGTAAGTGCGATTCAAATGCTACGGAAAGGTAGCGTCTTAGAGGTCAACTGGATTACAAAAAGAATTCATTCAAAATTACCAGAAAGTTATCAACAATGGAGAGATTTTGATTCATTTTCCGAAGATGCATCCATTGGGTTCTGGTTTGGATGGATTTCATGGATTGTGTATCCCCTACTAATACCACAAACCGTAGCTGCTCCAATCTGGACCGGATTATTTGGGATATTTATCGGAATAACCTCACTCATTTTCCACTTATTAGTTGCTGGAATCATTGGCCTGATTTTGAGAGCAATTGCCGGAATCGCAGGAAATATTTCTATTAGTCTGGGTCGTTTTAGTTCCGGAGCAAGACCAAGGCTATGGGGGGCTACATCATTGGCTCTGGGGATTTGGATATTCCTCTACCTAATACTGGGTCAACTCATGGCTCGTTTAGGATGAACTCCTGAAAGGGAAAAATACAGACATCGATAAAGGGAATTACTCTCGGCCAATATCATGAGAAGTACTTCTGCATGGTTAGTAGTTTCAGTTATACTGGTTCTAATTATTGCCCTAGCTCCCGAACCCATACTAGAAGAGGAAAACGAAGAAAGGAAGGTTCCTGATCTTCCAATTTCACCTTCGCCTCCATGTCCGGAGGGGTCAGATTGCGCTCAAGTCCGCACATGTGACCCAACAAGCGAGTATATTCCCCCCGTTCTAAATCAGGAATGGAATGCTAGTGGTTCTTTCCGAATTTTCTCTTCTCCCAATCTTGTAGATCTGAATAATGATGGAATATTGGATGTGGTAAATGGAATGGGTATAGAAGAGCAAGAGGTAGGAGCTATAATCGCCCTAGATGGAAAAAATGGCACCCATTTGTGGCAATCTAATGCTAATGCTGAACTCTTTGCCACTGCTCAATTCAAGGATTTGAACAAAGATGGTCATGAAGATGTGATTCTAGGAGGTAGAAGTCACCAACTTTTGGCAGTCGATGGAATTACAGGCGAAACGATTTGGACATTTGACGATGCAAACTACGGAACTGAAAATGATTCAATAGAATGGTTTCAATTCTATACAGGACAATTTATTCCAGACAGAAATGGCGACGGAATTGAAGATTGGTTGACATCGAACGGAGGCGACCCCTCAAAGGGACCAGGAGAGCCTCGTTCAAATGGTTACATGATGATTATATCAGGTGCTACTGGAAAAATCCTATCCTATGCTCCAACTCCCGATATCAGAGAGACATACATGTCACCGATAGTATACCAACCACATCCAGAGATGGATGTAGAAATTATCTATG
>CAZRCY010000056.1:0-10507 GCA_964598735.1 uncultured Candidatus Poseidoniales archaeon
TCAAGTAAAAAAGAAGGTTTTGATCAAATTATTGAGAGATGGTTAAATTCGATTCAAGAAGACATTAATCGAGATATGAAAATATATGACACACGTTCTGAGCTAGAAGAAAAAATCGGTCCTTTCAAAGTTTTAGAAAAAGTGGAATAATAGATTTCACAAAAATATGTTTTCTAGTTTTTCAGTTATCAGTACGGACAGTGCCTCAACAGAACCATTGCAACCCTTTAATTCGTCATCTGAAGCAATGGTGATGAATCCAGAGTCGGTTTTAGCAACTAAGACAGGAGTTTTTCCCCTAGTGTAAGAAACTAAGTCATCTGGTCGCTCATTTAGATGGACAAGGTGAAAGGGTACGTTTGCTTCATTCCTGAGTTTTTTCATTTCTGTTTTTTCCCATGCAACTTTATGAGTTATATCACAAAGTGAGCAATGTTGTCCCTTAAATAAGGCTCCTGCCACGTATTTTAACTCTCCAATTAAGCCCCCATCTGCATGATAGACACCCCATATTGATTCAACGCTCATGATAATCTGTCATGTAGCGACTTTATGGATGGCTGTAATTGACCGTAGCAAATATCTGAATGCGAATATCTAGTAAATATCAGAGATTCTCCAATACGTCACAATGATCTCCTGCCATCCCTTCTTTTATCACTGCACTCACACTAATCCATTCAGCATGAGCAGCATCATCCCCTGCTTTGGGCATTGAATTACTATCAACATCTACATGATAAAAAATCGATACAATGTGTTTTCTAGGATCTCGATTAGGATTTCCTTTAACGGTTATAATTCGTGGATTATATCCTTTGATGCCAGTTTCCTCCATTAGTTCTCTCAGAACTGCATCTGTTGGATTTTCGTCTAAATCAACAAATCCTCCAGGAAATGCCCATGCTCCCTTCCACGGTTCATTTCCTCTTCGTATCAATAATGCTTCAACCTCATTGTCATGGAGTCTAGTAACTACAGCATCCACAGCAAGAGAAGGTTTGGGCCAACGATCATTCCCACATTTATCACAAATGTCGTCCATATTATTCACCAAAACGTCGTTTCCTATTTTGGTAGGATTCTATCGCACTTAGAAAATCACTTTTCGAAAATGAAGGCCAGAAAACATCTGTAAAATATAGTTCAGAGTACGCAGCCTGCCAGAGCAAGAAATTTGAGATTCTCTCTTCGCCTGATGTTCGAATAATTAAATCAGGATCTGGTAGTCCACCCGTGTAAAGCCTTCTAGAAATCATTACTTCATCAATTTCTTCTATAGAAACATCTCCTGAAGCATGATCTACTGCGATACTACGGACAGCGGCCAAAATCTCTTCTCTTGAACCATATGCCAAGCAAATTGTGAATACACACCCGGAATGGTCAATAGTTGCTTTTTCTGCATTTTCAATTGCATCAATTACATTTCTGGGAAGCAATTCTTTGTGGCCTGCAACTTGTACTTTCACCTGATTAGAAAAAATTCTTTCATTCTTCAATAAATCCTCAAGACCTTCAACGTATAAATCAAAAAGAACTTCTAATTCGTCCTCAGTTCGATTAATCACATTCTCTGTACTTAATGCATAAACTGTCAAATATGGAATATTCAAGTCTAAAACCCAGTCCATTACTTCTTCCAATTTTTGTTTTCCATAACGATGTCCAATCGAACTTTCTAACCCTTCATTTTCTGCAAACCTTCTGTTCCCATCCATAATGATAGAAACATGTTGAGGAATTTCCCCTCCAATGACTCTATCTCGAAGACGATTAGCACGAATTCTATCAGTCCTAGAAACAAAACTCCAAGCAAATCTTGAATTAGCTAATAATCTAGCAGGGGCACGAATAATTCTGAATTTTAGTAACCATTTTGCAGTAGAATCAATTCTACGACCTAGCCAACCCATACGCTTCCCTACCCAGAGGATGGGTACCTTGTCTTTGATTCCTCTCTGAGTAAAGGAGTCATTCGAATAGAATATCTGGTTCTTTGTCAAGTCCTGCTAGTACTCCACGACTGGGGTTAACAACAATTATTTCACCAGCATCTGGCCATACTTCTAAATCCGCTTTGGAATTTCCACAATACGCAAATCCTTTCATTCCATATCGTTCGACTAGAGCCTTTGCTTTGTGTTTTCCACCTAAATTCAATTTTCCTTCTGATCCCATTACATCATCAAAAAGTCCTACATGTTCTGCTATAGGTATAGCTTGAACAATGTGAGATGCGGTTGCGAGAATAATTTCTCTGCCACTCTCTTTTTCTTTTTTTAACCAATTAACAAAAGAATCGTGATACTTGAGATCTTCAGGCTTTACTGATACAAGTTTAGCAACTCTCTTTTTCCAATAAGGTCTTCCTTTAGTTAATTCAAAGAATGGAATAAGGAAAATGTACCAGGGTCGTCTAAAAATAATTTTTTGAGCACTAATTTTTGTCATATCTGATAGAATCACTGTCCCATCAAGATCTACAGCCAACGGTAGTTTCTCTCCCATATTTGTTGAAAAGTGTAATCAAATGTTCAATCATTGCGGAAAACAAACTGTCAACCGGTCGACTCAAGCCGAAGGCTCTACTGGAAGATCCATGGGCACGCCCGATGTGTTGGATGAGCCATGGTTTCCCCATGCTGCTGTAACCACTGAAATTAGGCATTCTGATGTATTGACACCTATTGGTTTTGATTCATTTGACGTTTCAATTCCATGGGATACATTGAGTATGATTTGGCCAACTGACGGACTTCCAAATGCGGAAAAATTACAATCTTGGGTTGATATGGAAGGTAGATGGGGAAATTTCGAATCTCTGAAAGATGCAAAAACCGTAAACTGGTCTTCGGGACCACTCGGTCCAGTGGCAAAAATTGATAGTGGTAAGAAAGGAATTTGGAAATTAGAAATCCTACCATTTGACGATGATGGACATGGTAGTAGAATCGCAGAATTGTTGGGCAACAATCCGTATGTTGCTCAGGGAGGAGTTAAATGGCAAGGACGGGACATTATCCTGTTATGGAGAGATTTGAGTTTATGGCCTACTGCTAATCAAGTATTGACTAATTTGTTATCTTCTGGAAAATTAGATGAATCTCGATTATTGGTAGAATCTTGTGGAATTATCTTGGGTGAATTCCATACATTGGTAAGTGAATCGGCCAATCCCGTTCGTTATGCAAAACCATGGAACGAACGTTTGAAAATCTTGGAAGAAAGAACATCCTCACGTACTCTTTGGCGAGCTCCTCATGGGAAAGATACAGTAGGGTGCATTACCCATCGAAATTTTAGTTTAGAAAATATTGTTGTACTGAACGATGCGTCTGGCGAACCTAATTACCAAGAAGTTCACCTTCTTCATCCTGCATCTGGGGTATATGGTGCAATTTTACCAATGCTCGATCGTGCTCCCGGGTTGCGAGATCTTGCATCTGGTTATCGTTCGTTAGAATTGAATGATAATGTGATTGATTCAGGAATGAGTTTGGAACTTCGTAGATGTCTCTTCGATGGATGGTGTTCTACTGCACCACCTTCGTGGTCTTCCTCCCAATCATTGGATTCACACAAAGGAGGGGTTCCTATTTGGGAATATGAACACGCACTTGAGGAACAAATTTTTTCAGATGTATTCGGTAGAAAGATACATCCTAGAACTAAGTGGTTCCTGTATCATGTTAGTAGTATTCAAGCGGGGATGTTTAGAGCAAGAACTGTTGCTGCTGGTGCTCTTTCTTGTCTATGTCTGGCAGGTTTGGGTATTTATTCTGGAATGACTGGTCTATTATCATGGGAGGATTCATTTCCGTTGATTCTATGTGTTCTTCCGATTCCAATTCTTCGACAATTCTACCGGAATCTCGCTCCTCCGCCTTATTGATTATTCAGATGACGAGTGGTCATCCCATTCTTCAAGATTTGAAGTATCATCTATTGCGGAAATTGAGAAATTCAATACTCCTATCTCTACCCTATATTCGATTTCTTCACCCTCATCATTGTGATCACATCCAATTCCTCCACCCTCTTCAGAATTTACAGTTATATCCAATGTGTAAGATCCAAATCCTTGACCGTCGGATGATAAATTGTCATAAATTTCTTGCTCTGATACATTGGAAAACCAAATTGTAGATTCACCCACATTTTGTCCAGATAGTAGGAAATCCATGTAAGGAGCAAATTCCAATCCTAGAATTGTAATAGATTCTCCTTGATCATTGTTTTGACCCTCATCTGTATCTGTCAGGTTGGCATGAGAAATTACGCCTATTATTGTATCAGGTTCACTATCTGATGCTCCAGGCAAAGCACATCCTGGCCCTCCGCTAGTTTCATCTTCGCTATAGTTGAGATATACCATCGCTATCACAATATTTGGATTTTCATTGCTCCAAGAAATTGCATCTGTGTGTAGATCTATGCTCAGCGTATCTCCATCCGTAATGTATTCAGTATCTTCAACTAGAGTTTTAAATGACCCATCTATTTCTACCAGATAATCTCCAGTTCCACCCATGGAAGATGAATCTGGCTTTCCAACAAAGTATGCCACTTCTCCAGCACTAAAGGGAACTAGTAATACAATTGCAGCAATCCCAATAGTTCGTCCATCAGGAATTGAGAATCTTCCTAGGGGAGAATCTTCTGGGGTTCTAATTGCATTTACTACGAAATGAGTAATGAATGCGGCACCCATTCCTGGAACTGAGGGGAAGATTCCATCAGATCCGGCAAATCCAAGCAAACTCCAACCAATTACACCCACAAAAGCTGCAACCATCATTGAGATAGAATGTGTTGTGTCTGGTTTGTAACCTAGCCACCTGATGGTTAGAAGTGGAATGAATATACCTCCTAATCCATATACTGCAAGAACAACTAGGAGAAATACGGAATCTCCTCCTGGTATGTATAGGCCCCCGACAGAAATAATAGTAGCAAATAATGCTACCACTAATGTCACTCTCTTCGTAGTTTTGTGATCTTGACTCCACTCAGGTTTGATATCATCAGTTATGGCAGCTGTGCATGCTAGCACTTGACTATCTGCAGTTGACATGGTTGCGGCAAAGATAGATGCAAGAATCATTCCTATTCCAAATGCTGGCATTGTTTCCATTGCCATTTGTGGTAAGCCTAACTCTGGATCAAAGTCGCTTGCAGTGAATAGAACTCGACTTGCTAGACCAATAATTAGCATTAGACCAATGAACGGAGTTTGCCAAACAAAGAACCAGATCATTGCTTGTTTCCTATCTGAATCTGATCCTAATGTCATGACTCTAGAAACTACTTGTGGTTGGCCTGCAACTCCTAGACCACCTAAGAAGAATGCAAAAGCCCACATGGAAAATCCAAACTTCAAATCAGGAGGTAAGAATTTCGTAAGAACAGGATCTTGAGACTCTAAGCTTTGCGTTAGACCCGAGAATCCACTAACTTCTTGTAAAGCAACCCAACATAATATTACTGAACCAACAAGCATTACACATGACTGCACAGCATCTGTCCAAATCGATGCTCTAATTCCACCAGCATAGCAGTATGCAACAACTAACACAAATCCGATTAGAATTCCAATTAATTCATTCCATCCCATCATAACAAACAGAGCCTTTCCACCTGACGTTAACTGTGCAGCGGCATAAATACTCAGAAAAAGTACTGACAACACTGCTGCCAACTTTGCTTCTGGAGCACCTGCCTTTTCAGAAACTAGAGACGACAAAGAACGAACTCCTCGTTCTTGCCCTTCTTTCTGTATAAATTTGTATAGCCACATCCAAGCTACAACTTGCCCAATTGTTGAAACAACGCCTAGCCATATTACGTTGAATCCCATCATGTAAGTAAACCCAATAAAACCGATGAACATGTATCCTGAATTCCAAGTACTAACAGCAGAAAGAGCGGCAAGTGCAGGATGCATCCCCCTTCCAGCAACTAGATAATCGTCGGTCGTATCCTCTTTAACAAACATCGAAGCAAGCCCTACACCTGCGAAAATCGTCATGAAAAACAAAAACGAAAGCACTAGAACAATGTCCATTGAACCTACACGGAAGGCTATCAAACATGAATCTTCCAATGCAACGACACTATTTTGCAGTAGGTTTGTCTAGAATTGATATGGAGAGTAGTTGGTTCTCCCGATTAGTGGATAATCCGTTGTTTAAATCATTTCTTTTGTTCTCTATTTTTAGGGCATTTTACGGATCCGGCATTCTACTAGTCACTTGGTTTTTAGTAACAGAAACGGAGAATCCTTGGTGGGTTTCTATCCTCTTCTTGATCGCTTCTATGATTTTTTCACGGTTGTTATTTCGTTACATCAAAAATTTCCGAAAGTCTGTGGAAGATGCTAATTAATTCTCTCATATTTTCCATTTTCATATCTGTAATGAATTGGAACCCCTGTTGGTATTTCTACCGACAAAATTTCCTCAGGACCTAGATTTTCAATTGACATGACTATACTTCTCAATGAATTTCCATGGGCTGCTACCAGTACATTTTTTCCAGATTGAAGATCAGGTTCGATCTCTTCATTTAGATATGGAAGTGTTCTTTTTGCACACATCTCAAGACTTTCTCCATCAGGTGGAGGGATATCAAAAGACCTCCTCCAAATGTGAACTTGTTCTGCACCAAATCTTTCTCGAGTTTCATCTTTATCCAATCCCTGTAATGACCCATAGTGTCGTTCATTCAATCTTTGATCATGATGAGTTGGCGGGTTTTCTGAGGATTTATTGTGGGACATAACTATTCTTGCAGTTCTTTGGGCGCGAATTAATTCACTAGTATGGACAACATCAAATCTAATATCGGAGAGTTTCTTTCCCGCCAATTCTGCCTCTTTTTCACCTTTCAGAGAAAGATCGACATCAGTCCACCCCGTGAATTTGTTTTCAGCATTCCAGACTGATTGTCCGTGTCTAAGGAGTACCATTAATGGCAATATTTCACCTCACTCTTGACGTCTTAATCTAGGCTCAAAGAAATGCAAATCTAATTGTTTTGCAATCCTCATGATGTCGAGGAGAAAGCTTTGTTTCAGTTCTTTTTCTTCTGTAGCAGATGATGTATCCCAATATAGATTACAAGCAATGTCAATTGCTTGCGGTCCAAGAGATTGAACACGAACTGATGACCCCTCTTTTTTGGTTGTTTTTTCATTTGATTGAATTATCTCAAATACCTCATTGCAGAATTTTTCGACTGAATCTGGATTACTGTCTAGGTCAAGATGTAAAATTGGTTGATATCTTCTCCAACGTCTGAGTCCATAGTTTTCAATCGGAGTATTAACTAAATTTGCGTTCGGAAATGTTACAACAGAATCAATTGAAGTTCTAATTTGTGTGGTTCTAAAATTAATCTCAATTACTTCTCCTTCGCTGTTTCCGATAACTACCCAATCTCCAACTTTAAACGGTCTATCGAGTAGTACTGTAATTGCTCCAAACATGTTCGAAACAGAATCTTTGGCTGCTAATGCTAGAGCAATTCCGCTAATTCCAAGTCCTGCTAAAATTGCGCTTAAATCGAATCCTAAAGAGCCTGCAATCAAAACTGCACCGAATGCTACAATGAAGAATCTCATTATGCTTTCAAGAGCGGAAATCAAAGTTTTGGTTGTACCTTCCATTTCTCCATCTCCATCAAATCGATCAACGATTGCATAGATAGCAGGTACCAAACGGAAAGCCCAGAAAACAAGAGAGAAATAGAATACTAATTCAGTAATTGGAAGAGCCACATCTTCTACCAAAGATGGCATTTTTGCTTGTTCTGTACCTATCAAATTTTGAATTACAATCATCATTATTCCTGCAGACACTGCAGTACCCAGTGTTCCTGAGGAGTCTCGTACTGCAACTATTGCGATTTTTTGTTTAATGCCAAATTTCATGAAAACCTTTGAGATATAATTTGCGAGGCCCATTCTAATACCTAAACAACCGAATAAGAAGATTAGAAGTATAACTATTGTACCTTGATTGAATCCAAATGCTGCATCTCCATCCCATCCTGGGATGGCTGTTATCAGGCTCTCCATGGTCTACCGAGAGTGTGGGTACTTTGAATCCGTTTCGGCCAACTATCATCGAAGCGTCGGCTTGAAGTGGTACAGGGGAGTGTGGGGGTCTGAACGCCCATGTCCGCAATGCGCCGAATCTTTGTCCACGTTGTACTGATGTTGTTCTTCTTCATGCCCGTGGGAGGTATGTTGGGCTCCGTTGAAGCTCAAGAAGAACCGATGGAAAACAACAGCCCTCTCGACATCTGGTCCACAGATTATGTTGATGATTACTATCCTTGGGGAGGTGATGATGCAGCTCAGTTCAAGGAGTATCATACCTACTTTACAATGAAAGATAGAATGCAACATCTTGCTGAAAACAATCGCAATATCATGACTTTCCATGAGGGATTAAATGGAGGAGAAAATGCTCGAGGTCAGACAACAACTGCCAGTACCTACGAAGGCTGGTTTTACAACCACAGAAGTCCATGGGTAAAAATCACAGTAAATCCTCAAGGGGGAGATTGTAACGAATTTGTAGGAGATTGTGGTAATTATCCCGAACGTCCAGATGTATTGTTGGTAGGAAATCATCATGCACGTGAGTGGATGTCTTACGAAGTTCCAATGATGTTCTTGGAGATGGTCGCCCACTATTACGGTAAAGCAGGGATTGACAATGATGGGGATGGTCTCATTGACGAAGATCCATATGGTGATGCAGATGGAGACGGAATAATCGATGATGATGGGGATTGTCTTTCACTAAATGCATCAAGTCAGGATAGTAATGGTGATGGTACACCTTGCGGCCCTGGTGACCATGGTGTTGACGAAGATATCTCAGAACAGTGGATTACTGACCTTGTCAATACTCGAGAGATTTACCTCATTCCAATGCTGAATGTAGATGGGAATCGATACGATCGTGAAGTGTACTGTGGTGAAACAGCTTGGGAAAATTGTGCTAAAAGTGGTTGGAGAAAGAATCTACGTGATAATACTCTAACCGATGCCGGCCCAATTCCTAATCTAAATGAGGACGTTGATGACGCTTGTGATGGAGTTGATTTGAATCGTAACTATCAGTATGAGTGGGGCGCACCTCTGGGGGCAACTGGTCCTCTGATCCCGGGAGATTGTATTGCTGGGACTACTAACAATGACGTATACAATGGTCCAGTGGATACCAATGATGACGATGAAGATGGAATTTGGAATGAAGATGCAGTTGATGGTGATGATAACGATGGCGATGGACTCATCGACGAAGATTGGTTAGGCGGAAATACAGAACCAGAGACCAAGATGATTCAAGATTTAACTGAAATGAATGATGATAATGGAGATGGAGCATCTGAATTCAAAGTAGTATTCAATTGGCATTCGTTTAGTGAACTCATCCTTTATCCGTGGGGTCATTGCACAGATTGTGAAACTCCAGACCATGATTTCTTAGTTTATCATGGAGATGAGATGGCAGTAATGACAAATTACGAAAATATCCAATCTTCAGATCTATATCCTACAACTGGCGATTTTTGCGACTGGCATTATGGGGTTCATAATTCGTATTGTTTTACAATGGAGATTGGCAATAATTTCCATGAACATCCGGATGATATTGACCATATCTCTGTGTTGAATATGGGTCCAACGTTCTACATGGTTGAAGTTGCTGATGATCCTGCTTTCCGTGCTGTCTTTGGATTAGGTATGGATGAGGTTCAGTGGATGCAAAGTCCATCTAATATCACGATTCCAGAAGAAGGAGATATCCCAATTGAATTGTGTCTTCATCCGAACTTTCCATTGACTAATGATGTTAATAGAAGTCATGTGATGTACAGACAAGTTACTCCGAATCGAATGCAGAACGACTACGGTCCAACTGAATGGAAAGAGGTTCAGCCATGGTCAATGACTGGATTCGAAGAGACAACCATTCGTTGTGAATTATTAGACGGTTCAAATGGAACCACTGCTATCGCTAATATCCCAGTTCCCGAGACTAGTGTTGGAGAGATTCATTATCGTGCAATGCTTGGTACTACTAACGGTGCATTTCCAATTAATTATCCTGCACCTGGAGAGGAACCTGGCGATTATTATGTAATGACTTTACCATATCGTGCTGGATTTGGGAGTTCTCTACTTGCTTTATTCATGTTCGTTATTGTAGCTGGAGTTGTATGGGGTGGACTCGTTTTTACTCTGAGAGAAATGTTCGGTGAAGATGGTGAAGATAACGATCAGACGGAAATTGTTGAAAAGTCCATGGAAAAAAGTAGACCTTCAAGGGATTTTGGTGCAATGACTGTAGCCCAACTTCGCACTGAATTAAGCGAAAAGGGGCTTCCAACATCAGGAACTAAAGCCGTTTTGATTGATCGATTGAAGGGGGTTTGAGTATGGCTGGAGATACCTTCGGCGGTAGAATGGGGCTTATTTTCGCCACTA
>CAZRCY010000057.1:0-10366 GCA_964598735.1 uncultured Candidatus Poseidoniales archaeon
GACGTCGCTCTTACAAAGCGAAGATCACCGGTTCAATTCCGGTCGGGCCCACCATTTCTCCTATAGTCATCCTCTTGAATGATGTCTTTCCCCATGGGACTAATGGGTGAGCGTAACGCAACCTTGGCCTCCAGACTTGCTAGAAAGTTAAAGCAAAATGGATGGATGGTTACAACAGCCGAATCTTGTACAGGTGGAATGTTAACTAGTACTTTGACAGATATCTCTGGATCAAGTGAATGGTTCAAGCAAGGTTGGGTTACATATTCTAATGAATCTAAGATGAGTGAATTAGGAGTGGAAAGATCAAAATTTGAAGGCGATTCTGTCCCAGGTGCAGTTTCAAAGGATGTTGCAGCAGCAATGGCAGAAGGAGCTCTCAAAAGATCGGGTGCTAATCTAGCTATTTCTATCACTGGAATCGCAGGCCCAGGCGGGGGAACGATAACTAAACCAGTTGGTCTTGCATATGTTTGTGCATTTTGGGAAAATCGTTTTCTTGTACGATCAACAAATAGTCAAGGTGGAGATAGATCAATGAATAAGCAACTTTTTGTGAGTTTAGCTCTAGAAACGGCTCTAAATGTATTTGAGACAAAGGAAACTGGAACTCATCGACTTGATCTGAGGAACAAAAATGATGAGGATGAAGATGTCCCTGAACAATTGACTTTGAAAGAGGCTACGCTTTCTGCTTTCGGACGTGTTCCAGGTATGGAAGATACTTGGTACGGAGAAGTAATTTGGGCAGAAGGAAATACAGAAGCCACTGTCGTAGAAGAGTTAAGGAAAAAGGACGATGAAGATATTTGGTCCGAAGAATAGAGCGCAATCCTCTTTGAGTCTCTCTGTTCAGCATTGATTCCATGGCTGAGGAGACTTGGGAGGTTCGTGAACGGAACTTATGGTCGTTAAACCTCATGCCAGTCCGTGGAACTCGTGAACGATTAGAACCATTGGAATCAATTGAACCAATACTCATGGCAGCATTGCATGCAAAAATCAATGGTTTTCTTGATGAGGAAACTATCGATAGATTGTTCAAGATTGCTGAAGAAATGAATACATCTGAAACCAGCTCAAATCAGAATAACAATGCAAGAATTGTTGCTCCGGTAACTGAAAAAGAAATTTTCTCTCCTCCTAGACCTCATGGACTAGCAGATTATGATTTGTCAGCATTCCCAATGTTTGCAAAAGATGTAGATATGGAATTGGAAGTTCACTTTGACATTACTGGCAACAGCATTACAGAAGGCAAAATGGAGGATATTCTTTCTTGTTTTAATGATAGATTATCAATAATCAGAAAAATGTTGATTGATTCAAGAATTCTCCCTTATCGGCATACTAGAATTGGTGAGGTTTCAATGAACAAAGCTAGATTTCGAGAGGATGAAACTACACTTATCGGTTTAGTAAATGAACCTAGACATACAAAAACTGGTGGCCACCTAATGTTTACTCTAGAAGATGAAAGTGGTACTATAGATTGTATTCTGAAAAATAAAGGAGATGAAACAAATGAGATGCCTGTGAATGCAGGATTAATGCCTGATGAAGTGATTGGGATTACTGGAAAACTAGGAAAAGGAAAAAATGACAGATTTGTTATACACGATATACATCCTTTACCTCCGCAAAAGCATACACGAAATTCCGCTCCGGCAGATCAGGCAGTTTCGGTTGCATTCCTATCTGACGTGCACCTCGGATCTAAGACTTTCTTAGAAGCACAATGGCATAAAATGGTTGATTGGTTTAACACAGACCCTTTGGCAAAAACAATCCGTTACTTCGTAATTAGCGGAGACGGTGTTGATGGAGTAGGAATCTATCCCAATCAGGAAAAAGAACTTGCAATCCCCGATCTTTTCAATCAATACGGCGGACTAGCTAGACTGTTAGAGCCACTTCCTGACTGGGTAGATGTTCTCCTTCTCCCAGGAAATCACGATGCTGTTCGACCTGCAGAACCACAACCTGCCCTAGATAAAGAGCTACAACAAGATTACAATAATACCACATTTGTTGGAAATCCATGTGATTTTAGTTTACATGGAGTTCGTATTTTGTCTTATCATGGAAAGAGTATCGATGATTTCGTTTCAAAGATGAGAAGTGTGTCATATGACAGACCAGAAGCGGCAATGAGAGCAATGATTGATCGAAGACATCTAGCACCCTCGTGGGGCGGCAAAACACCTCTGGCGCCTGAACCTGAAGATAATTTAGTAATTAGAACAATTCCCGATATTTTCGTTACTGGTCACGTGCATGGGCATCATGTCTCAGATTACAAAGGAGTCAAATTGATTCATAGTAGTACATGGCAAGATCAAACTGGATATCAACGAACTTTAGGGTTTCAACCAAGACCTGCTATTCTAACAGTAGTCAATCTGCATACTCATGAAACTGCAAGTATCCCATTTGCGTAGTCATTCAATATCATGAATGAGCCCTTCTAATATTTCATTTTCGGACATTCTAGTTCTCAACAACGCAAGGCCAACTATTAGTATCACAAATATCGATGCGCCAATAATCAATTCCCCATTCAAGGACGATGGCTTCGCACATTCTTCTTCCGCTAAGTTCGTGCAATCAGAATTATCTGGAACTTCAATAGCTGAGGTAGGAGCACCTAGCTCTTCAGGAATAATGAATGTAATACTAGAGGAGTTACTGTTTCCAGATGCGTCGAAGACCGATACTGTGAGAATAAATTCTTGCGATGCTGGCAGGATTGGATTAGGAGTAATTGTAATTTCATGATTTTTACGAAGAGCAACAATATCTCCACTAAATATTTGGCCATTTACTTCGACAGATTCAGTGGCTTCTTCACTAGTGTACCAAGTTACTTTTAGTGAACCTCCAGATAATGCTTCAACATCCAAATTGAGTACTTCAGGAGGAGTGGTATCTATTTCCTCTGAGGTATTGAATTGGACAGACGCTGATGGCGCATCACCTACAGAAATAGTACACGAGTAAGCAGTTGACGTAGTTAATCCATTCAACTGAACTGTATGTAAAAGAGACCCCATCCCAGAAGGCGATAATATGGATTCATTCCACTCATTAGATGAATTATCACCAGATATACATGTGATCATTCCTGCCTCAGGTTGGGTTGTTGACCACTCAAGAATTGCAGAATTGGCAGTGGTTCCTGCGACCTTAGCACCATACACTTGTTGAGCCACTTCCGGTAGTTCAAAACCTGTCAAAACTGCATATTGTTGAGATTCAACATCATAACTACTCAACATCGATGCTTGATTACCTTCAGGAAGTAAAATATCTACAATATTTGGATCGTAATCCACTCCATCAACAGGTGAAGGATCCGCTCCACCTCCTAAACGCCAAGTCTTAGCTGTAGCATCAACATCTCTCCATTTACCTGTACCGAATCCATCTTGACTTCCAAGTACCACTATGAAACGATAATTGGGTACATCTGATCCAATGACATTCTTTGAAACAGTGATAACAATAGTTTTTGTTTCTACATCTCCAGAAACCTCAATGCCTCTGGCGCTAGTTTCCCCCGATGCAGCATTTACGGCCTTTACCGCTCCAGGTTCACCGGTTGCAGATATTGCAACTTCCCAAGCCCAATCGGGGTGAACCTCTGCATTTGCTCCTTCAAGCATTTGAGTACGTCCAGAAGATGTTTCACCTTGATCGACATATATCTGAACAATTTGATGGCTGAAACCGTTTGAAAGACTCCAATAATCGGTCATCTCAGCAACAGTAATCTCAAAACGTGCATTCCAAGCACTCTGACTAATCTTCATCTTTGTTCCATCAAATAGTCCACTACCAGGTGAAAAATCGCTTGATAGGGGATATGTGTAATCGCCATCACCATTTTCATCACCGATAACATCATCAAATTCTAACAAAGTAACCCATTCTTCTAAATCAGGAAGAACAATTTCTGCGGGAGCAGGAGGAGCAATCTCTACATCTTCACCGTCACCATACGAAAGAGAATCAGACCATGCTGAAACAACTTTGACACGTGTAGTATATCTCGGCGCTAGACCTAAATCTGACCAAGGTATAACAAATTCATAAATTTCTTTACCAGCACATCCACCAAGAATTGAGGAACCTGTTAAGGCCCATTGTTCGTTATCCCCTACCTGCCCTCTAGCATCAAATAAATTCCATTTTGCTTGACCATCATCTCTTAATTGTGCGAAATCAAATGCAACCATCTTCTTTGCTGGAAAACCCAAAATTTGATTCCCAAAATATGTTCTAAAGTTAGTCTGGACTTCATTGAAATTCTGAGCATTAGGTTGCATGAAATATATCGCTAAATCTGCATTTCTTGATTCATTTAATTCTTCAATTTGATTGGGATTGGTCATATCTACCCGAACGTATAGGTTTGACGTATCATATCCCAGATGGAATGATTCAATATCCAAATCACCTCCATTCACTGAGTCGGCAGAATAAATTGCTGCACCATCCCATTCTCCTGGTAAAGCGATTCCATCTATCATTGGTTCAATAATTGCACTAGCAGATTCATCAGGCAATGCAGGATTTGTCCAAAGATCTTGAAGGTAAGGAGGTAAATCCAAATTAATTGCTCGATAAATGTTGGAGAGATGTACTTTGAACAAAACATCCCACATCTCATCATAGCCACTATCTTGGTCTAAACCATACCACCAATACCAATCGCTTCCTTCCGCAATGTAGAGTGATTCCCAAGCGAGAGAAAGACCCGGATCACCTGGATTCTGAGATTCAAAATCAACTAATGCTGTTCTGGCTTCAACGAGACGTTGCCATGCAAGACTCTCATCTTCTTCTCCTGCCCAAGTACTTAATGTTCCATCAATCCAAGATCCAGTTCCAATATTCTCGATTCTAGGGAGTGTGTAATTATTAGACAAGAATTCCGAAGGTGTTGTTGTAACAACGGTTGGATGTGAAGAAAGTCGAGAATACCATTCATGAATAAAGGGTCGAGCATTGTCAGAATGCTGGAATTCGGACATAAACATCCAATTTTCACCATCCATAGCAACTGTTAGTAGATGCTCACTAGGGTCTTCTCCGGCGGCTATTAATTCAGAACGAATTCCATCTAGGTAAGACAGGAAATCTGAGACTGCCGCTTCTGGAGTCATTGAACCGTATTGGAATGCAACTCTGTCAGAAATTACCCTATCACGAAAAATAACTGCGACTTCTCCTCCATTTTCACCTTCTACAACCCAAGGAGTTGCCAATTGTGCAGCATCTTCTACATCAATAGAACTACCACCTTCAGAAGTAGATTTTGCTAAAATCTCCTCATCTGTAACCATCCACTGAATTCCAACATCTGAAACCGGTTGAACCATTGGTGGTGAAACTGCCTGTTCAGATGGCCACATACCATTGGGTCTGAAACCTAATTCTTCCTCAAATAGATTCATGCCGTTGATGAGGTGTGTTGTTACATCTACAGGCCATGCATCTTTGTTAACTCGAATTCCGTCTTCGAAGGTCCATCCATCCATCATTAACAGAGGCATAATCGGGTGATAATACGGAGTTGTTGTCAACTCTACTTGACCTCTTTCAGCTAACTGACTATACATCGGCAGAACATTACCCATGTGAGAATGTTGCTGATTGATTACATATGTCAAGTCAACAGGAGTGAAATCTCTACCCTTGGTGAATAAATCCATCAAACCTTGGTCATACTGAGTGGGAGTATTGTTTGGTCTAGTAAAGAAAGACGAATATTCTCCTTGTACATAATCTGGGGAGAATTGGAAAAGATACCATAAAACCTGCAAATCCAACAAATCTTGAGGAGGAAGCAATTGATCGTCCATTATTGTTGTAGGCTTGAGATTGTGCAAGGTTGCATCATAGAGTTCTTTGTAACGCTGACTGGCTGGTAAAACCCATGCATTAGGATCTTCGGAGGAGACATTGTAAATCCACCCACTATTCCAGAACGATTGGAATTGCATTGTATGTAATTCGAGAGCAGTTGCATTTGGGTAATCAGCAACTGTTCCGTTAGAATTTGTGGGCCATGCTCTCCTTGCAAAATCCGTATGAACATCTGGTGTCTCATTACGATGATAGTCAACAAGTTGCTCTAAGAAAGATGGAACAAGATTGTATGTAACCTGAGTTTCTGGATACTGGGCTAGAATTCCAGGAGAGTCTACGTACTCCGTCATCGCATGAACTCGGACCCAAGGGAGTTCAAACATCCCAGTGAGCTTATTCTTGTAATACGGTTGATGCTGATGAAATACAATTGCTACATTCAACGCATCTTCCGCCTTATTTACTCCGGAACTACTGACAATCTCCATAGATGACGGGTCAATAGATTCATTCCTATTGGGAAGATGATACATGTGAGAAAAAGTCTCAGCACCGTTAGAACTTGCAGGGTTCTGTGAAGGGAATGATGTCCAAACATTTCCTTGATCCTGCCACTGTGCCCATATCATAAAATCTACAGAAGTGGGAGAACCAATAGCATCCCAAGGAATAGAAATTTCAGTAATCATATTTTCTGACCAACCAATATATCGTTCACCGGGAAATGTATGGGAATTTATAGCAGTATTTTCTTCATGGGTAGTTTGCCAAATACCGTCCTGCTCAGCAAAAATTGCATGATAGCTAGAATCTTCTAGCACAAATGCATAATCAGCAGCAAAGGGAAGTACATGTGAAAAACCCCATTCTTTGGAAAGAGATGTTCCACCCGATGTAGTATTAAGATAAACAAATAGATCTGCTCCTCCCTCAGATGATGCCCAGTCTGTGCCTTCCCATCCAATGAAAAGATGTGTAGAATTCCAAGTTAGATGGAGAGAAACACCATTTCCATCAATACCCATATCTGTAGAAGAAGGCCAATCTGAAGAGTCACCATCAATCGAAATATTGTTTGGAGTTGCAGCACTAATTATCCCCAAAGAAATTGGAGAAATCATCACTAGAATCAATCCAAAAGCGACAGAAGTGTTCTGGTGCGCACTTAACCCCATACATATGGGTTGAATCACTACCATATTATCCTCACACAAAAATGGGATACAAATGTAAGCATGGACACACTGGTGAAAGGCGAGATAGATAAGTATCCTAGAAAATATGATTATCCGGTCGCGATTGACGCAGCCTGTACTGGTTGGGCTATTCTTATGGTGTTTGTTGGCTACTTTACCGCAGAGATTGGTCTTATTTCAGACCTCCATACATACTCTGGAGGGCTTGGAGTTCTAGCGGGAGATCATGTCAAAAGCGCCGCTGATGCAGGTATTCCATTGGTTGGAATGACCTTACTATACAGAAAAGGATACGCTAAACAAAACCTTGATTCAAGTGGAAACCAGACTGAAACCTACCCAAAAATTGATCCTGAGGAGTTTCTTTTTGACACAGGAGTCGAAATATCATTACCTCTAGATGGAAGAGAAATTCATGCGAAAATATGGAAAGCAGAGATTTTTGGAACCAATGGAAAACTTGTCCCGGTTTTCTTCCTGGATACTTTCCATCACAAAAATAGTATCGAACATCAAGAATTGGGAATGACGTTGTATGGAGGCGATGATTCCACCAGAATTCGACAAGAATACCTTCTGGGAATAGGAGGAGTTCGTGCTTTGCTTATCTTGGGATACAAGATTTCTGGATTGCACCTCAACGAAGGACACTGCACCTTTGCAGCACTAGAAATGTTGAATCAAGGTTGGTCCAGAGAAGAGTTGGCTAACCGAACTCTCTTTACTACCCATACTCCTGTTCCTGCAGGACACGATCGATTTAGATGGGAAGATGTAGAATATATCCTAGGAGAATTACTTCCCGATGATGCTAGAGAAATTGCTAACAGTGGAGATTCGTGCTCAATGAGTCATTTAGGAATTGGACTTTGTGGAAAAGTCAATGCTGTATCAGGCCTTAATGCTAGGGTTGCACAGAAAATGTTCCCAGGAACTAATATTCATCCAATCACTAATGGAGTTCACCACATTACTTGGACTAGTGAATCTTTCAGATCGTTATTCGACAAAGAATCATTACAATGGAGAGTTGATTCAACACAAATTAGAAAAATGAATTTTTCAAATGAAGATCTAACTATTGCTAAAGAAAATTCGCGAAATCAACTGAGATACTTCGTCGAAAAGGAAACAGGTATACAGTTGGACCCTGAGAAATTAACAATTGGATTCGCACGAAGATTCGCCACCTACAAACGTGCAAATTTAATTTTCAAAAATTTAGAACGGTTAAGAAATATTGGTTCTAATAAAATACAATTTGTATTTTCGGGGAAGGCTCATTCAAAGGATGTTGGTGGAAAAAAGTTAATCCAGAGAATTTACGAAGGTGCTAAAAAAATTCAAAATGAAATCCCAGTTGTTTTTCTTGAGAATTACTCAATGGATACAGGATTGTTAATGACTGCTGGTTCCGATATTTGGTTGAATAACCCAATAAGACCGATGGAGGCATCTGGAACATCTGGAATGAAAGCCGCATTAAACGGAACTCCGAATTGTTCTATTCTTGACGGATGGTGGCCTGAGGCTTGCATTCACGGAAAAAATGGATGGGCGATAGGAAAAGGAGAAGACGAAAGAGATGATGAAAGAGATGCCAAAAATATCCTCGATGTTTTAGAAAATGAAGTATTACCAGCATGGGAAAATAAAGATAAGTGGCTAGAAATAATGAGGCAAAGCATCTACACTTCAATTGGATTCACTGGCGCTAGAATGATAGAAGATTACCAAAATTTCTACGATTCTTTTCATACGAATTAGGCGAGAAAATGTTGTCACAGAAACAAGTTGGGATTCTCTGCCATATTACTAGCCTCCCTAATCCAAATCTGGGGAAAAATGGGGCTATTCGATTCTTGGAATTATTGAATCAATTGGGAGTTTCTGTTTGGCAAGTTCTTCCAATTCACCCTCCTGACGAGTATGGTTCACCTTACGCTTCTTCATCTGCATTTGCTGGTTGGGTAAATCTTTTGGAAGACATATCTAAAGAGGTCTCAACTAAAGAAATCAAAAATTACTGTAAACAACAAGGTGAATGGTTAGAACAATTTGCTCAATTTCGAGTTCTTAAAGAACGATTTCAAGAAACACCTTGGACAGAGTGGCCACAAGAATTTCGTACAAGAAATAATCTAAAATTTTCAGAAAATGAATTACAAAAAATTCAGAAAATCTACAAAGAGCAGTATCTTTTCGATAAATCATGGTCCATGATGAAAGAATGTGCCAGAGTAAATGGAATACGAATATATGGAGACATCCCTTTCTTTGTATCTCATGATTCGGCAGACGTATGGTCATGTCCCGAAAGATTTCATCTGAATCAAAAGGGGTTCCCTACTCATGTTTCTGGTGTACCCCCGGACTATTTCTCAGAAACCGGGCAAAAATGGGGGACCCCATTATACAGGTGGGAGACTCACAAAAAAGAAGGATTCAGATGGTGGAAAAATCGAATGAAGCGAATGTTTCAACTTTTTGATATTGTTAGAATAGACCATTTTCGAGCAATTGATTCGGCTTGGTCAATTCCAGCACATTATCCAACTGCCGAAAAAGGATCTTGGGTAAAAGGACCCGGAAATGAATTCCTATCCGAAATTATTTCCAGTACTAAAGGAGATATCGTTGCAGAAGATCTAGGTATTATTCCAGAAAGTGTTTCTGAACTTAGGAAACGACATAATTTACCAGGAATGGCCATTCTTCAATTCTCAAATAATGATGAAAAAAACCCACATAATCTTGAAAATCATACTCCTGATACGGTAGTATACACAGGTACACACGATAATGATACAACAGTTGGTTGGGGAATCAAACCAGTAGATGAAACGGTAATAGATGCGCTGAATTCGGTTTCAAATTTAGCAATTATTCCATTACAAGATGTTCTAAAACTGGGATCAGAAGCTAGAATGAACACCCCCGGAACAAAGGAAGGAAATTGGGCTTGGCAATTTAAATGGGATGATCTAGATGAAATTAATACCAATTGGTTTAGAATAGCAATAAGAGAAAGTGGAAGACTAAGTTGATTCGCGAGAACGCAACAAAATAAGAGCAATTATTCCTACTATGACCCCAAAACCAATGAAAGACAAATAGTGAATAGAACCAAGACTTTCCTCAGATTCTAAATCTGAATCATTAGATAAATCATCAATTTGGAGATTACAAGCTATTTCAGTACATGACCATGCACCGTCATTACAGTAACAATCGTTACATCCATCTTCGGCTGGACGAGTTTCGCCTTCAATACATGTTGGAGTTGGTTCAGGCTC
>CAZRCY010000058.1:0-2985 GCA_964598735.1 uncultured Candidatus Poseidoniales archaeon
TTATCGACTTTAGTTGTTGCATCAGTAATTTTGTTTATGCTAATTGGATTACAATCTGTGGAAAAGAGAGACAAAAAGAGAGCTTTTGTCACTGGAATATTCATGTGGATACCCCTAGGTATGGTTGTAGTTTGGGTATACGGATTAATGGGAATATTAGGTTATCAATTGAACGCTCAAACAGTTACAATTGGCGCTCTAACATTAGGATTAGGTGTTGACTATGCTGTTCATTATGCTCACAGATACGAAGAAGAGCGTCTAGCTAGCCCACATAGTACTCCTGATGTATGGGTGGCTAGAACAACTGTTACTACAGGACGTGCAATGGCAGGAGCTGCAATCACTACAGCAGGAGGATTTGCAGTACTGAATCTGTCAGGATTAGCCCCTCTGCGTCTCTTTGGACAAGTTTTCCTCGTCGCAATTCTTCTCGCTTTAATCTCCAGTCTGGTATTATTGCCAGTATTGTTTTCATTAAGACCAGGTGAACGTGAAGTAATTTTGGCAACTGAATCAGAATGAAATCAATCATCCATCTCCATATCAAGTGCAAGGGATTGTTCCAATTCTCGAATTCTATCTTGCATATCTGCCAGTTCTTTTCCAGTAATTTTCCCACTCTTGACTTTGCTGTACAATTCTTCGAGTTCGGCAGTAATCTTGGAATGTTCCTTACGTAATCTTGCTTCTTCAAGTCTGTAAGAAGCAACCGCACGTTGACGTCGAACCTCCTTATCTTGCAATTTCTTGGCTGCAACTTCAGGGTCAGGATGTACTTCTTGAGTAGCCATTTCGATTGCTGTTGGATATGGGATCACAATACCTTCCCTCTCAAATGCACGGTCCATTCTCTCAATTAGATAGTCCCTGGTAACAATTTCATCATTATAGTCACCAATCCAAATGAAGAGTCGGAACACCTTAGCGAAATCACCTAATTCAGTCATCATAACTCTTGGACGAGGTTCTGAAAGAACATATTGACAGGAACGAGCAACCCTCAACATAACTTGTTTTACGTGGGCTGGGTCTTCATCATAAGCAACACCATAATCCATTTGGACAGATATTCTGCGAGCAACTCCATCTCCACCACCACGAGCATAATTCGTTACTGTCGAGTCCACCAAGCTATTGTTTGGAATCACAACCAACTCCTCTTTTAGTGTAAGTAACTTGGTCGACAGAATTCCAATCGACATCACAGTCCCCATTACTCCATCAACCTCGATCCTATCGCCGACTTCAAACGGACGATCGAGAGCTAACATGAATGAGTTAACGATGTTACCCAACGTTTGTTGTATTGCCAATCCGATAATTAGTGAGAATACCGCCAATGATGCTAGGACACCGAATAACTCAATTCCTAGTTCAGAGAGAGCTAAGTATAATCCACCAAACCAAATTACTGCTCTGAGAAGAAACACAAGAAGTGGATTCCCACCTGATACTGTTACTGCAGATTGTCGTTGGAATCTATTGAGTATTTCAGGTAAAATGAATTTGACAGTAACGCTAGCTAGAGTTGCTGCTAAGATAATGAATATGGCATTGAATAATGGCGCACCGGTTTCGGCCCAACCGGGATTTGCAGAGTCAATCCATAATACACCAACATTGGCTCCACCGACTATTGTAAAGATGTAGATTCTAGTTCTAAGTGGTCCAAAAATTCGGTCATCCCATGAAGCATCAGTTGCTGCAACAATACCTTCCCACCTTCGGAGAATGTAATTTTTTTCGACGAAAATCAATATTGCGATTCCAATTATTGAAAGAATAATCTTCGTTAAAATCGACATCTGAGTACCAGATTCCAATAGATCATTGAACTGATTCCAGGCATCATTAATCTGAGTCATTGCGTCTGACATGGTGCTCCCCTTGGCCTGTCCGAGAAGTGCTGATATTTGGCCCCTTCCGCTGTAAAATCTAGGTATTTGGTACCATTTGTATCGGTAATAAGATGATGTGTGACTCATTCGCATGATTCATGGGCAGTCAATTTCGATGGATCGAAGCCCTGTGTTTGGCCAGTGTAATTATGGCTACGACTTGGGTTGAATTCTCCTTCAACGAGTCTGAAGGCGACCTAGATCCTGTAATATCTTTGGATGGATATGTAAAACTCTCCACTCGCTCATCTATGGATTCTTTGAATTTGGAACAATTTGATGTAGGTGCCATAGCATCATTTGAACTTGAAATGACTCAACTTGAATCGGAAAAATGTGAAGATTGCCGGAACGAATTGGAAGGAAAGAGAATCAGAGGTACTGTGGTTATTACGGAATTGATTGACGAACAAGGACGATCCGGACGTATTGAAGCGGAATTGAATATTAGTCACATCGAAGAACGCGATTCTGATGGATTTCTTTTACAGGAATGGTTTGTTTTTGATTGGGATGCTGGTCCAACCTCATTAAGTCAGATGATTCATGTAGTCCATTCGTCGACTCCATGGTCTGATGAACAAGTGACTAGTTCGTTTCTTATTGATACTACATCTGGTTCAGAATCAAGAACAGGGCCTAATTTGATCAAAGAAAAAATCACTGAAAATCAAGATTTGGTAAGAGCGTGCCTTCCTGATAGTTTCACTTGTAACGGAGTATCAAATTGGGACATAGAAATGAATGTTAATCGGGGAAATATTGGTGAATCTTTAGTTGTTGAATCTCCTTCTAGTCATTTGGAAATATCTATTCCCAATGATCTTGAATTTTCTGATTCTGGATTTCTTGGTTCGTGGGTCAATCTTTCTGAATCTGATGTACCACTTACATCCAATTGTCTTGCAGATCCTGGTGAAATAAATTCTGCTGGTTCATGGGAAATTGATGAATCATTACCAGGAATAATATCTCCACTGTCATCCATTCTTTCATCCGCTGGGTTTCCAGTCCTCCAAATTCAACTTGGTCTTGGGGTTCTCACTGTCTTGGAAGGAGATTCTGGAACATGTTCTCAGTATAT
>CAZRCY010000058.1:3085-5109 GCA_964598735.1 uncultured Candidatus Poseidoniales archaeon
TCAACGAAATTCGCAACAGTTGGTACTGAAGTATCCGTTCATGCAAACGTTCGAGGTGCGGATTCATCCAATACATTGGTGACTGCCGATATTCTCCATTACAGAGACCTTGATCCATTGGATCGATTCAATGGAGTCTCCCCATCAAGTCCACCTGTCATTGTTGACACCATCGCACTAACTAGCCAAGGCGTCGATGAGTTTGACTCTTCTACAACTGTTTGGATGGGCACATACACAATTCCTGTAACTGCTAGCGGTGGAATTTACGGGGCTAGTGTAACTGCGCAAAGTGGAAATTTATTGGCAACTGATAACCCTTCACAAATTCGTGAAATATTTGGCGCTGAGGTTTCAAAAGCGCTACAAAGCATCGACGATACATGGGATATTGCTAACCCTACCGCAGATATTGCTGAGGAGTTCACCGATCTTCAAGATATAGTGATGAATAACGGTGGATGGGACCAGTTTGTCGAAGATGCTTGTCGAGGTCCTGGCACTCTAGGCAGTCAGGCACTTTGGAACGATATGATTGATGCTTCAAGGGATGAGAACCAGTACAATATGTCTGCGGGTGCTGATTTCCTTGAAGAGTTGATGCTATTCCTTGAGTCCGATGATTCAGCGGCTTCTGTTGGTTTTGTTGTAGCGGTATTGACTTACTTAGATCAGTTCCCAATTCCACGTGTGATGAATGATTTCCAGGATATTCCTCCGTACCTAGGCGAGTTCAATTTGATAGAGAATTTCACTCGATTCGAAGGAACTGGCGACTTTGAGGCAGCATATGACGCAATGACAGCGACAGGCGAATGGGATAACATCACCACTGCTCTAGATAATCTTGCAAATAATCAGCGTCAGTTTGAATCTATTCAAACCTTGATGCGAAACATTGCAGTCTTGTCTATCTCCGATCATCCTGAAGCTATCGCAGACGGTCTTGGTGCTTTCATTGGTCCACTTCTTGAAGAAGACTTTGACAACATGACTCCATTCCAGAGATTTTTGATTCGCTTTGTTGAGATGGCAGATCGTCTTGAGGAAACAGATATTCAGGACACTGATGGTGATGAGATTCCAGATCGAATTGTTTGGGAATATGAGAAAGTTCTGGACACACCAGAAGGGCAAGCTTGGACAGCAAAAATGCAGAGCGATCACCCTCATGTCAATACTGCATTCTCAGCATTCAACAGTTTACCTGAGAATATCCTAAATATTGTAGTTGATTCTACACAAGACCCTGCTTGGAATGTAACTGGAGAAGTTTTAGCTGATTTCGGTGAATGGTTGGGTCATTTTGCTGGTGGTCTAGCAATGGACGATTTCTCTTCAACGTATGACGAAGAAAATTCTACTCATTTGATGAACTTAGATGATGATATTGAATCAATCCCTAATTTCATGACCTTTGAACACAGCACGTACACCCCCATGATAGGAATCAAGTTGGATGTATGGAATAGCGATAATAATCATCCTAATTCAATTAATTTCGGTGTAACTCAATCGGATGGTCAAGAGCGTCATTCAGTGAATCTAGAGTTGGTTTCAGATGAAACTGATGAAGGATGCGAAGATGGTGATTGTGAGCGTTATGTCGGCATTCTTGAGATTCCAGTCTTTAAGGATCAAATGTGGGAATTTGATGACATTCTTGATGAATTGAAGGATTCAGGTCTAATTCGAGATTCGGAAAGTGAAGATCGCTTCGAGATTGATATGGAACTACTATCAATGCCGATGATTGTACAGATGGGACTTGAGGGCAATGATGAAATCTTCACAGTTTCAGCACTCGGTGTTCTTGTTGAATCTCCCCAGCAGAGTCTGATGGGCGAAGACATCACAATCAGATCTCAAGTCTACAATGGTATTGGACCAGTTGAGGGAGCAGAAGTTGAGGTAGCAGTACTTCGAATATCTCCACAAGCTGGTTTTGATTTGCTCAACGACAACGGTCTTATTGGCTCAGAAGATAATGACGATGATTATGACGACGATGATTATGACGACGA
>CAZRCY010000058.1:5209-10210 GCA_964598735.1 uncultured Candidatus Poseidoniales archaeon
ATGAAGACCATACGTTCTATTGTGACAATGGAATCGAAATTCCTGACTATGAAGAATACAAAATCAATAACGGAGAGAACGATTGTGGAGATTGGTCAGACGAAACTCCATATGAGACATACTATCCTTGCCAAGATGGAAATTATGGCGTAGAATTTGACCAATTGAATGATGGAAATAATGACTGTGATGATGAATCAGATGAAGGTGTCACTTGGTTCGATTCTGCTAGTGTTAATATTAATACTCAATATGAATGCGATGACGACAGTGGCTACGTTGGTCAATACTCCTTGAATAACGGTTGGGAAGATTGTGATGATGGCTCCGATGAGGATCCAGATGCTGAGAATAATCTTGACAAAACTGAAAATTTGACTGTTTCGTTCGATGGAGAGGGAGTCTATGATGAGGATGATGATGGAACAAACGATCATTGTTACATGTTCGATGTAGATGTCTTTGACGGAATTGGAAACGAACTCTTCAACGATTATGTGGCGATGGAATCTTACTGGGGGTCAGGATATGTTGACCTAGGTGCATATGATGGGACCGTTAGAGAATGGAGCGTTGTAGGAACTCTTCTGCAATATCCCGCAGAGATGGATGGTTCATGTGATGATACAGTTTTCGATACAGATGATGTCACTGAGGAGAGTGTTGAGAAATCCTTTGCAGGAGCATTGAAGCGACTTATCAGTCATTTAGACATCTCATCTTGGCCTGATTGGGAAGATGATTCTCCTGAATATCAAATCCGAGGTAACGTACATTATGAGGCCGGATATAACGATGATGAGAGTTACAATCTGCTTGTCATGATTGTTGACGGGTACGAAACTGGCCCATCCTACACGTCCTTTGAACAGGACGATTACGACGTCCCCGCCAATAGTTACTGGTCCACAGAATGGGAACTCGATACGGAAGAACTTGACCCAGGGTACTATTGCATTCATGTAGATTTGAGAGATATGACTGACACTGTTGTAGATGCAATCTCAACTTCAACTGATGAAAATTGCTTTACAGTCGAAGAACAAGAGGAAGATGAAGATGAAGAGTCTGATCTTGAAATCTCTCCTGAATTGATAGATTCTATCTTTACAGATGGTCCATTTGAAGTGTTCACAACTGTAGAACTAAACACAGATGAGAATGGTGAAGTTGTATTGACAATTAATCCGAGTAAACCCGGAACATATGTCTCGATTGTTCAGGCGAAGGCTCCTCATCCCACACAGAATACATTGACAGGTTTAGGGGGTTCAATATCTGTGGTCACAAATGGAAGCCTTTCTGTTGGTGGTATGGAACATGTAGCTGACTTTTCAGGATTCCCAGTTTACTCTGTGGACACAGAACCCGATGGGGTACATGCAATCACAATCACTCCATCCATGCTTGACAATGTATACGGTGAAGATGGAGAATTCAGTGTTTGCTGGGGCTATACTCCATTGAGATTCGATCCATTCTTCCCTGATATTTCCGGGGCTGATTGGGGAGAAGATTACAGTGATTGTGTTGAGTTCCAAGATGGTGATACTTCCAGAACTTCAGAAATTCGAGTTGCTGCTATGGGAGCATTTGGAATGATGGTAATCAAGGATGGAGAGGTTTGGCCACGTGGAATGCATGCTGGATTCATCCTTGCCTCTCCTGAGGAATTAGTTTTGAATGGCGATTTGGGTCCAGGGCAGACCACAAACATCGCACTGGCTGATTCCACTGCTGAGCGAATTCTAGCAATTGCAGCACCTGAGATGGGACTCGATCCTGCTCTAATAGATGTTCCAACAATTTCTGATCAATTATATGACGTGATTAAGTCTGAAGTAATGAGCTGGCATGCCATTGAAAATGGAGTTGCTTGCGATAATGAAGAATATGGCCTTGAATGTACAGAGAACACAAAATACAGTGATGAAGATTTAGATCCTATGTCCTTGATTCAGGATTTACTTGCTGATATGAACTCCATTGCATGGGGTGAAGGAAGTAGTGCAGACTTACGTCTTCCAGTTCTTTCCAGCCCTATTGACGATTATACAATCTTGAGTGTTGCTCAGGTTGGAACTGGAGATGATGCTTACATCACATCTGCTTTACACATCGAAGAGGCAGTGCCGAATCCAGAACCTCCTCAAGCTAAGACAATGACAGTATCATTCAGTCCCGCTGATCCAAGACCTGGTGATACTGTACAAGTTCTGGTGGTTGACAAGGATTCAGTAAGCCCAATTGAGGGAATGTCTGTTACTTTGATGAATGGCCCAAATATTGTTGCCAGTGAAATAACAGGTTCTGATGGAACTGCTGATTTCACTATCATTGAAGGAACACTACAGTTCCGCGTTTCTGGTGGATTGTATGTTCCTACTTCTCTGATACTAATCGTATCTTCTTCTGGAATTGAAGTAGATGGTGATGAGGACTTACCAGTAGATAGTGACGGTGATGGAGTACTTGATTCAGAGGACGCTTTCCCTAACGACTCACAAGAATCAGTAGATTCCGATGGTGATGGAGTTGGAGACAATGCCGATGTATTCCCGAACGATCCAACTGAATCTGCAGATTCTGATGGTGATGGAATTGGTGACAATGCAGATTCTGAAGGGATTAGTACAATGGTAGCTGGCGCTGCGATAGGAATTCTAGTGTTTGTGATTATTGGCGTTGCTGGAGCGATAATGTTCCTTTCACGCTCAGGAAATGATGACATGCCCGTAGCAGTTGACTATGCAGCTGCATCAGGTGGTTGGAGCGAACCTCCGATTTCTGCACCAGGTGGTGGCAAACCATCTCCAACAATGACCGGAGAAATGCGTGATGGATACGAAGTTGTTGAATATCCGGACGGAAGTGGCAATTGGTGGTGGAGAGACCCAAATACTGGGAATTGGAATGAATGGACATAATGAGTTCAGACTCGACCCACTTCCGTTTCGGTTTCATCGCCCTTCTACTGATTCTCAGTGTGGTGGCGATTGTAGATCCGGTGGATCCAGCTCTATCTACAGATTTGATGTTTGAAGATGAAGCAGTTCAGCGGGTGAGGGCAGAGCGTGCAACTTGGCATTATTCTGATTTAGTTATTCGAATTACTCACGATGATAAAGGTCCACTTTCTAGTAATCTTACTCGAGTTCAGGAATTATTGTCCATTGAAAATGAATTACTGAATGGTAATTCCTCCATTTCATGGGCCAGTACAGAGTCATGGATCGTTGAATTAAAGACTCCATATTCTTCATGGTCTGATGCATTCAATGATTCTGGAAGGAGCCTAGAGAATGCTAGCCAGTGGAGTCAATTATTACAACCAGAAATAGAAGATGGATGGTGTTCTGAAGATTCAACAAAGAATCAGATGAATGCATTCCAACAAACGTTGGTTCTCCTGCCTTCTGATTCAAGGGTCAACATCGCATGCCCCTCTTTACCTGGTTCATCAGTTCTATTGCCTCCTGAATCCAATGAGATTCTTTGGATTGTTCATCTTGAAGGATATGAGAGACCAACCGAATGGGCCCCTCTTTTTGATTGGTCAGGATCAGCATCTGAATTGACAGACTATGAATTCAGTACTGCTGGAGTTAACCTACTATTTGGGGTGGCAAAGGAGACTGCTGAAGAAGATCTTAGAGCAGTTATGATCCCTTCTTTCATACTATTGTTGGGTTTACTATGGTTTGGTTTACGAGACCTTGTCATCGCTTCTGCAACTCTTGCAGGCGTTGGAGTTGTGATGTTGTCAACGGTGAGCATACTCACTATAGCAGGTCATCAATTCTCAATTGTCGATGGGATTGCCTTACCTATAGTGATGGGCGTTGCTGTTGATGGAGCGTTCTGGTATTGTCGTTCGTCTCGTTCGAGAGATGAGGTGAGACAAATGCTGTTTGTTGCCATGATGACAACAATTGCAGCAGTCATGCTCGCAATTATTTCTCCAATCCTGATTCAGAGATCGTTGGGATTGGTAATGGCGACAGGTATTCTGTTAAGTTGGTCCGTAAGTCGATTTATTCTCGAAGACCTCTTTTTGTCAAGACGAGAAGTTGGTGATGATGATGTTTTAGATCGACCGTTGAGAGTTTCAGAATCAGTACAGGAGAATTCTTGGTCTGCCTTATTGGCAATATTTGCTCTTCTGATTGTTGTTTCTCCAGCTGGTGTTGCAATAATGAACGTTGAGAGTTTCCTCCCAGAAGATACTCCTGAATTGAAGGAGATTGAAGATCTTGAAGCTAATTATATCCTTGCTTCGAGTACAACAATGTACGTGACTATCGACGCAGATGGAGATGACGCAGATATCGCGGACCGAGTATTGCAATTTCAGAATCAAATTGGATTGCACCCATCCGTAATTTCGTTGGATACAGGAATGATTCGACAACCTCTAGTTTCAGGAATTCCGACAGGATTGAATTCCTCATTCGATACAATTGATTTGATCTTTGAAGAAGCAGTGAATTCCTCAGGTATTACAGATCAGAGATTATTAAGAAATGGAGAGACGAAAGGTGTGGTTGTACAGATTCAGATTGACAGTAGAGATTCTATGGGCGCACTAGCATTTGGAGAAGACACCCGATTTTTGTTGGAATCAATGAATTTGACTGGGGAAATTGGTGGAGATTTGTACACAGGTGCAGATGTTGCAAAGACATTTGAAGAATCGAGAATCGTCCAGATTCTACTCGCTGGAGTTATGGTATTGATTGTTTCATCTATGGTACTCAAATCACTCCCAAAGGGATTGAGGATTGCCATTGGTGCGGTTGCTGTAGGTGCCGCAGTCGATGCAATGGCAGGATACATGACTGGAAGAGGAATGGAAACAGCGCCTGCAGTTCTACTCGGAATGGGATTCGCTGCTGATTATCTATCACACGCAAGTGCCGATCATCCCCCAACACGAAGAGATAATTCAGCGAGATGGCTTGCTGGAATGACATCGCTATCTGTCTTCGTTCTAGTGAGTTT
>CAZRCY010000059.1:0-1162 GCA_964598735.1 uncultured Candidatus Poseidoniales archaeon
TGGAGTGATGCCTCTGTAGGAGAAAAAATTCACATTATCGAAATGCCCAGATGGAGGTTCGATATATTACATCCAATAGATATTGTAGAAGAAATAGCAACTGGTATCGGATATGAATCTCTAGGTGAAGCCCATTCTTCACTTGCTTTAGAAGGAGTCCCACTAACTCGAGCTAACCTAATTCGTAGAATTAATGAGAGTCTCTCATCCCAAGGAATACAACAAGTTCAGAGTCTTACCCTATCCAATGATAGTTCTCAGTTCAAGAATATGAGATGGGAGGAACAAGGCGAAGTAACAAGAATATCAAATCCTATTACGATTGAACATACAATTCTTCGACAAAACATATTACCATCATTAATGGAGATATTAGCAGAAAACAGACATCATGAATTACCTCAAAGAATTCAGGAATGTGGAGAAGTAGTTCGAGATCATCGTAATGCTTGGAGAGTTGCATGGGCATGTGCGGAAACAAATGCAGGGTTTACTGCAGCGAAGGGAATTGCTCAAGCCTTGATAAGAGATTTAGGAGCAAGAGAGAATATTACATTCGAACCATTAGACGACAATACTGGACCATGGATTCCTGGTCGAGGAGCAAAGATTCTCATTAGAAATATCGAATTAGGAACCTTTGGTGAAATAGATCCACAGGTGAGCGAAATTTATGGATTAAAGGTACCCATCCATGCAGGCGAATTTGACCTTCTTGCGTTAGCTGAAGCAATACCAGATCCTTTGATATGATGAACGACTAATAAAACGAGTTAAACCACTATGGATTGAGTGGTATAGCATGCATGGTGCGAGTTCACGCCTCGTCACCTTGGCAATTATCGTCTTATTATCATCGAATTTATTGATTCCAGTACAGAGTCTGGATGAACAAGGCATGAGCAATGTGACTAGAGAATCCAGTAGTCTTTCTTTTGGCAGTAGCTCTGGGTCCAATTTTATTATTGAACCGGGTGTTGGAACGAATATTCTTGTCAACATTACCAACAATGGATTAATCTCAGATATCGCAAATGTGAGTATTATATCATCATCTGGATGGAATATAGTTTGGCCAAGAAATTCCGTTCCGTCGATCGGCGAAGATATCCCAATTAATCCTAATGAACTAATTTGGATACAATTTAGAGTAGATGTTCCA
>CAZRCY010000059.1:1262-3159 GCA_964598735.1 uncultured Candidatus Poseidoniales archaeon
GACCAATCATTTGTTTACAATGGATGGTCAGTTGGAACGTTTGATCTTTACAAAATAGAAAATTTAGCAGCAAACAACTCGGGGATTGTTCTGATAGAATATGCGTCACCATACATAATTTCAGGTCAAATAAACATTAGGATTAGCGCCTACAATGAATTTGAACCATTAGAAATTTCAACAGTAAATCAATCAGTATCTATTGAAAGAATAAGAGGTGTTTCACTGAAATTTGATGAGAATAACGTTTGTAATTTAATCTCTCCTTCAAATACAGAAAATCCAGTTATTTGTCACGAGAACATCTCAATCACAAATACAGGGAATTTCAACGATGAGATTGAAATTCAAGTACTATCAAATCCAATTTGGTCTAACGTAGAATTAGGTTCATCACAAATTACCCTCCAAGAAGGAGAAACAGCAAATGGCATTGATCTATCTATAGGGATTTTGAGTGGAACAATGGCTGGGAAGAGTGGAGAGATTTCAATTGGAGCATTCATTGAAGAAGAATTGATTGTGATTGAGAAATACTCTATTTCTGTAGATTCAGTAATCGACTGGGAATTAAAGGATAAACAAACCACAACGGAAAATGAAAATTGTACTATGACAATTACATTTCAAAATAATGGGAATAATCTTGATGGAATAATGGTTTCTTTAAACATGAATGTGACATCTAATTTCGGATTGATACCACCCTCAAATTCAATATTTGATAGTACTGAAAATATCAGATATTTTGAGGTAAGAGATATCCCACCTAACCAAAATATTTCATTTACTGCATTTGCAACTACTCCAACTGGATTTGAGATAAATGGAACTGCTAGACTTCAAGTAATTGCACACAGTATTTCGGATCCCAGTGTTAATTTTTCAATAACAGAAGATATTGATTACCTGGGCGATTACTTCAGAATATCTGAAGAGGATGATGAACCAAGTGTATTTTCAGAACTAGCGTCTGAAGGAATGAAATTCGTCACTCAAAACAATGGACTTCTTCTTACAATACTTGTTGTTGCAGTAGGCACTGTTCTCCTAAACCGAGCATTGATTAAACGTCAAGAAGATATGAAAAAAATTCAAGTAAAACCTGAAATTAAACCGGAAGAAAAAGTAGAAGATTGGACCAAAAAGTTCGAAAATAAGGCAGGAGGCCTAAAAACAGAAATAAATCCAAGAAATATTAGTGCTGCAACAGACGTTTTAGATCATCATACAAAAGAATCTAATCTAAAAGATGTAGATTTACTAGCCTTAGGACTTATCGATAACTCATCTGAGAAAACTCTGGGAGAGAAATTAATGCCCTATAATCAAACTAAAAAGAATATCAAGACTAATTCAAATGTAGTCAAGCTAAGTCGAACGGTAGAAAAATCCACAAAAACAGAGAAAATGACCGATACCGATTTTGACCTAGACCTCTGAAAACAATCATGATTGTGGGGGTTGATGAGGCAGGAAGGGGCCCCGTCATCGGACCCTTGGTTGTTGCATCTTTGGGTATTCCTGAGTCTCAAATCAGTATTTTGGAAGGACTAGGAGTAAATGATTCAAAGGCACTTACACCTTCTAAGCGATTAGAAATCAGAAATAAAATTTTGAAATACAAAAATTGGAAATATTCCATAGTAGAATTTAGTGCAGAACAAATTGATCGTGCAATGGAACATGATACTCTAAATGCTATAGAAGTTAGATTATTTGCAAAAGCAATAGATAATATTGGTTCGGAATATATCTCTAAACTTATTTTAGATGCCTGTGATATAAATCAAGAAAGATTTGGTCGAAATGTGTCTTCCATAATCAGGTCAAACTCGAAAGATCTGGAATTGATTTCAGAACATAAGGCTGATTCTAAACACCTCATTGTCGGTGC
>CAZRCY010000059.1:3259-5599 GCA_964598735.1 uncultured Candidatus Poseidoniales archaeon
GAAATGAAATCAGTTCTTGGACGTGTTTTCGGAGCACACCCTGATCTTAAACCACATGCCAAAGAACTAGTTTCTAGGATTATTCCTGCCGTAGAAGATGCCAATAATATCGCTAAATTAAGGGGTTTAGACCACATTAGACAATTACTTACAGAAGAAGCCCCTGAAGCATTGGATAAAAGGGTCAAAGAACGTAGAGAAGGACTCAAACCATTAGAACAAGCGGACAACATTGTTCTTCGATTCGCTCCTAATCCTAACGGCCCGATGACATTGGGACATAGTAGGGGCGTAATAATCAACAGTGAATATTCAAAAATGTACAATGGAGAAGTAATTCTAAGATTTGATGATACAGATACAAAACGGAAACCTCCGGAAATTTGGGCATACAAACAAATTGAAGATGAGTATGAATGGTTAACAGGAAAAAAACCTGAAAGAATTGTCTACGCATCTGACAGAATGGACATTTATCTTCAACATGCTAACGAAGATATTTTGAATCAAAATGCATATGTATGCACATGCTCAGCTGAAGAATTCAAGATTCTTAGAGATGCGAAAAATAAATGCCCATGTAGAGATTTAGATACATCGGAACATCTCAAGAGATGGGGGCAAATGAATAATCCGCAAGGTGGATGGAATGATGGTGCTGCAGTAGTTCGAATTAAGACAGATCTGAGCTTAGCAAATCCAGCTCTACGCGACTGGCCTGCTCTGAGAATACAAACAACTGCACATCCAAGGGTAGGTAGCGCATACCGTGTTTGGCCACTATTGGATTATCAATCTGCGATAGAAGATCATCTGCAAGGAGTAACCCATATTATTCGAGGTAAGGATTTGATGGACTCAACTAGAAAACAGACTTTGCTTTACAAATTACGTAACTGGGTTTATCCTGAAACCATGTATTGGGGGAGAGTCAAGGTTCACGAATTTGGAGGATTTTCAACTAGTGTAATGAAAGCTGATATCTCAACTGGAAAATACTCTGGATGGGATGACGCACGCCTCCCCACAATTGCGGCATTAAGAAAACGAGGATTTTCCTCAGAGGCATTACGTGCTTTTTGGATAGAACTTGGATTAAATCAAAAAGATATTTCCGTTTCTATGAAGAGTATTGAGTCACATAATTCAAAGGTAATTGAGAAGGATACTCCTAGAGCATCATTTGTTCGAGAAAAACAATCTTCTCTTACTCTAAATATGAGTTCAAATTGGCCTACGGAAGACCTTAGAATCCCAAAACATCCTGATGATTCAAGTATGGGATTTCGAGTATGGCCAGCTCCTAAAGACGGAGATTGTATACTCTTAGAAAACGAAGACATCAAAGATCGAATAAGACTCAAGGAATTTGCTAACGTAGACTATTCCAAAGGAATACTTGAAACAAATGGATTTGAAAGAATAGATCGAAGATCAATTGTTCATTGGCTTCTCAAACATCATTGCCAACCTGCTGTTCTTTCTGTACCTGAAGGAGATGGAATAATGCACCAAAAAGGTATGATAGAATGTGGACAATATTCTGAAGGAGATATTCTTCAATTAGAACGAATAGGTTTTGCTCGAATTACTGAAATACTCAATAATTCAGTAATCAAACTTGTCTACCTGCATGAATAAATTACGGCGTGAGTTTCAAGGCCTCTAGACGAGTGGGATGGTCATGAAACGGGGAAGCCTGGTTCTCACGATTCTATGTATTTTCTTGGTTTCAATGATTCCAGTTCAAAACATATCTGCTGATCAGGCCACTGTTCATCAAGGTGCGGTGGAACATGTAATGTTCTTCATTGGAGAATCAGATAATACAAAAACTGGTTCAATGTCGCCTTCTGAATCTTCAAAAAATGAATTTTATGAGTTAGAGATTTCATACCAAGGCGTTGAAAAACAACGGATCGCTCAATTTGAATCTGTAATCGGGATTAATGGAATCATTCCTTCAGATACATGGGAAGTATGCACAGATTTCAGGGTAGAAGGAGGTTCAACTGGTGCAGCCAATTTCTCCACAGAAGTCGAAGTCGGGGGCGAGACATTTACTGGATCACAAGGAGGAAATGCCGGAATTCCATTTGCACCTGGTAGAGAAGGTACATTCTGTATTAGTGTAGAAGTGGATGAAATATCTGTATCTCAAGGCGAGAAAATTACTGTTACATTGTTTAACAATGGCGGAATAATTTGGACTAATCCAGATGATGATTCTAAAGCATTAGTGATGTGGGGAGACCCAGACTCAAACAGTGGAGTGAATCTTAACTCACCTCTACTTGATATCGAAATGATGGAGCCAAATGTGGATGGAAATCAAGTATA
>CAZRCY010000059.1:5699-10012 GCA_964598735.1 uncultured Candidatus Poseidoniales archaeon
GATTAGAAAGAACCAGTAAGTTAGAAATTGAAGGAGCAGTATCTACATGGATTCGATGGGGATTGGATAACATTGGTAATGAAAGCCTTGACTCAACATCATGGTGGAGAGAACTTGGAGATTCTGGTTCGATTGCTGGTGCCGATGGTTTGAATAATCGCGCTGTGGACGATTCTGAACTTGATGTTCTTGAGAATTATCTAACCGGGAGTTCTAGAGATTTAGCTGATTTCATCGACAGAGGGTTAGCATTAGAATCCAAATCAATTCTCGGAGGCGACCCATTTGACTTAGAAGGAGCCTTAGATATTGATATTGATATGAATGGGCAAAATTCCTTTGGACCTGAACCAATTACAATCACGATTCGCTCCAGTACGGTTCTAGATTCAGGTTCTTTTGTGTTCATTGAATCATTTGTCCGCTCACAATCTCAAACATATTGGACGAAGGTTAGTTTAGAGGCTACACTTTCTACTAATCCTCTTCAAGGAATTTCTAATGTATTCTCTGAAGAAATAGATTCCAATCACCTAAGGATAGGGATAGCAGAAAATGTACACGTCTCATTCTCATCAGATGAGAGAATTGATGATTTCAGAGTCACTATTACCCCAGCGACATCATTTGTCGATGGACCTATGGTTGGACTGTTTCTCTTGTTGGCAATACTCATTGTTAGCGCTACCGTATCTGTGAGGGGGACCCGGACAAAGGCAAGGTCACCATCATTATTTTGGCTCATTCTCTCCACATCTATATTGTTGGTATTTTACACAATGGGCATCAGAATGACGCTTATACTGGGAGCAGGGGCGGGAAGTTTCATTCTCTCATTGATTATTATTTTCATTTCACCAAGTCACAGAATCGATGGACTAGATGATATCCCCAATAAGAAAATTCCAGTAATTGACTGCCCAATTTGTAGCCAAGCGAATCCAATTACTTCGGACGAACGTCCACTAAGACTACCATGTGGTGGATGTGGTAGAACGCTGTTAATTGAATAATCATTCAAAACGACCGGTTCTAACCAATCCATCTACAGTCCTACTTGCAAACAAACGTACTTCTCCAGAATGATTCCATTCATCGGAAATGTCATGAAGTTGAGATGCTAAATCTCTAGACCAATCAGGAGCAAGAACACGATGCCATCCTAATTCTTCTATTCGAGGAGTTGATGGACGTTCACTAGAAAGTAGTGGGAGAAAATATGTAGAAAGTGATCTTGCTTGATCTTCAATATCCATCTTACTCCATCCCAGTGTAAGTCCTTCAAGTAAAAATGGGTCTAATTCAGGAAGCATTTTCACTGAAGGATCAGGTACTTCAGGCAAGGGAACAACGTTTATTCGTCCGATCTGATGTAAATGATCTCGCATGATTGTAAATACTGGATCATAGGTTCGATCCATCGCATCATGTAACCAATTTCCGGCAATCGAAAAAGGAAGAAGACGAACACTACGAGCACCATCAGGAGATAATTCTTCCATCAATGATGCAGCAGTAGCTACTGGAGATAGGCGTCCATGTCTTCCATCACCCTTGTGACCATCTAATGCATGAACAATCATAGGATTTAGAGTTAATATGGCCTCATCTGAATTCCAGATAATATCAGCGTCATTATCATCTAAGATATCAATAAAAATTCCTGAATTATCAACAGAAGAAGGAGCAAAACGTCTACTATACGGGCGCCCCAAATCAATCAATGCAGATTCAATCATCGATAATGCAATACATCCAGAGATTGTTAATGGAGCACGCAAGGTAACAGATAGGCTTGGATTATCTAGTAAGTGCCGCGCAGCATTACGAATTGATTCGGAACATGCAGAAAACGCTTCCAACTCAATGAGGCGCGTCATGAACGTCAACTCACGAGGAGGTTCAAGACCTATGCGATTATTATCAATTCACAGCAAGACGTAATTGATCTCTCTTATAGGTCCAATCAGAATCTAACGCTCCAGTGCCCTTGAGATATCTTGACAATCTACGAATTCTAGATTCGACGAGTTCAAGTTGACGGCGATTATGGATGTCCTTTCTATTAGAGTTGAGATGATCTAGCATCTTCAACGCTTTTCTCATTAAGTTCATCAAATCTTCAGGAATTTCAGGAGATATTTCGTTTCTTGCCAAAACTTGACTTATTCTCTCACCTAATACCAATCGGACGTTGGGGACAGCATGTTGATCGCGAAGAATAAGGCCAATCTGAGCAGTAGTGTGTCCTTTCTTAGCAAGTTCTACTATTGTCTCTTCAATAGCTGATTTGTCGGTATTTGACCACTCTGGAGCAGAGTCTACAAACGGCTTAGTTGAACCACTTCGGCCACGACCGGATGCGTGCATTCTACCCACTAATACCACTCCTTGCAGGGCTGCGACTTCCTTCCCCTCTTTAACCGCTCCGACAATCAAAATACAGGTTTCACGCAATTCGATGATGAGATCTGGCCACTCTTCCAGGTGATCCTTTCCATTCCCATCCGGGTGCTACTGCTCTTGCTGAACCTATCAAAATACTATTTTGCATAACTAAAATGTCATCTCCTTCTCTAATCCCATCAGGATATGATTCAATAATTGAAACGAAAATATCTCCCTTCCATTCAACATCTGGAATAAGATGAATTCTAGGTAGGACATTGGCGTCATGCAATATATTCAGAGAAGCCTTGGAAAATGCAAACCGACCTGATCGTGGATGCCACTGAGCAATTTGTTTCCCCTGTTTCTCAATTCTCCATCGAGGTGGACGCCCTTCGATTTTTACGTCGGATAACCATGTATCGTTTCCGTACAAAAATCGTGATGCTGAACGATACATTTCTAATCTATGACGATGACCTTTTGGGCCTCTGATTTCCAATCGTTTAACTGCATCAGAAATAGTAGACTCTAGTCTTTCCAATGCTTCAGGTGAACCTGCAGTAGAATTCTGTCGCGTATCAATTAATTCAAAATCTTCCTTAATTGAACCCAAATTGATTCCTGAATGATTGATGATTATCTTGTACCCTATTCGTTCTACTAGTGATTTTACCATATCCTGTATCATCGAAATTTCATCATAATCCCAATCCCCAGTTACAGGTATATCATAATGAGCAGCAGGCCAAAAATCTTCGAGAGACCTGGGAACCAATCCTAATGGAGAGGTAACCATTACTTGGTCGACACAAGTAAATGGGATATGACGTGAAAATCTTCTATGACTTTGAGATTCTCGATATGGTTTGCGTTCGCTACATGGTAGCAATACTAAAACCGATCGGCAGTGGTTTGGAGGAGTGTATTGGTCAGCTACCCTTATTTTCCAGTCATGTACTATTGGATCATTCCTGGAAGAACTAGAATTAAACCTAAATCGACGCCCCTGAGATACATGACTTGCAAGTATCGATTTCCTCCCTCTAAGCAAAGAATCATGACGTCTCAGATGCTCTACGCTTCTAGGACTGTTGAGGACTTGAGATTCTACTAATTCTCTCAAATTCCCTGTTTTTATTGCAGAGCGAATAAATCGAAGAGAATCTTCCCAATCTCTCATCCAAATATCTGGATCTTCATCATCATCCAAAGGGCGGGGGCCATTCATTGTAAGCCGATGCCCCGCTGCAGCTGCTGATCTGGCCCTAGCACAATCGAACAGATCTAGTCCAAACCAACTTAACAAAGCAGCATTATCAGGACCAGAAATTCCGGGTGCCCATAATAACGAAGAGGGAAAACGCTCCCTAAGCGTAAGAATTGCTTCAAGGAAAATTTCTCCTGTAGAAATTAATTGAGGTGCATCAACCAATAATACGATATCCGGTGCGAGACTTTCGTCCATTAATCTTGAATCATGATGCAAAGTTTGCCATGAAACAACCAAGAAATTATCATCACCCCCCAACTTACCCGAATCCGCTTCGCTCAATACAGGAGGAAGATGTTGGCCCTCAGATATTTGCCATTTTATGATTGAGGGAGGAGACAATATGTCCATGTCTTCAATCAATGTCTCTAAAGAAAGTGTTGCAGGAGAGACTGAACCATCACGAGAAAATGAAAATGGTGCAATCGAATCATGTAAGTCAGGATCGCCCTCTATTTTTACAATACAAGGGGTATGGACACAAGGCGAACGTCGGTCGCCTAAACCGATAATCCTAGCATAGCGATTACGCCCAACTACTGTTCGACCTAGGGCGCCCATGTTCTCGAGGAGACAAGAGACCCGCTTGAATGATTCTAAAAGCCAGTCAGGACGACGGCACTATATGGGCATCCGCCTCAAATCCACTTGG
>CAZRCY010000060.1:0-9864 GCA_964598735.1 uncultured Candidatus Poseidoniales archaeon
GAAGTAAAATTAGAACTGTGAATCCGGCAGTAGCCATTGCGGCTAGATTCAATTGCCTTCTTTCTCGACGAATTCCATCCTCCTCTACCAAATTGGAGGAAAGAATCACAGCCTCAGGGGCCTCTACAGCATCCGCCATCAACTTCGCATCTATACCAACATCAAGAGTCTGACGATAGGGTGCCTATCTCTACATCGAGAACTCTGTGTTCCCAATGTGGGGCATAAGACTTGATTTTAATCGATTTATTTGGCTGAATTTTTCTGTTGAAATTGGATAATTTCTGGATAACTTCCTTTTCCCATTTTTCTGGTTTATCTGATGGGGAAACACCATGAATATGCAAAATCCCTCCTGTGGATTTTAATGATCGAATTGCAGTTTCCATTCCTTCCCATGATTGTGGAAGCAATCCTAGAACTACACGATCGAATTTTCCATGGAGTAAATTTCCATGTGTGCGATTATCTCCTTCTAGTACTGTACATCTTTTTTTTACTCTATTTTGTTTCAGCCCTTTGTCTAAATCCCTCAGTGCATTTGAATTCCATTCGGTTGCTGTCACATGTTTGGCATTTCCTCTAACCAACATCGGAAGAGTATAGTATCCTATTCCTGCATAAAGATCTAGTACATTTTCATTGCTTAGATCGAGGTCTCCCATTCTTTTTCTTTCGTTTAGATTACCTTGCGAGAACATGCAGTCTGTGACTCTATAAACAAATTTTACACCATGTTCTATTCGTATTACATCCGGATTGGTCCCAAACAATAATTCAGCCGAACTTTCCCTTTTCTCTCCACTAATTTCTCCTTTACGAAAAAGACGATTTACATTGAGAGCATTTGCTACTTTTTCCCACAACAGATTTCTTTCGACAAAATCCCATTTTGAATCTGAGAATGCACCTGTAGGGAGAATAGCTACATCATCAAAACGTTCCCATCTCTTTGGTAAATCGTTTGTCAGATAATCAATTACATCTTTTTCATGGTCTTTGAATAAAGCCTGAATCATAGATTTCAGGGCATTTTTTGGTACTTGTTCCACCTCCATCACCATCTACTCGCAGTGGCAACTGCATTATAGGATAGGGGCACAGCCTAGAGTCGATGGATAGGAGTTTACCTCATCTCAAAACTGGAATTTTGATTCCAATTTTACTGCTTGCATCATTGACTCCTATGGTGGTCGCAGACCCTGCTCCGGGCTCTCCAGAAGTATCCAATACGATTTGTGATGAAATTCCCGGACTTGGAATCGCATATTCTCCTGGGCATTCTACTATCTGCGATGATTGGACCTGGTCAGACGATAATACTCCTGGATCTAATTGGGTTGTTTCTGAATATGCTATAGAGATGGATTCACTTTCTCAAATGTCGCTTGATATGGAGTTCGCAATTTATGAATTCAATCGTTCTCTACTGAATTTAGATGATTTAGATCTGGGTGGTAACAGCACTGATGGGAATGGGATTCCAGCGGATTACATCAGAAATTATTTCCAATTACCTACTCCTGATGGTTCAGATGTTAAAGAAACACTTCGAACATCAATGGGAGATGTGGTTGAGTCTACGTTGTCATCAGCCTTTGGCTCTTCTACAGGGGTTTCCGTAAATTATGTTTCAACCATTGGTGTTGCAGGTGCTCCAATCATTTGCAGTGATGATCCAGGAGGGGATTCGGCAGATGAAGATGCATCAATTTCAGAGAATGCATATTACCCTCCAATCTGCCTTCGAGTAATCATTACAGTCAATGTTGACTCCAGTACTTTCGGACTACCCACCGTATCAGGAGGAGAAATGGAGAGATTATTCCGTGGATTGTTGACGATGGGAGGAACAGCGGACACTGAATTCACGTTGATTGCTGAAGAAGGACATCTTGTCTCATACGATATATCTCCTCCCCCTTATGCAAATTTTGAGATTCTTGATGATTTTGGGACTCCTGTAATTCGAACAGAAAATCTGTATTCGTATACCTCGGGAATTTGGATTCTCGATAATACTGAGGCTTCCAGCGGCGATGGTACAATGACTGATGAAGCAGAGATACGGATATCCAGAAGAAATACTTCGACCAGGGCAGTTGAGTTCTCTCCTACCGACACTTCGATGGATATTCGGATGACGATTGACGCGCGTGATGAAGCGAACAGTGTCGTCACACTAGGTATAGATCTGAACTATCTTGATACCTCTCTGTTGAACACATGGGGAATACAACCATTCAATGACGGAGTATCTCTTCCTTGGATTTCATCTGACGGTATTCGAATGTTACAAGAGTTTGGATACGTAGATCTTCAACAACTTACTGGAATGCTTCCATTAACCGATGTTGCAAATTCTTTTGCTGAACAAACTGGCAGCTCAGTTTCATTTAGTGACATTTCATTTACCTCTCCTAGCGATTTAGGGGGATTAAATTTCACACATACTGCACTGGTCACTTGTGCTGAGATTTCTCCAACAGGATTCTGTGTAGAGGGTTCGAATGCCATGAATGGAACCTATCCAATAATGTTAGAATCCAATTCTACTCCAATAAATTTAGACGTGGTCGATCTTGCAGTTCGGCTCATTAACGAAACTGACGAAAACGGAGATCCATTGGATGTTAGTTTCATTGAGAAAAATGATTTGGCTAAAATCCTCAATGTACTCAGCGTTTCCAAAGAAGTAAATCCTGATATTCTAAGTAGTTACATTCCAGAGACTTTTCCCTCTACGGATATTACCTTGACAATTCTTTTACCAACATGGGCTAGATCAACAGGCGATGTTCCCGATCGCTTGGAATTGGTTTACCGTCATCAGGGATCATCTCCCGAGGAACTTGGTCTAACAGGGCCCGTTCCTTGGGATTGGGAGCATGCATTATGTTATGAGACCGTAAACTGTTTAGATTCCAGTCCAGATGTTTTCTGTAAATCTGATTGGGCAACTTGCATCAAGGTTGAGGTAGATGTTGATTTGTCTGGGCTAAGAATATTGGAATTCAGTGGCGCCATAGAAGCGGATATTGAGGCATCTGTCAGACTTCATGTTCATCGTATCGGAGTTCCACTTCAAGCTGAAGAGATTGATATGTTGACTTTTGAGTCCATTCCTTCCGATCTTATTCGTCATGTAATCGCAATAGGAGATAGACGTGACGGGGGATTAATTGCTGGTCTTGGTTTCAACACTACTATCCCTATTGGTGATTCAAACCATACTTTGGAAATCTCTAATTCAGGATTTCAAAATTTTTCTACCGCTATTTCTGACGAAATTGCAAGAACAATAGAACAGACTAATATTGAGATTCAAGAAATGGTAGATGAAGCATCAGAAGATATTCAAGATCAAATTGAATCTCAAGATTTACCAGCCGAATTTAATGGAATACAGATTGACCTTTCAGGTATCAGCCTGATTACAGAAATTGGGGAGTTAAATGAAGTTACAGGGAATGAATTGAGCGACAAAGATCCGTTAGTCATCGGAGCATCTTTAGAGAAAATGACACTCAGGTTAGGTATCAATTCCAATCAAGAATTAGCCTTTATCACTTCACCTGCTCAAGTTACAGCAAGAATCGCTGAATCATTAGCATCATCTTTCTTTGATTCAACAGCAGCCAATACGGGAATGAGGGGATTTAATGCACCAATTATTGAGGAAGAGATCCCCTCTGTTGGAACAGATGTTGAAGGAATGACTATTCGTCCTAGTATCAAAATCGAGTTAGGATTTCCTCGTGGATTAGGAGTTTCTGAATTTTCTAGTTCCAATGGAAATGCAGAGATTGAAACAATCGACGGCCGTCAGCATCTGACCTATATTCTCCCTCTTTGTGATTCTGATCCTTGTGAAGAAACTACGGACAGAGTTTCGTTAGGCTTTGTTCTTGGATATGAATTCCTTTTGATTGAATTTATGCCCTACTTGACTGTAATTTTAGGATTAATTACTTTGATTATCTTCAGAAGAAGTTCAAAGAGAGCAAGGAAGAGAAAAAAACTTGCTGATGAAAAGAAGCGTGCACGTATGGCAGAACAACAGAATACTGCGGAGGTGTTGTTGCAAGACATGAATCTCCCTCCTCCCGGTACTGATTGGGAAACTGCAGGTGGATGGGGGGAAGACCCTTGGGAAGACCCGTATGTTGATCCAGCAGAAGTGTATATGCAAGGAAGAAAAAGTCGTTGATTAATTTCGGTAATCTATGATTCTTTTAGCCATTTCATTCCCGATACCAGGTACATTTCTTAACTCTTCCAAGGTAGCATGTTCGATACCCTTTCTTCCGCCAAAATGCCTCAATAGACTCTGAAGTTTTTTGGCACCTAATCCAGGAACCTCTTCTAATGGATCCTTAATGGAAGAACTAGTTCTTCGTTTCCGATGAAATTTATTTACAAATCGATGGGCTTCGTCTCTAGCCAAGGTGAAAAGCCTCCCTCGTCTATCCAAAACAATAGGATCTTTATTTGGTAAATGTAGTGTTTCTTCCCTTTTAGCAAGTGCAGCAAAACTAATTTTATTTTCTAAATTTAGTTCCATCAGTAAATTTCTCATCATGTTCAGATGTGTTTCCCCACCGTCTAAAAGAACTAAATCAGGCCATTCATCTTGCCTCTTAATCCAACGAGTAATCACTTCTTTCATCATTCTAAGATCATCTTTTGCTACGGATTTAACTGTAAAAGTCCTGTATTCTTTTTTTGACGGTCTTCCCTTTCGCAGACTAATGCATGCACCTACTCTTTCTTCACCCTGAAGTTGAGCCATATCGAAACATACTACATGGTCTAGACTTTCTGCATCGATTAGTTTGACAGCATCTTCCACTGACATTTTTTCGATATTTTTGGAGGCTTTTCCAAAGTTCATTTCCAAGTGAAATTTTGCATTGGCATCTGCCATTAATCTGAGTTTGGCTAAATCGCCCCTAACAGGAACTCGGATTTCAACAGCACCTCCTCTTCTTTCAGACATCCATTGCTCCATCCAATCTGAAACAGTAGATGGAACTAGAAGTCGTCTCGGAGGCTTTCGTGAGGAGTAATGTTCACTCATCACCAATGATACTGATTCTCCAATATCTCCTCTGTGAATTAACGGATACTCAACTTGACCTTGAATCGTACCTTCTTTTGTATGTAGAATCACTATCATTCCTCTGTCGCCGATAGAATGAAATCCAACTGCATCACAATCTTGGTAAAATCTGGAATGAATAATTTGTTGTGAAATAGTTTGTTGGACTGCTGCGATTAGATCTCTACTCATTCCTGCGGCTTCATATCGTAAATTTCTGCTATGTTTATCCATTTCAGATTGGAGACTTCGGATTAGAATCGTTGCATTTCCATCTAGAACTGATTTTGCTGCATTGATTCGCTGTTTGTAACTTCGACTATCATCGGACTCTTCATATCCAAAAGGAAGATTATTTTTTTCATCTCGAATTCCAAAATGTCTTCTGAGTAGTTGTATTACTCTTTTTGCAGCTTTGGCATCGGGAAAAGGGCCCCATCTTGATGAATCAGTAGGGGGGTGGCGAGAATACATTATTCTCGGCATATCTTCTGATGTGATTGCAATAAACGGGTACGATTTATCATCCTTCAATAGAGAATTATATCTTGGTTTGTGCTTTCTAATCAATTGTCTTTCAAGCATTAGTGCTTCACTAGGATTTCGAGTTATGATGTAATCAATTTCATCCGAATTTTGCACTAAATCTGGAATCATTTGTCGATCTGGATTTTTTGAAAAATAAGATCTTATTCTTTCTTTCAAAACTGTTGCCTTTCCAACATACATGACCGTCCCGTCGATTTGTTTGAAGATGTAAACACCCGGTTTTGCCGGAAGTTCCACCTCTGCTCTATCTACGGGCATATTGATGCGAGGAGTGTGGGGACTCAAGAACTCCCGCCTTCCTGCATAGGCCATGGGACTATCCCTCCGAGACAGACTTCTGAAGTTAGTCTGTGAGCAATCAGAGTCTCTAGTTAGTGCTTGGGATGTACCTCGTACGGCATCATTACCCGGACTAAGTGAAGGATTAGGCGTTGTCAGATCTGCTCTTCATGGGCACATAAAAATCCTACAAGAAGAGGGCTTTATCATTACCCGACAAGCACATGTCATAGGAGGTGGGTCTAGGAAAAGAACAGTTATTCATCCCACAACAGAAGGTAGGAGAAAAGCATCGTCATTTAATGAAGAAGAAAAGGAATCAATTGGAAGACTTCTTGGAAATCCTCCATCATTGGTTGAAATAGTTGGAAGAGAAGAACTCACTAGTTCCATTTCTGAGAAAATCATCGGCGGTGGATCTCTAATTTTGACCGGTCTTCCAGGAATAGGAAAAACTGCTTTTGTGAGAAGTCTGGCTGATTTCATGACTAATGAAGGAAAAACAATTCGTTGGATGAGATTCGATTCAGACGCAGACGTTTCTTGTGTTGGTAGAACTCTCATTGGAGATGACTCTCCGACTGCTACAGAAGCAATTGTGGGAATGTTACCGCTAGAGGACGTTATTGTTCTTGACGAGATACAAGAAGTCCATCCAAGGCATAGATCTAAGATCATAGAACTCTGTAATTCTATGTTGAAACGCGGAAACTGTATTCTCATTTCGCGAGCACCAGTACCATCTGGAATTGATGGAGATTCCATTCGAATTGAGGGGCTATCTCCAGATTCTGCTAGATTGATTTTGGGTGATAGAGTAGATGATGAAACGGGACTGGAAATTGCTTCTGCTTTAGGTGGGCACCCTCTCGTCTTAGGGTTGTGGTCAGCAGAAGATCCACTTCCCACCGCCTCTGATGCAGTCATGTCATTTGTTCAAGAGACAGTTCTGGACTATCTCGATTCTGAAGAAATAAAAACATTTGATGAATTAGCGATATCTCCTATTCCTATATCAATCGATGAAATTTCCAGTTCAGATAGAGTTAGTGATTTAGATGATCGAGCTCTTATTAGATGGCATTCTGCGAGGATGGAAGGCCAGCATTTGATTGAAAATGTAAGAAAAGAATCGTGGACTTCAATGCACAAACAAGATCTTCATTCTACTTTGGCAAATTGGTGGTCATCACGTGAAGGTGTGCGGGCACGTAGAATTGAGTTACACCACAGGATAGGTGCCCAAGATTCTGAATTTCCATCTCTACTCTTAAGCTCCTTAGATTCTATTTACGAAGAAATTCCTGCAGCGGCTGCTATTTTACTTGAAGAAGGATTGGAGCAACATCCTGAAAATTCGTCTCTACGTTCTGCAGCAGTGAGGATTGCTTTAGATCGTGCTGAATTAGAAATTGCATCAGACCATATTTCAAAGTTAGAGAATAGCCCTGAGAAACGTTTGTTCAATTCTGAATTATTGAGGATTGATGGAAATTTGCAAGAAGCAAATGAAGAGGAAAATCTTGCACTTTCAGAAATGGATGACGAAGGTAGACTTAGATACGGTTTGGCTTCTATCGTTCGTAAAATCGATGATCGCATGCCCGGTCATTGGCAAAAAGATGAAGCTAAATTGTTGCTTGAAGAATTAGATCAGTTCGAGAGAAAATTACCCGTTGATCATGAATTAACCCCTCCGGTAAGAATTGCATGTTCGATTTCTCGTTTCAGAATTCATTTAGCTTGTAATTCAATAATCGAAGCAACAAAAATATTCGATCGATTGATGTCAATTGCAGGTCCAAGAGATCCTATTGTACGACGACTTCGACTTCGTTTAGATTGTATTAATGCTGATGAATCTGAAATTATGCTACTCGCAGCGAGAATTGAGGCTGAGCCAGATATTAAAGAAAAATGTAGGCTTTTACATTCATTGATAGATTCGCAAAGCGAACTCTCCCCTGCATTGATTGCTACATTTGAAAGATCGAGACTTTTTCCATTACCAGTACATACTACATCAGGTCGTCGTTTAATGGCTTCCAGGTGGAGAATAATTGCAAGAATTGATCATCATAATGCTATTCATGCATTACGAGAGTCAGTTCATCTTCACCTCATTTCTGGTTGTAGAAATGTAGCTGATAAACTTCTAGCAGAAGCTCATCGATTGATAACATCAGATTTGTGAACCAATTAAAGTTCGAGTGTCTAAAATTCCGTCGATAATTCTGATTTCTTCCATTATACATCGTGTTAAATCAACTTCATCATCTGCTACAACTTTCACCAAGACGTCAAATTCTCCGAAAATCCCCCATCTTTGTTCTACCATTTCAATATTCTCAATGGCGTCCCGAACTTGAGTTTCTTTTCCAGTTTCTGTGGTAATAAGTACGAATCCTACAGCCATTTTTTCTCCTCCTAGTAATCAACTGTGATTAGCGTCTCTGTATCTCTGATTCCTTTTATGGTCCTGAACGTACTTAGCAGAATTGTTGCAAGTTCCGATGAATCCTTGGCCCCAATTCGTGCTATTAAATCATGTTCCCCATATAGAACATGGACTTCAAGAACACATTCTAAGTCACTCAAGGTAAGATACACATCTCGTTCCATTCCTGGAACTGTTTTTATGAGGATAAAGGCCGTTCCCATCTTCTCTCATTGTTACGGGGAGCGGGACCCCCTTTGAACTATCCGTTCTTTGCTGTTTATTTGAACGAGAGACCGCAGGGTTGATTCGTGTTTCGAAATGGTAGAGATATATGCACCGGCGGGCATCACTTCTTGTTGTCCTCCTTCTCATGGCTTCTGTATCATCATTAATCTCTTCATATCCTAGTCTTGAAGAGAATGACGAATTGAATTTTGTTTCAACCTCGAAAGCAGTAACAACTTGGAGCGGGGTTGTTCAACTTCAATCATCTTACACAGTACAGCCATCAGATGAATTAAGAATTCTTGCTGGAACATCAATAGAAATGTCCATCGGTTCTAGACTGTATGTCGAAGGACGACTAACAGTATTAGGTGAAGAAACTGCGCCTGTCGTAATGATGTCCGGAATTCCAACACAATCTCACGAGGGCCTACAATTCAATACTTCTTCAAATAATATAGGTTCAGTGATTAGAAATCTGACGATTGATAATTCAGATTTTGGAGTTACAATTTATGGGAGTAACCCATTATTAGATAATCTGACAATTTTAGATCCAGATTATGTTGGAGTAGATTTGTTTAGTTCTGCTACTCCTGTAATCAAAAATCTTCATATTAATGAAGCAGGACAAGATTTACATGGATTTTCAAACACTTGGAGATATGGTATCGGTCTCTCTGTAGGTGCTAGTTCAGCTCCGGTAATTACTGGTCTTCACGTAAATGATGCAATTACGAGGGGGATCAATGTTTGGGGTGGTTCAGGCGGTTTGATCCGTGATGTAAGTATACATAATATTACATCAGCAACTCAAGCTATTGCTACAGGTATTTGGGTCGAAGATTCTATTCTGTTGTTTGAAAATGTCTCCGTAAATAGATCTGACCACGGGGTATACGTGCGACATATTACTGAATCTAGCGTTACACGTCCTACATTTCGTGATTTAATTGTTCAAAATTCAATGTACGTAGGAATATTTGTCGAAAGATATAATCATTCATTGTATAGTAATATTCCACTGAATGCTCAATTTGAGAACCTTGTATTGAGAGGAACTGGCGGTCCTAATTCTAAGGCTCCCGGTCAATGTACAGCGGCCTTGAACATCAATACATCAGGAATTTATCTTGAAAATGGCTTGATAGAAGAGAATGATTGTATTGGATTCAGAGGCTATATGATGGGTCCATCCACAACAATAAATGGATTAATTATCAGAAATTCAGGTGATTCTTCATCCAGTGACTTACCATTAAAATCTGGT
>CAZRCY010000061.1:0-6309 GCA_964598735.1 uncultured Candidatus Poseidoniales archaeon
TAATCCCTTCAGATAGCCTTCTTCTTCGTCTAAAAATTGTGCCAACATATTGGGATCAGTTATCTGTATCTTAGCGTCAACTTCAGTCTTCTTGACTTCTACAGCGGAATTGATTAATGCAACTTTTGCATTATTTATTGAACGAGGCATGCCACTATGCACTCTTTCCTTATCTAGGATAATTCCATCTACTAATGTGCTATCTTTAATTGACCCGCCTTGTTTTTTTTCTACTTTTACGTCATCAAGATCGACCATGACCTCTCCGTCATTTTCTGTGGCGACCTTGATGACTGCTTGAACACAAATCTCTGCGAGGAAGGCCTTGACTGCTCCTGCACTCTTTCCGGTTAATGCAGTCTTGGCAACTTCATGTAGCATTGCCTCATCGACTTCAATAGAGTGAGACTCTAACAACTCAAGGCATCGTTCTGCGGCAATTCTAAATCCTTCACATATTATCGTTGGATGGACATTTTGCTCAATCAAATCTTCAGATCTTTTGAGTAATTCTCCTGCAAGTACAACTGCTGAGGTAGTTCCATCAAAGCAATGTGCCTCTTGTGTTTTAGCGACTTCAATAATCATCTTAGCAGCAGGATGTTCGATATCCATTTCTTTCAAAATCGTCGCACCATCATTTGTAATAATTACATCACCCATTGAATCCACGAGCATTTTGTCCATTCCTTTCGGGCCAAGAGTGGTACGAACAGCGTCTGCTACTGCCTTTGCAGCTGCAATGTTATTGCTCTGAGCAGTGCGGCCACGGCTCCGAGTTGTTCCTTCTTTTAGTATGAAGATAGGTTGTTGACCGGTTTGTTGCATTGTCTAAATCCCCTTATTGCGAGTCGGCCGACTCAGCCTGCCGTCTTAAGACCACGGACGAGTAGATTAGACAGTTAGAGCCCTTGCTGGTCTAGCCATTGTTGACCATAATGCTCCCATTGCTCCATTGTCCATCCTTCTGGCAAACCACCATCAGGGAGAGGTGGGCCTACCGACGGAGTTGGAGTGGTCAGCGTTGTTGCGACAGGTTCCATCATTGGAGCCGGAGCAATATTAGGAGCGTTCGCAATTTCCGGCGCAGGAGAAATAGAGCGATATTTCTCTTCTAGTGAGTTTTGATAATCGGCTAAATCGGATACTTCATCGTCAATGTCACGCGTCCCCATCACTACTTGGAATAATACTGCAATTAAACCGATAATTACTACAACTGATGCAGATATAGCCGCAATACCACCCCATGCTATATCTGAGTTTGCTTCCTCATCAATCAAGGAAATTCGAACGAATGTTACTGATTGAACATATTCTACGGTGTCCAAGTCTGCATCAATTTCTAATGTGAAATTTAGAATTTTAGAAGCCTCGTCTAAATTAGACATTGCAAGCTCAGATGGATCTATCTCAATTTGGATAGTTCGTCTTTGATCAGGACCGAGTTGGAATTCCCTATCTAATTCATTAATTCGAGGATTGAATCCGTATGCTGTCATTTCATTTGCGTCCAGATCCAGACGAATCTGTTGAATCATTGTAGGATGACGATTATGAATTTCAAAAGTTAAAATTGTGGGGGGATTCACTTTCTCAATAGTTTGAGCATTTGGACCGAGAATATTTACCCATCCTTGAGTACCTACATCAAATACCGCAGAACCTGAATCAGAGGGAGGAATACCACTACCGTCATAATTCAAGGAGGTAGCAGTAAGTGTAAGAGTCTGGGAACCAGATGTATCCTCTAAGAACGCATAACAGAAAGTAACATTGTAGGATGCGCCAGGAGATATCATAGGTGTTTGAGATGGACTCAAAATTTGCCCATTTGAATTTCTCAACTCAACAGAAATCAAATCAGAACCTCCGGTCTCGATGGAGAATTGGTCATCCATATTTCCAATGTTTTGTACTTCCCATTGGCCAGTTCTACAAGATTCACCGGCAGAGAAAGTCTGCCCGCTCATATCCAAATCTTCGACTACTACTTCATAGGTTGGGGGAACATTGAGGCGTATTTGTTGAACGACATTGTATGAAGGATCAGTCTGAGAGGTTGCTTTTACATCAATCAAATAGACATCAGGAGGAAGACCAAATGGCATTGGAAGAAGGACATAAGTGACCGTATCTCCTCCAAATGCATCCATAACTCCAGTCTCCACTGAAGATAATGATGCTTGTAATCTGAAATCTGCAAGAATACTGAGATTATAATTTTCATCAGAATTACCGTTATTTACAAATCCAATCTCTATTTGTTGTGCTTGACCGTTAGAAGGGACCGTAATCTCATTAGAAAGAGCACTCATTGTTAAATCGGTAACTATTGGAACATCAACATAAATCTTCCAAGTAGATTGAGCGGATGCAGGAGGAACAGCATTTGTCAAGAGAGTAATTTCAACAGTCCCAGGTGTTGCCTGAACAGGTGCGGTAAGTTGAGCAATAACCTCCACAGTTTCAGCTTTATCGACTGATATCTGAGTAATAGGCGCACCTGTAGAATCAAACCATTCTAAATCTGATAGTGACCATAATGAATCATCGAAATAAGCTCCGAAACTCCACGATGCTGGCTCATTCCCGGTATTTTGGAGAGTCATTGTAACATTTCCTGTAGATGAAGGAGGTAATGTCAGAGCAGGGTTTAATATCGTCTTCTGCCTGAAGTTCGCAGAGTATGAGGAATCAACAGTAACATCTAGGACTCTCGCTCCCTTGTTCATTCCGTTGACAGAATCATTTACCCAAAGTGACCAAGATACTGTCTCTACATTAGATCCTGCTGGGATTGAAAGGTTTATCCAAAATTCAGAGGTATTTCCTGGCTCAATAGGCATTATTGTAACAAAATTATCGTGATCAAGAGGTTCTGTAGAATCAATTCTAATCGGGAATTGAGACATCCAAGAAGAATTAGAAACGATACTATACAAATTCGGAGTTATTGTCCGATATCCATTATTTGTAATTGTACATTGTAAGGAAGGTGGAGATGGATCCGCTGGAATTACAGTGTATACTCCACCGAGTGGATCATTACAATCTAAATCGATGGTATAGTTATCTACACGTTCAATACCAAACAACATTAAATCATCTACATGAATCCCTTGAGTTGCTCCTGAATTATCCGAATCAAACAAGAATGAGAAGGCATAGTTCTGATTAGGGAATACATCGGTCATGTTCCAAATCACTGGAGTCCACATACCAGTAGTTGCTCCAATATTGGCTTCTGAAAGATTCAGATAACGTTGTTCGATGTTTGTATCTGCTTCGAGACGAACTTCGTCCCCATTACCCATCGTACCCCAAGCTTGAACTCGAGCTTGAATGCTTACAAAATCGAATCCTTTTATCTGAATTTTACATATGTTTACGTTGTATACTGGAGAAAGAACTCCGTCTAATTCTCCGTATCCTAATCCGTGACCTGGGTCATCACAACTTTGGGTACTTGATAGCCATGCCCACCGCATGCGATCATGACGATTACTGATGTATACTCCAGTGTCCTTAGCGATTTGCAAATGCTTACTACCTTCTGCGGAATTAGATGTAGGTGAAACCATCTGGAATTGCCCTTCATCTTTCACAGCATTATCATTCCCGACTTCATATCCTGCCCCAATCCACATTGGCACATTGGCTGACAAAGCGTTAGGACAATCAAAATTACCATCTCCATCAGTATCGCCGCAGAGAGCATTCTCTACCCTATCATGATAAATTGCAACAATGATATTTTCATCATACACGTCATTAGCATCATTTGAATCTAATACCCCTGCATCAACACTACCTCGTAATATGTACCCTCCAGATAGGGTTCCATCATCAGATAGATGGCTATGAGCTGCCTCTGGAGTCCAGTCTACAGTTTCGATAGATGATTGACCACCGGAAAGAGAAAGATTCGCAGTCCAAGTTGCTACTACAAAACCAATCGGATGCCAGACTTCCATTGTTGCTACAGCATTTGCAGGATCTAAACGAGTACCTGCATTCTGAAAAGTAAATGATAATTCAATCACTTGACGAGCAAACATGTAATCCACTACACTGCCATCAGGCTGAGTGAACTGGGAGGCCGGGGTAGTGGAATTACCATATCCGACATCTGTGGCTGCAAAATCTACCAATGCTCTGCCCGAAGTATCAAATTCAGTATTTTCGTCAAGCGTAGAGGAAGGATCGCATGCAAATGGCAACAAAGAGACTAACAGCAAAGTCATAGTCAAGAGAAAAGCGCCAGTTCGTCCCATAAGAATCAACATTCAACGCAGTCATGACGCGGTAATAAGGTTAGGGCGTTTGCGATTAATTTCCCTGATTCGGAGAAAGAGAAAAAGTCTACTAATGTATATTCTTGGCATCTAACATGAGTAAGCATTAGGAAGGTAACTTACGCATAAAGTATCGTGGCAGTACGGAGATCCCTTTTCGCCCGGATCTGGTTAACGATGATTATCGGAGGACAAGTCCTTGTTGCGCCCGCATTTGCTTTCGCAATAACCTATCTAATAGACGTCAATACATCCACAGCAAGTCTGAGTATTCGACTAGATCTAGTTCCATGGATATTATCCGCAGCTCTTGCCTATGGAATTATTTCTTTTATTCTGGCTTTGATAGCAGGAGGTTTCATGCCCATTTCTGTTGCAAACAGTGGAGGATGGATGGCAAGATTAGGATTAATCGATAAATTTCGCGACCCTGATGCTGTTGATTCAGCAAGAGAGCGACTTAGGACTAGTCCGTTTGGTAGAATGATACGAATTGTACACTATGAAGTCCACAACGAAAGAAGAGGATTACTGGAAGTCCATGGGGGACTCCAAATTCTGGCAGCACCGTTACAGATTACTCTGGTAATTGCCCCCATGTTAGCAATGCAATACACTCCTGAAAATTGGATTGCTGAAGGCCATCTATTGGAATATGGATTATTGATATACTTTACAGGATTATTAATCGGTTTCAGAATATATCCCTACTATGCCGCTAAATTAGTTGGGGTTGCATCAACCATCCGGGTTGTTATGGAGAAAGTAACTAAGTTAACTTGGACTCTTCCGGTTCTTATTCTATGGTTACTGGTCAGATTTGTTATTGGAATAGCATTCAACTGGTTGGGGATTGATATGGCAAATTGGCAATCATTAGCTGTTGAGAAAACATTGATTGAATCATTTCTTCCAGTCGAAGTAACTGTTCCCGAGTCATCATTTATTGACATGCTAGTGGCGCTTTCTGTTTTACCCATTGCAACATTCACTACGATAACAGTGCTTGGGGGAGGAGCAATTGCAGTACCAAAATGGATGCAAGACCCTGCTAGCAAATTAGTTGAAATGAATCATTTGAAGAAACAGGAAAATACCGATCAAATTCAACCATTTAGTAGCTTACAAAGTACCTCGATAAATGAAGCAATGGAATATAATGAAAATGAACCTTCAATGGAGATTATCGATTCTACACCAACAGGAGGTATTTCTGGATGGGTAGCTTCCAAAGTTGCAGAAAGATTAGAGGCAAGATCTAACAAAAAGGAATAGTTACTCTTCTTCCGAAAATCTGTTAGAATGAGGGTCAGTAAAAGCATGTCCGTCAAGAATCATTATTCTTAGCGCTCCAAGAAGTATCCCATCGCTCCTTTTTCTACCTAAATCAGGACGAGGATGACTCAGCAGAACATGACTGCACTCTGAGCATTTTACTGCATCAAGAGACCATACAGGCTTCGGAATTTCACAACAAGGATATTTCTCGATTCTAATTCGATTTAATTCGTGAACTAAATTCATTGAATATGGGAAATAGGACAGGTAATCTAAATCAAATGGTACTAATCGACTAAGCATCACCCAAGATGAACCAATAATTAGTCCGAAACCAACAGATGTCGGTGACTGAATAATCATCAAAATACCTAAAATCAAAGGGACTAGGCCAAAAGGAATTGAAGCCCAATAAGCTCTTCTGACTCTTAGTATCTGCAGAATTAGAGTTTCATCAATCTCCGGGTCAAGAGGATGGTCTACCAATTCAAGTGGTCGAATTGAAATCCTAGGTAAAACTACTAACGGTAAACGAGTAATCAACCAAGCAACCAATATGGAAACTACTAGACGAATGATTTCAGAAAATATTGACATTTCAATCGCCACGAAGTCGTTTCAAAACAGATTCAACCTTATCCATTCCGAGTGAGATGTCTTCTCTTGAAACAGTGTAGGCAAATCTTAGATGACCCTCTCCACTTTCTCCAAAAGCAGAGCCAGGGGAACTCAA
>CAZRCY010000061.1:6409-9673 GCA_964598735.1 uncultured Candidatus Poseidoniales archaeon
TCGATATTCGGTGAACAGATGTAACCAATTCTCCACCCAGTCATTGCAAATGTCTTAGAAAATGAATTTATCATTAATGTACGATTATATCCCGTTCCCAAAAATGAAACATGTTCTACATCATACACTATACGATCGTATACCTCATCAGTAATTATCCATAATTGATGTCTTTTTGCGAAGTCAAGAAGATCATCCCTCTGGTCTGGAGTTAATGTCGCCCCAGTAGGATTGCTAGGAAAATTGTATAGAATCGCAACAGTATTTTCGTCAACTAGTGATTCTAGTGATTCAATAGTTGGGACAAACTCATTCTCAAATAAGCAGGGATAATACTTGGTTTCACCACCAGCAATTAACACATCTGGCCCGTAAAGAGGAAAATATGGTTCAGGAAGTAAAACATTCGATCCGGGGTTAACAAGCGTAAGGAAGCAATTGAGTAATGCATTGGTCCCACTCATTGTCATGCACACATTTTCTTCACCCATATCAGGTTCAAGATGACCAAGTGATTCTGCTATTTTCTGTCTTAGAACGGGTAGACCCGCAGTAGTGGTATACTTGTTACGGCCAGACAACATTGCTTGGTGCATAGCATCAATAGCAACCTTAGGAGGTTGGAAATCTGGCTCTCCTAAACCAAATGAAATAACGTCATCGCCAGCCATATCAAACATCTTTCTGACGCCTGTTGGTTGAATGGCGAGAGCCCGTTCAGAGAACTCATCCATGTTGGCGGATACCGATATTAGTTATGAAGCCCAACTAGCGAGATTTAGTTTGAGACTGAAGACGTTGGATTAAATCTGTTTTTTTCCCTGAACGAGAAAGTCCTTCCTTGATGCACATCTCCTTCAATTCCGCAACTGTAAGAGAATCTAAATCGAGAAAAGGAACAATTTCTGCGTCCAGAATTTCATCATCATCTTCCCCTCTCCTACTCAATATTATTACAGAACCTGCTGCAATTGCGAAAAACAAAACAACAGCAATTGAAGAAAGGTATGCGGATAATCCTGCAGTAGATTCACCTGAACCATTTCCATCTATGTAAACGATAACTGGTAGTGAATTTCCTGATGAAGATAGGGCTCTGATTTCGACTAAATGTTCCCCTGGTGAAAGAGTAGAACGATCTAAAGCCAATGTCCAGTTAAAAGGCGTAAGAGCACCTAACTCAGATGGAGGAACTTCGTACATAGTCTCAAACCAGTCACCATTATCAACTCTAAATTGAACGCTATCAATCGAACCTTCAATCCCCCAGGAATGACCAATAATTATCGTCATTACACCCTCTTCAGAAATATTGAGAAGATGGTTTTGAACAGTCCAATCTATATCATTGCTCTGATTAGTATCTGATAAATGGAATGCTAATTCTACTGCTGCTCTTGCATCAACCATACCCCAACCAAAATCACGATTCCAATATGGATCTACATCAGGTTGAGTGGGGTCTCCCCGACGTTCAGCAGTTTGTTTCAAGACCTCGCGTATTTGTAAGGGATCTAAATCTGGATTAGCTTCCATTACCAATGCAATCACTCCTGTAACAGCAGGGGTAGCGTACGAGGTACCACTTCCCCTCCCTGTATACGTATTTTCAGACGCATCTTGACCAGGAATGTTGTTGTTACATCCTCCACTCGAAACGCACCCCTCTGCCTGAATAATGTTCGAACCAGGGGCAGAGATATCTGGTTTCAATTCATTAATCGGGTTACCGTCTCCGTTATCACTTCGAGGACCTCTACTAGAATATCCAGCAACAGTATCATCAGTTCTATTAATTGTGTTTTGATCATCTGTTGCTCCAACAGTAATTGATAGACTGCTCGAACCCATTCCTGAAAGGCCTTCATTATCGGGCCCATCATTGCCAGCAGCAACACTCACGGTCACACCCGCTAATGTCGCTTCATTCAGAATCCTACTGTGCATATCTTCTCCGTCACTACCTCCTCCTTCGTGGCTGGTGATTCCCCAAGAAAGAGAAATAATGTCTATTCCACTTAATGATTCATCTACCCCTGGCCAAGCAGTATCTTTGTTATCAATGATCCACTGGATTCCATTCATTGCAGATTCATAGAATTCTTGTTCAAGAAGATAGTTCTCAAATGGACCTGCTCCAACATCCGTTCCAATCCTGACATCAACAAGGGTAGAATTTGGAGCAGAACCATAGAATTCTGATTGAGAACCGTCTGCATCTATTCCAGTGGCTGCCGCCATACCCATACAAGCAGTTCCATGTTGATTGCCATCGTCAGGATCGAATGAACCGTCAGTTTGCCTTCCCCCGGCAAGAATACAAGTAGGATCGGAATGTACGAAACAAACTGCATCATAACCTGCTACATGTTTTCCTACTAATCCAGGATGTTCGCTATCTACTCCTGTGTCGGTCAATGCAATATTTATCCCAGCACCTGAAACGTTCAGATTCCAAGCTCCTTCTGGATAAATATCTGAAGAACTTGCCTTTACTGCAGGAGTCTGGATATCTCCATAAAATCTCAGAGTACCATATTCTTCTATCATCACTACTCCATCAAGATTAGAAAGGTCAAGCAGATAATTAGAATCAATTGCACCTAGAAGAACTGCATCTACAGCAGGAATTTGAATTTTAGGCTCGATACCCATCGACATTATTGATGAAATATCTTCTGAAGTAACTGCACGACCGTATGAAAGACCCACCCAAATGACTCCTATTCGATCCTCTAGAGAATCGTGAATCCTATTTCGGTTAGAATCTAAAGAAGTACGTTCCCACCAAGGCAATTCAACCCAATCAGATTCCATTTGGATTGGAATTTCCGAAGTCCATTCTGATTGAGTAAATTGAAAATTAGAACCTTCTACTGATGAGTATTTTGGAGGACATGAAAGACTCCCTATCATAGGGAATAACAGCAAAACAACCATGCATAGTGCAGGGTAGAATGAACGCTTCATATTAACCCGATTGAGGCAAGGGTGATGAACCTCTCGACAGTTTTAACAATTCAGATATTCTAATACTTCTTCCCAATTTAGTTTTGGGGTCCCTCCATATTCACATACAGAACAACCAAAATGTATCCATTCTTGATTTTCATAATCTCCGAATCCTTTGATTATACCTTTTGATTCAGGCGCCCATGGATCTTCTTCCTTTGCAGCACCATTGTTAGGTCGGTCATCAATTAGGTACCGACCTCGATTTAGATCCTTACGATGGCTCAATATCAATCGTTTTTCTAGCCACCC
>CAZRCY010000062.1:0-1223 GCA_964598735.1 uncultured Candidatus Poseidoniales archaeon
AGTGGTTATATCGATAAGGCATGGACAAATTTAGATGAATATCGATATATTGCAACTACTAGCGAAGGTTTCAACGGTACAGATCCATTGAATATGGATACTGATGGGGACGGGTTAGCAGATGGCTCAGAATATTGGGGTTGGTATTTTGTTGAAACAAACTTCACTTGCTATTATCTGAACTCTGATTACATCTGTGATGAGTCTGTTGGTGCAGCAGCCGAAAGTGTCTATCTTTCGGGCTGGCTAGGAGGAGGAAGCGGAGGGGGTTCAGATATACCATCTGACCCTAGTAATATTGATTCTGATGGTGATGGAATGCCTGATGGTTGGGAAATTGAAAATCGTCGTTGGATTGGTACAGAATTCACGGGAGGAAATGACTGGACTTTGGACCCTCTCAACCCTAATGATGCAGATGAAGATGCAGATGGAGATGGACTTTCAAACCTTTGCGAATATAATTGGCAACAGACACTAGATTTTGCTAGAGAATCAGGCTTTCCGCTGCATGGAGAATCTACCGAAGCAGCACAAAATTGGACCGCAGTTGATCCTAACAATATTGATTCTGATGGAGATACCTTGCCTGATGGTTGGGAAGCCCGTTATTCCTGTGTATGGGTGGCTACTAACGCAGGAATTAATCCAATGAATGGCTCGGACGCTTTTAGCAATCCAGATGGGGACGGATATGACGTAAACAGAGATGGAGTAATTGGGCCAGATGAACAATTCAATAATTGGATGGAATACCATATTGTCGATCGTATTTTGCTTTCGAACCAGAGTTCAGATGGTACTTCTCATTATTCTAACTGGGTTACCTCTCTGTATGATGATTCATGGACTCAAGGCCCAACGGTCTCTTTTGGCGAAAGAGCATCACCGGTTGTAGAAGATATTTCAATGGTTGATGCAGATAAGGGTTCCTCGGATCCATTATCATCCGATACAGATGGAGACGGAATGCCAGACGGTTGGGAAATTTGGTATTCTAGGTGGGATTCATTTGAAGAAGAGTGGACATTGAATCCTGTAGATGGTTCTGATTCTTCAGGAGATCCAGACGGAGACGGAATGACTAATTGGGAGGAATATGGGTCTATCAGGAATCAAGATAATGAAATTAGTTCCATAGTTTCTGTTCCTCAGTTCTACCTTTTCGTTGTAGGTGATGTAGGAACTCCTCAGCCGTGGAGTAGTGCAGGAGGAAACGTATC
>CAZRCY010000062.1:1323-9652 GCA_964598735.1 uncultured Candidatus Poseidoniales archaeon
AATCCAATCAATGGAGGTTTAGCGCCACCTGATGCCCCAAAGATGTGGGAAGAAGCAGAATCCCTCGATCCTAATGAAGCAACTAGCAGAATTTATCGAATTTTATTTGGAAAAGAAGGTAGAGCCTCTATTGCGATTGCTCAATATGATCAATGGATAGATACAGGTTATGCTCCACCTCTATTGGCCACATTACTTGGTATCACAGATCCAAATGATGAAGATACTGACAGAGATGGGATGTTAGATGGATACGAATATTGGTTTACAGAGTGGAATCTTGATGAAAATAGATGGACCATGAATCCACTTACTGATACAGACATTAACGCAGATTCGGATAACGATTCATTTGATTGTGATGGGGATGGAATAATTGATTCAGAAGAATTATTTACAAATCTAAGAGAATATGAATCTCGTAGTTACGGTAAATTTTCTCAGATAAACAATATTGATTCAGGCGTAACACTTCGCACCTTTGCTCAAGACTCCATTGATGCTTTGATGCAAGAACAAGGACTGTCTACCACAGAGGCTAGAGACAAGTTATTCGAAGATTTCCGTTCCAAGGATGTTAAATCTAGTGAACGTGTTATTAGGATTAATTCTGCATATTCTGATAATTTTAATTTGAGTCTCCTTGGTATTTCAGATCCCACTCATCCTGATTCAGATGGCGATGGTCTTTCAGATGGTTGGGAATATTGTTATGCAATATATCGTAATACTCAACCAGTTAATGCATATAGGTGGACAACCAATCCAGTTAATTCATTGGATGTTAATTATGACGCAGATGAAGACGGATGGTTCGATCGTACTAGTACCAAGCCAGTGGCGATTCAAGGTACTTGGGACCAGAGAATATTTACATCAGGACCAATTAATCACCAAATCTCTCCTGGAAATTCCTATCTTTGGTTTACAAATTGGATGGAATATGACAATGGTACAAACCCAATTCTTGCTGATTCCGACGGGGACTCTCGTGTAATGATTTTCAATACTATTGATGGAGTTACTACCTATGAATCCGACAGAAATTTTACTGATGGCAGAGAGGTGTTCAAGTATGGTACAAATCCAAAAGATAACGACACTGATGGTGATATGCTACCTGATTGGTATGAATACTCGAAGGGTTGGAATGAATCAAACAATAATTGGTCATCTTATCGACAGATTAGCGTAATTTGGCAAGAAATTGGTCAAGATAACTGGAAACCTTTGACAGTACTTTCAGACGGAAGTGGTGGACTTACAATTCAGCGAGCCACCCTAGACTGGACTTGGGTCAGCATGGACCCAACTGATGCAAGCGATTCTACTGATGACCCTGATAATGACGGTGGTTGGGATTGTGGAGGAGCGACATGCGTCTACATTCGATACAATAATTTCCAAGAGTTCTTTGGAATTACAAATGCTAGTTTGTCGAATGCAGCTCTTGTAAGACAAACTCCATTGTTAGATTGTGACGGTTCTCCAATTGAAGAGTGGTGGCAATTCCGTCAATATCTTCTTGGATTATGTCTTCAGAATCCAACTGATTTGAATTACATGAGGATGAATAAGGTAAACAATACCGATCTTCTATATGCTCACGTCGTTGATGATAAAGATGTAGATTATCTACAACAGAGTCCTGAAGATAATGTTGACATTGTCTGGGGTCAATGGACCGATCCGTGGAACAGGACTTTTGGTGACGAGAATCATTTGCCGAACATTGGAAATGGCGAATTTGTATGGGGTTGGTACAATCTGGATATCGATGGCGATCAAATTGCGGATGGAACCGATCCTTTCAATTATGATACTGATGGTGATTGGTTAAACGATTATTTTGAGATTGAAGATGACTTACTCGATGGAATTAGGGGTAATGGCGGTTCTCCGATAAGATATGACGATCGTTCAACCTCCTAATCTGACAATCCAAGGTCATATTCAAAGGCGTTTGCCTCACTACGAGCACCATGAGCGGCAGCGAATCGACACCCTTCGTTGGCCGATCGAGTCCATTCTTGTTGGTTTTTCTTCTGCTAATTTCTTCCCTTGTACCTTTATTTTCAGCGGTCCAAGAAGTAGAAGCCAATCCAAGTGGAAGACATATTTACACTTTTTCAGATGGCACTTCCAGTGCAATTGCTCTTGCTTCTCCGGGTTCTCCCGCTCGTAATATTATGGTCAGTTTACCAAAAGGTGCTGAGGTTCTAGATGCGGAATTAACATTGTCTGGGGCCTCGTCAACAGGATGGAATCAGGTCACAACAACTAACCGAGCAGATTGGATGTCTGGTGAGTCAAATTCTGTCGAGCCTCGTTCTGATGATTTATCTTTAGGTTTTGACAATCCAGAGACTTCATTTGTTCCGTATGATATAGATTCCACTCCCACTTCAGGAGATGCTTGGTACGATGATGCCTCTTTCTCAATCCGTCAACCTCATTCTACCAATGCTTCAGAGTCACGTTTTTCTCAACAAAGATCAATGTCTACTACCTCTGTGGGGACTTATTCAGGTGCTGTCTTCAAATATCGTGATTGGCTTGTAGCTTCAGATCTTCGGTCAACAACATTTGGAGGTATGTTACGTCTTCTGCACGCAAATAATGGTACTCAAGTTCAAGGAGCAGCATTGAATAACGGCATGATTTCTATCGATACAGATGGTTGTTCTATACCTTCCCTTCCGTTTACATGGTCGGGTTATGGAATACGTGATTGGGCAATTACTGATGATGAGAGAGCGTTTGGACTTTTGACAACATATTACTCTTCAACCTCATCACAATATCATAGAATTATTGAATTTGATATTCGTTACATCAATGAATGGAAATGTTTAGCAGTACATGACCCCTCATCAAATAATCATGGAGATTACTCCGGTATATCATATGATAGAAGTAGAGATTTAGTTTGGGTGAATCACAATCTGTTAAATCGTGTTGTTGCTTATCATGCTGAAGATGGAGCATTTACACGTAACTCTACCCTATTCTACAGTTATTTCATGAATAGTGGAACCCCTAGAGGGATGGTAGTCAATGGTTCATATGTCTATTTCAGAACATACTCTACATGGCAACAAGATAGATTGGATGCATATGCAATTACAGGTAATATTGGCTCAACATTGACCCAGCAACAAGGAGCACGAAGTATTCCAGCTAATGGTTATGGATTGGTTTATGATGGTCAAAGATTAGTAACCCAAGACTATTATTCATGGTCTACAGCTTATTACAGAGAATACGGTTCAGGATGGGCATACGAGATTTCGCCAATTCCAGGTACCTCTACTTGGGTTAGTGAACCTCAAGAAACTGAAGATGAAATTTTAGCCGCAAATATGGAAGTTGATTGGAGTGCCAGTGCGGCAGGAGATAGAGTTGATTATTGGATATCTGCTGATAATGGAACTCATTGGGAGCCAGTAACAAATAATGAGACGATTAGATTCACGCACACGGGAACTCAACTTAGATGGAAATTAGAATTAATTGGATCTACCGCAGTATCTTGGTGGTCATCCGTTGAATATTCCACTGGATACGAATCTATTGGTGATTGGACAAGTGAACTTGTCCAAACAGGAACTGAGATTGGAAGAGTAAGGGCTACATGGATTGCAGACGTACCTTCTGAATCTTCAATAGAGGTACACGTGTCAGCAGACAATGGTACGAATTGGCAAGTTATTGAGAATAATGTAGAAGTTCAATTCGATAACACCTCGTTTTCAGGATCAGGAAATCGATTGAAGTATCGATTATTAGTGCAGACAAATAATTCCTCGGTTACTCCTGTAATTGAAAATCTTGTAATCAATTATGAAGAGGGTTGGCCAGCAAGTGTTCGTTTAGATATTGGAAACGATGGAACAATGGAATTTACTCATACAGGTGTTTTAACTGATCCTCAGGTAGCCGATAATCAAGAAATGATTGATGCGTTTAATGCTCATACAGTTCAAAACGGCGAGGGTGAAACTGATATTATCCTGGCAATCCATGCAGGCTCTGCAGGAAGAGTATTATTGAGTAATTTAGATATCACATATCGATATGGGTCTAGAGTTATTGAAGCCACAATGGAAGGAGGAACCATTGTTCCAGATGGTGAACATCGTAATTTAATTGTTAGAGCTGCAGTCGGTGACATTGCAACATCTTTGCTTCGACTAGATGTGGAAATCATGTCTGGCCAAGGTTCCACCCCACGATTAACTTGGATTAGTGGAAATACATGTTCAATTTCTAATGATCCATTAGGTTTAGTATCATTTGATTATTCAAATTGTAGTTCTCAAGAAATTGGGGGAGTTACCTCAATTCGAATGCCTATCATGCCAAATTGGGGATGGGATGATGAAAATGATGTTGAGGTAAGGGTAGATTTAGAGGATGATCTTGGTCTTGCTGTAAATGATTATGAAACGGAAAACCTAGATCTTAGAGTGGAAAATGATATTGTATTAGGTGCACTTGAAGTTACAGATGAAGCAGGACGAGTATTACTCCCATCGGATTGGATGAGAGGTGGCTTAAATGCTACATTTACGGGTACGATTTCCTTTGAAGACACATCTAGATATCCTCGTCCAGGAAACTTTGGATTACAAGTAATGGGTAGAAATTTAACGCTAGACGGGCTCCCTATGGAAGAACCTGCAATCTTTATCAATCAATCTAATCCATCGTATGGACTGTATTCAATGACATTCCAAACTCCTTTCCAGTCATCTCCTGGAGGAATGTTATTCGAGGTTGGTGTATTCAATATGAAAAATGGTTCTAATTTTGTAAATCCAGGACAAAACACAATAAAATTGGTTCTTGATGGAGTCAGCCCTTTGATTATCGCATCAACTCCTAGTGATGGAGATGAGACACATGCTGGAAATCAGCCTATCTCCATTACCATCCAAGACTCAGTTGATCCTCCAGAAGAGATTACTGTACATTATTGGATTGAAAATCAATCAGATTTGAATTACAATAAGGTCCCTGATAGATCCGAATACTCTTCGATGTTATTCCGGTCTCCTGAGATAAAACCCGGAGGAATTAATGTGTTTAATGGCATATTGGATGATTCTTGGAATGTTCACAAAGAGAGAGTATCAATTTATGTGACTGGAGAAGACACTAGTGGAAACACAATTGCATTGGGGGGAGATCCAATCTGCCCTGAACCACCTTCACCCTGCAACAAAGATATTCGAGGTATATCAGATTGGACTGAAGATTTAGTTACGTATATCACCAGAGAAGAATTCGAGCCTATGCTTGTCTCTGAAAATAGTACTATTATCGGGCATGATGATGAAACTCCTCTTCATCCTGGAATTCAATATTTAGCGAGATTACGTATTGAAGATCGTAACGGTTGGCAGGACATTCGTTCGATCCAAATGGCATTAGCAGGAGATTTAACTGATCCCGAGCAATCAATTTATGGAAACGTAACATTATCTCCTGATGGCACTCCTTCTATTCTTTTTGAATCAGGTGGAGATGGTCTTGCGGTTTCTAATTTGTATAGTACATATGGTCCTAACCCTATGGCATCAGAAATTGATTCCAAAGAACTATTTGTAGATATTAGATTCCAGCTAACTTGGTGGTTCCCTGAAGAATTCGACACTGATGGAGAGATTACGTTTATTCCTGTGATTGAGGTCACAGATTGGCCATGTAATATTGGTGAGATTGTTCCTTGTCATGATGACAGGGGAGGTCTAGGTTTTGATGAATGGAGTTTAGATAATGATCTTCGATTCGATCTCGGTGAAGGTCATCTTACTGCAATTGACTTGGCCACTGGAAGAAATGTATTCGATGGGGATGAATCATCGGGTCCCAGTTTAATTGCAGCAGGTCAAGTTGTAAGAATTGAAGGAAAGTTATTGTTTAGCGAAGATCTGGTTCCTGCCCCCGGAGGTTCTTGTGAGATTGTTTTATCTGATTTAGATAATGTATGGGTTGCTATTCCTAGAGAAGATGGACATTTTACTCTGGATATTTTGGTTCCAAATTTACCATCTGGTTATCTTGATGCCTCTATGAGTCTGGATTCACTCCCCGGTCTTGCTGAAGATGAAACTGAAACATCACCGCGGTTACAACTTTCAGTTGATGGAACTCCTCCTGAAATTCGTGAAATTGCTCCAACAGGAGATGTACGAATTGACCAGGCATCTCAGGTTCAAATCAATTTGTTAGCATCTGATTCTAGTGGATTTAACGAGGATCTAACCAGCGTCCTACATTATCGAATACGTGCAGGCTCTAGTGAAATATCTAGAGGAAGTGTTCCTTTATCTGAATTAACTGAAATACAAAATCAAGCGATGTGGAGTGGTAAATTAGACCTCACAGATGGTGGGGCAACTGCACTTTTACCCGGCTATCTTGTTGACGTATGGATTACTGGATCTGATAGTGCAGGAAATCCTTATGAGAATTATTTGAATTCTGAAAATCAGCCGTTTGATACTTGGAGGTTGGTAAGAATTGGACCTGGAATTGACCTTACTAGTTCTGTAATTAAATGGGATGATCCCTCTCCAACCGGTGGAGATATAGTTACATTAACGATTGAAGGCACAAATGAATTAGAATACGAAGGAGAGGTCAAGTTCATAATACAAAATGAGGTTTCTCCAGGCATTTGGGCAGATGTAGATAATGCTGAGACTGACTTGAATATTTTACCGAATACTACCTATGATGCTGCTATAGATTTGATGACCTTCGGTGTTGAATCTACAGAAGTTGAACGCTATCGACTAGTTGCTAGAGATGGGCACATTGATGTAGATATTTTGACATTAGAATCTCTCATCATTCAACCATATCAAGCAAGAGATGGAGAAGCATTGGGTCAACAAATTGAAGAATCTCAATTAACATTCCTTCTGTATCTTGCTGCTCTATTTGGTTTAATTTTTGGAACAATCATGCTGGTCCTGTATAGGCAAGATAATTCTGGTGAGGATGATGAAATTCTACCTGAACAAGAGCAAACAGATCTGGTTGTAGAATCAATGACCTCTGAAAAGAGTCGTTCTGATCAACCTCCTCCTCCAATTCCTGTTACAACTCCTGCAATTCCTACACCTCCTCATAGTCTGAAATCTCCTCCTCCTATGCCTCCGGGTTTACAATCTCCAAGCCCCCCAGTTGAGGTGGCACCTCCAGTTCCTAATCCTCAACCGTTACAGTGGAGTGATGAACAGCTAATTTCTCAAGGGTGGACTACCGAACAAATAGCGACTTGGAGGTCACAACAAGCTCAATCAACATATCAACAATCTATTCCCCATTCTGATGTAACCGGAGGAGCAGCAAGTGCTACATATTCCGAAAGAGTAGTATCTCATGTAATGCAAAAGTACGGAATTAAAGATCGTCAGTCTTTCTTAGCAGCGGCAGAATTCTTTGATTCCGATGGCAATAGATATCTGACTACTGAGGAATTAGAAAAGACTGCACGTAGTCTTGGCGAAGGCGCGTGAGGTTTCTCGATGTCAGATGCTATGCCCTCAACTTCATCCTCTAGTACAGAGAAGATGTTATTTTTACAAGAAAATATGGTACATTTTGTTAATCAAATGTCAATGCCGGTTGTAGAGGTGAGTTTGGTAATCTCAAAATATCTAAAAAAATTAGTAGATGTTTTGGAGGAAAGGGCTCAAAAAGAAGATGAAGATCTTTCTAGAGAAGTTGTAAGTCCTTGGCCAGTAGAGGTTGAATCTTCTGATACCAATCGTCCTGGAATGCCTCTTGAAAGAATCTTAGAAATTGTTGATGTTGATCGAATGGATATTTTGGATACCATGATACGTACGATTATCAACGGAACAGAATTACCCTTCGTTGATGCAGTGTTGGCATTAAGAAGATGGGAACATCTTGCCCGTCGTCAACTTTCTAAAGCATCTGGGACAGGTCAACTTTTCTCTCCAATGATTTTACCTGCTGATTTCTGATAGATTCAGCATTGAAGATTCAGTGGCAACTCGATTATTTGCCACCCACCATGCATCTACAATCGAATATAACCATAATATCGGCCAAAGAATAATAGAAAGCAGAAGTGGGATTTGAAGTAAGAACCAATCTCTACCTTTTGCATGTTCTCTATTGAAATGCTGGCCTAGGAATAGGAATGGAACCAATGCTAGTAAAATTGCAATTAAAGGTCTCATAGCCCCCCAAGGACCGACCCCTCCGGTGAATTCATACCAAATTATTCGGGATACGTTGATTGGCGTTTTAGCCCTTTTTTGGATTTTTTCGGCTAAATCTAGAT
>CAZRCY010000063.1:0-9606 GCA_964598735.1 uncultured Candidatus Poseidoniales archaeon
AGATTCAGCAAGTTTGGGAATCACATAATGATGAAGTGATTGTAGTCCCAGAAAACTTCCGAATTACCGCCAGCAGCGATTCATGTAAGGTACAGGCAATGGAAAATGAGACTAAAGACAGGTTCGGTCTCCAATTCCATCCTGAAGTCGATCATTCAGAATTTGGAAAAAAGATGTTTGAAAATTTTGTCGAGGTCTGCCAAAAGGCAAAATTATCGTAATCCACTTGGAGGATATTTTTTGACATTTAATTCAGAATATCAACCATTCTTCCAACCACCCAGTTGGATTATTGGACCTGTTTGGATGGTTCTTTACGCAATGATTGCGATTAGCTTCTCTATTCTCCTCACCAAAATAAACGAAATTGACTATTTTGCTATTGTTGTAATTCTATTTTTTGTCCAACTTGGGCTTAATCTTGCTTGGAGTGGTGTTTTTAATTCTGCAAATTACCTTATGTCTAGTTTTATGATATTGGGAATGGTAATTTTCACAACAATATATGCTTGGTTGATATACGAACACGCCCCAACAGCATCAAAATTAGTATGGCCATACATTGCTTGGGTTTGTTTTGCAGGGATCATTAATGTGGCATACTACTTGAACGATATAACTGATTGAGAGACTACTCATTCAAAGAATCATTCAGTTGCTGTCTAAACACATCAACCATATCCTCATTTTGTGGCATAGATTCGGGACCAGTAGATCCATTACGAGGAGTCGCAGACCTATCCTTTGGTTTTATGATTCCAATACCTATCCCTATGTTGTACAATCCACCAAATACCACCATTCCTCCAACACCTATGAAAGGCAAGCTAAAGAAAATGAGAAAAAGTCCGAAAAGACCTTCGTTCAGAAGTATATTGACTCCTTGAACGAGTGTAAATAGACCTGCACCCAAAAATGGAGTACCAAAAGCAGTAAGAAACAGCGCTCCAAGAACACCACCTACATCACTTAACTCAGAGAACGTTGGATCACCTTCATCCCATGTATGACCGAATGGTAATTCATCGAATGTTGGTTCATCCATGCATTCTGATACATCCTTTCTGTTTTGAATATTATACCGTGGCATTCAATAATGAGTCCTAAGTCGGCTTGTTATGGCAGAAGTCGATTATCGATGTTTAAGATGTGGACACATGATTGCTATTGATACCATGGGTGAAACTAGTACACTTCAGTGCAAAGCTTGCGGCTATCGAATTTTCACTAAACCTCGACGCGGTGGTTACAAATCAGTTATTGCTGAATAACCTCAACTTGCGTTGAATTGAAAGACCCCCGCTCACTTCAGTAGATGTGGCACTTTGGTTAACAACACACTCTCCTCGTCGATTTGACGAATTATTATTGCCACAGAATCTTCGTGATGCTCTACATTCTGCTAGTATGGAAGGTGATCCTCCTCATTTGTTGATATCAGGCCCAACAGGTTGTGGGAAAACAACAACTTGGAAATTAGTTGCTAGACAAGTACTGGGTCCGGGTTGGGAAGCAACACACCATGTGTTACAGGCCAGAAATTTGGCTGGATCATCTGGAGCTATGGGTAAGTTTGAGGATTTTTTGAAAGGCGGCTCAGAATCTTCCTCAACCTTAGCAAATAGAACCAGTTTGGATGCGTTTGATAGATCATTATGGGAAACAAACTCATCAGATCCTCCACCTTGTGGTGAGGAAATTAATTTACGAGATGGAAGAATTCCAATTTCTAGATTAATCATTATTGAAGATGCTGACCATCTTGGAATGAAGAGACAAGCCTACCTTAGAAGAATGATGGAAAAGTCAGGAAAAACGTCTCGATTTATTCTAGTTGCTAGATCACCAAGTAGGATAATTGACGCTTTACGTTCCAGAACCAGATCTATTCGTTTACCTGCTCCTTCGCTAGAACAAATAGAGAATTTACTTCGTGAAATTGTTTCAAAGGAAAATGTAAAAGTCTCAGATGGTATTTTTGGCGACATCGCACATATTTCAAATGGGGATTTACGTAAGGCTATTTTCACTCTTGATCTATTGGTACATAGAGGATTGGCACAAGATAGAGAAGCAGTAGTAAGATTAGTCAATTCTGTCACATTACAAGCTGGCCGCCACATGGTTGAATTAGCCATACGAGGTAGAGTGAATGAATGGAAAAATGAACATGTAGGTAATAGAAGAAAACGAATTCCTGCAGGGGCATTGCGTGAGTTAGACAACATGCTTCGAGAACATGCACTAGAAGGCAGCGACATAGTAAATCAAGTCCATATGGCTGTAATGAATAGCCGATTATCTATTCCTGATTTAATGCGCCAAGAATTGTTAGATGCCTTGGCTTTGACCGAGGTTGAAATGATTGGAACCCAAAACCCTCGGATCTATTTACAAGATCTTCTGCACCGTTATGGAACAATAGGACAGTCATTTGGTCTTTCAATTGGATAATTTTCTTTATTTTACACGGGCGCGGCAGGATTCGAACCCGCGGTCCCCGGCTTAGGAGGCCGGTGCATTATCCAGGCTATGCTACACGCCCATTTGCAATGGAATCGCCTTTACTTCATGAATAGTTGCGATGGGATGAAGTTTGTTGACGTTAACGGAGCATCATGGAGGGCGACGATTCTCTCGATCTATCGTCGACTATGCCATTACAAATACCAGATCCTGATGGGAACAATATCCCCTTGGATGAATTTGAAGAAAATGAGGAAATTAATACAGATAAACTCAGGAATATTTCTGTAAATTTCTCTTCATCTTTACCTGTTAAACTGTTGAGATTGTTATTGGGGCCTATCATGATATTTTGTCTAATTGTTTTGATGGTTTTCTCAGAACAAGTGAAGATCAATGAAATTGGAATTTTCATGATAATTTTCCCATCATTAGTACTTCTTCCCTCTTGGTATGCCGCCGAAAAACAATTTGCTACAGCTGAGAATGATTTTGGTGACAACAACAAAAATGCAGACAAATTATCTCTGAATTCATTTCCTGGCGCAGAAAGAATTTTGAGCATGATACGAGAAAATAGACTAAACGAAAGAATACGTTTAGTAACATTTTCTTCAGTGGGGATTCTGGTACTTCTGCACACTAATTTCGAGGAAGGGAGTCCCGGAAATGTCTTGATCTTGATGACTAGTTTGATTCTTTTATCTATTGGAGTAGCACAAACAATACGCTTGGAAAGGTCAATTCAAATGAGGTCTACAGAATTCAAATATTTACCATTCCATGCTCCAACGCAACATAGTAGTCAAATGCACACAGTTCTAAGTGATTTAATTGAGGCCCACATGGACCCAGATTCAGCATCTCAATGGTCTGCTTGGTTGGACGAACTCAAACCATCGATAAGAAATAAATTACCAGCATCCTTGGCGAGAGAAAGAATTGTTCAGGCCGTATATCTATCTAACATGACTGGGGAAGATGGAACTAATGCTTGGAAATTAAACAATATCTTGACATCGATTGTCAGAAGGGAAATGAGAGATAGAATTATGCAACAAGAATCTACTACATCAGAGTTCGAAGATGAACCCTCTTCCCAAGGTGAGAAACATCTACCATTCAATATTACAACTCTTAACCGTTTATTGGAACATACAGAGGCTTGGCAACCTGGACTCTTCCGCATTATTCGTAGAGTAAGGAATGATATACTTTCAGGCAATGTATCGCTTACAGATTCTGAATGGAGAATGGACCATGATTTACCCCTCACCTGTTCAGATGGCCAAGGAGACTTATTCTTGATGATTCATAATTTTGGAGAAGTCGAAGAAACTGTAGAAGTAGAAGTAGTTGTTCCGGACGGCCTTCCCATTTCTCAAACGTTTAGGGTCACTCCTCAGCCCACCCCAAGTTTACCCGCTGCAATTCCTTTGAATACCATGTCAATGACAGAAACTCTTGCTGATCGTCTTTCCATTTTAATGGAAAGGGGCCTTGTATTATGGATTGGGATTGCTTGGTCTCCAAAGAGTAGAGGGCAACATCCGGTCCAAATTCACTTACGAAAAGAAGGTGGCGAGACCATTTCGTCAGTGGTATTGTCTACCGATGTTCTGCAACGGAGTAGTGGATCTGGAAGTACACAAGTTAGAATGAGACGTGCAAGTAGTCTAGGTATTGAGGCCCTTCGAGAGGTTAGTAGTACTTTGAAAATGAGATAATTCCGAAATTCTTCAAGCCGCCGCGTTTATGTTGTCGCTTCATGTGGCCAATATGTCGGGTGAGTCAATGGAGTCATGGGATGTTGTAGTCATTGGTTCTGGAATTGCAGCACTTAGGTCAGCTATCGCCGCCTCCGATGCAGGTGCCACTGTAGCAGTAATCGAGAGTGGCGGACCTAGCAACGCTCAGTCAAAAGCCTGTTCAACAGGGCTTGCAGTATCTGTTTTCGAAAGCGACCACATACATCACGGCAAGAACACGTCTTCTGCAGGATTCGGCCTTTCAGACTCTACAGTAGTGAATCAACGATGTGAATCAGCTTTAGACAATTTAATCGAACTAGAGAAATGGGGATTCAATTTCATAAGAAACGAATCTGGTTCACCCTCTCCCGCAGACAGTATAGGCCATTCATCTCCTAGATTATGTACGGCAGGAGATTCAACAGGCAGAGAAATCATTCGAATATTAGAAGAACAATGTATGAAACGTGGAATTCCTCGAAAATACGATCTTCATTCAGTATCTATTTCTGTAGAAAGTGAAAGAGTTAGAGGATTAGTTGCTTTAGATATTCAAACAGGAGTGATAACCTCAATTCAATCTAAGGCAATAATTCTCGCAACACAAGATCATTCTGGCCTTTGGATCGATGAAGGAGGAAATGGCTTGGGGGCATCACTCGCCTTGAGGGCTGGTGCGAAATTACGTGGAATGGAATTTATCTCATGGCACCCATTATGTGTCCCAACATCGAATTATCGTTTACCAATTTCTTTGTTATCAGCAGGTGCACGAATTCGTAAATCTAACGGTGATGATGTTGAAATAACAGGAACAATGACCGAAGCATCTGTTTCATTGTTAGATGGCGATTATGTTTTAGATGCTAGAAATGTACCAGTTCCGGAACGAGAATGGTTCACCACTACTGCGAATATTCTTGATTCTAGGTTTAGTATTGATTTATGGAACGATGTAGTCCCAATCGAACCACAACCTGATTTTGCAATCGGTGGTGTAGCAGTAGATAGTCAAGGACGTGCTTTACTTTCTCATGATATGTGGCTAACCGGCTTGTATGCTGCTGGTGGCTCAGCAGATTCAGGAATGCACGGTGCTGACACAATCCCCGGTAATCGAATTTTAGATGATCTAATAGGTGGCTCAAATGCAGGGCTTTCCGCGGCTAAATGGAGCAACAATGTGGGGTTCGGAAAGCAGGATTTTCTACATGAAATGGCGCTAGTGTCTGAAAATTCCATAGAAGTATTGTCACGAAATGAATCCAGTACATCGGTTGGAGCTGGCATGGCATCATTGCGAAGATTGATGAATTCAAGTATGGGCCTGGAGAGGGACGCAGTAGTTATTTCATCTTGTTCCGCGCAGATAGAAGAGATGGTAAAAGAAAGCACACGAATATCTGATGAATCTTTTGTAATGAATACTGAATTAGTAAGGGCATTGGAACTTGAAGGGATGCTTGTACTCGCTAGAACAATCGCATCTACTGCTGATGCTCGAGAAGAAAGTCGAGGAAGCCATAGAAGAACAGATTATCCAGAAATGGATGACAAACAGTCTGAATCGTTAGTTGTGGATGCAGAAGGAATAATCACAACTCTAAATTAGATACATGCCAGAGACATAATGGGGGCGTAATTATAGAAGAAGAGGAATTTTTTCGTGGCACCCAAAAAAAACCCTCAAATGAATCGAATAATTCACGTCATGTTCGCGTAATCATTCAACAAAATCAACAAAATCCTCCAGTGGGAGAAATTTTTCGGGCCTTCATGGACAACATGTATTTTCAACAGCCTGTAATGAGACACGAAGGGTCATTCTGGCATTTTTCTAAAAGAGAAATGAACGATTTAATTTTAGCTACACTTGCATTTGGTCTGGCTTTAGCCTTCATGAGAATGGGTGGTATATTCACAATATTGTCTAGTGGTAACTCCTTGTTTTCCGTCGTTTATGAAATGTTGATTTGGGGTATTCTATACATATTAGCTTTAGGTCCAGCTTTCATAATTCATGAATTAGCGCACAAATTTCTAGCACGTCATTATGGTTGTTGGGCAGAATTTAGGGCCGATCCCAAAGGACTCAAAAATGGAATTATCCTTGCTGCAATATTGGGAATCGTTTTCATGGCTCCTGGTGCAGTGATGGTTGCAGGAAATATAAGTAGAGAACAAAATGGAAAGATTGCACTGGTTGGACCCATATCAAACCTGGTTCTTTTTGCAATAGGAATCGTTGGCGGAGGTTTACTCCTAGGTATAACCAGCAATAACCTTGTCAGCCAATTTGTAACGGCTTGGTTATGGGGCAATTCAATATTAGCTGCCTTCAATATGATACCATATGGACCTCTCGATGGCCGTAAGGTAAAGAATTGGTCTGAACCCATTTTTTGGATATTTATGATATTCACATTAAGTTTAGTATATGCATTAATTACTTCTCAATTCGACCCTATTTTGGCATCAATTTCGAATTTAGTATGATTTTTTTAAGGTTGTTTCACCTTCCATTCTTCTGGAATCATCGCTACTAAATGAGATTCGCCAACTCAATCTGCACGTCGAAAGTCCTTATTCAATTCCGGTCCGAAGTTTCTCCTCTGCAATATGGTCCTTCCAGTATTGTATCATTTCCTTTGCATGGTATTTGTCATAACATGCTTTGCAAAGTTCAATTTTCTTTGAATTCGACCCATGGTACAGAAATGTAGGCTTTTTCTCGTCGCACGCGCTGCACTTGCCAGTAAGGATCGTCTTTTCCATATTTATTTCTCATTAATTGTGTTATTTAGACATGGCTGGAAATCGATTTGGTAGTTTTGGTTGTGTTAATTTTGGGTTAATACCGATTATAGAACAACTATTAATTTAGACAATTTTAATTATTAATAACCATTGGGAAAGTCATGCTGTGCGAATGTTGTGATTGTAACCCCTGTGGATCTAACTGCTCTTGTGACGGATGCTGCTGATGTTCTTTGTGTACTAATTCCCTGAAGGGAATATTTGGCACTCTATCGAGTATGGCCGACCAAATAGCAACCCAAAAGTCCACTTTTTCTTCTGCTTTTTCATAACGTGAAAATATCAGTTATCGACGCGCCACATAGGTTTACACCTACTGTAATTACAACAACGCTACTGCCAATGACCAAGCACCAAGTGCTGCAGTAATAACAACACCCCACCATGTCCATCTTGCAGCACGCTGCTGACCGTAAGCAATAATGGTTAACCAAGTGTAGAAGCCAATCTGAATTTGACAAATGAAAGCAAGCCACCCAACTCCAAAACTCAATTGCGTGACTAATACTAACCACAATGCTGGACCCAACAAAAGCATGATAATCGCAACTGAATCCTGATGCCATTTCTCTGGGTCTACATCTGCTAGAGGAATTACAGAATCATCGCCCATAAATCAACGTGAAGTCATTAGGTCATCAATTCGACCCTATCTTCTGGTCCATTTTGATTTGATTATTTCTCACAAATTGCTTACAAGTATTTCTTCATCTTGTCCGGTCGTTAGATCTTTGATTTTTATTTTACCTTCTTTCCATTCATCGGGCATTATCATTACAAGTCGTGAGGCACCAATCCTATCTGCATGGCGAAATGCCCATTTCAATTTTTTATTTTCTAAAATTAGATCTACTGTTCTTCCGCTTTCTCTTAACTTAGAAGCAACAGAGATCGCTGCATCACGCAGGTCTTCGCTTAGTGAAATTATTACATCCTGGCTGCCAGATGTAATTTCAGGTAATAATTTTCGTTCCGCCAGTAATTCCATGATAACCATATCACCAAAACCAAAACCACTAGCAGGCAAGTCATTTCCACCTAGACTGGATAGTAATCGGTCGTATCTCCCACCACCACAAATTGCTCTCAACTCACCTTTCCTGTCGTGTGCTTCGAAAACTGACCCAGTATAATATGCTAAACCGCGTACAATAGACGCATCAAATTCAACCCATTCTTCAATGTCATAAGATTTCAACATTGAAAACAACTCCTTCAATTCCAAAACTGCAGAGCTGCGCTCTCCAAGATGCTTCTCCAATTTATTTAATTCCTTAATTCCAAGAATAGTTTGAATTGTTGTAATTGAGGAAGAATTCAGTCCTATTTCAGTCAATTGATTTTCAATTACTTCAGGAGGAAGTTTGTCCATTTTATCTACAATAATACATGTTTGGGCAAACCCATTTCCACCAATCTCTAATGCCCCCAATACCTCTTCAAGCACCTTTCTACTACTGATTTTTATTACAAGATCGTCTGAATTTAGTCCTACACTTTTGAAAAAATAAACCATTACTGAAATCAGTTCAGCATCTGCTGAAATATTTTCTGTGCCCCAAATATCTACATTCCATTGGTAGTGTTCTCTACCTCTTCCTCGTTGTGTTCTTTCATATCTCCAACACTGAGGGATAGAGTACCATTTGAGTGGTAATGGTAATGTTTTAGCTTGTGCCATGACCATTCTAGCAAGCGAAGGAGTCATTTCAGGCCGAAGGGATACTTTTCTCCCCCCTTTATCTTCAAAGTTGAATAATTGTTGGGTGATTTCTTCTCCCTGTTTACGAGTGTACAATTCTTCATATTCTAGAATTGGAGAGTCATATTCTTCAAATCCGTGTGCTTTGGAAGCAGCATGGAACTTGTCAAATAACCAAGATCTCAATCTCATTTCATTAGGATAGAAGTCCCTAGTTCCCCTTGGGCGTTCCACCATATTACTACATGCATCAGCACTGGTTCATCAGTCATCCGCTTTTTTTTCTTCAAAATTCATCATTGACGCGTTTAACCAGTCGTGTCAGTACCAAGTATAAGATAGGTGGAATACACATTGAAAAGAACCCAACAACGACAAAACTATCCACTCCAACAGCGTATGCAATTGAGTTACTAAATCGTTGGAGTGGCCCTCCTGTAATTCCCATAGTCAACGCAGCATCTTCATAAATTTCATTTAATGAATCAGCTCCAGATTTCGTTAAGCAACTACCTAAAATAGTTCGTTCGTAAGATTCATTTTCAATGATTATTCTACTTTCTAGAACTACCAGAAAATCACCTTCTTCTTCAGATTGAGCCAAAGGAATCCTTGATACATAATTAGTTGAATTCTTTGACGAAATCTCAAATGTATGGTTATGAATATTATAACTCGTGGAATGACCATCGAAATTATGGTGATGTGAAATTAATTGAATCTCACCATGTTTTGTCATGTTTGAATTTCCGAGCACATCGAAAGTGTATGCCATCGGAAATTGTTCAGGGCATTCTGGTGCGCCCCAATAGTCAATTTCATTATTTGGATACTCTCTTTTTTCGTCAAGATAGTCTTGAAAATGATAAG
>CAZRCY010000064.1:0-9471 GCA_964598735.1 uncultured Candidatus Poseidoniales archaeon
AGTGCGCCAGATACTATTGCTCAATCCAGTAGTAAAGGACCGACCGACGATGGTCGAATTAAACCTGATCTTGCTGCTCCAGGATCTTGGGTAAGATCCTGTCTATCTCAGGATGCTCAAGATACAGGTGGAAATAGTTGGAAGAGCACATGGTATATCGAATATTCTGGTACTTCGATGGCAGCTCCCAATGCTGCAGGGGCTTCCGCACTTGTTCATGAATATCTTACCGAAATTGCTGGACGCCCTTCACCACAAGGTTCGTTAGTCAAGGCACTGCTAGTTTTGGGCGCAGAAGATATGGGTTCTAGAGACATACCTAACGATAATGAGGGATGGGGGAGGATTAATGTTGCAAATTCCTTGGTGCCTGGAACAGATGTAGGAATTTTTGTTGATGATAGGAATAGTCTTCGCTCTGGTAATTCTGCAACCTATGAATTCAATCTCACTCGTTCAAATTCACCGTTGAAAGTAGTATTAGCATGGTCTGATTATCAAGGTAGTTCTTCTAGTTCTAGTCAGTTGAGAAATAATCTTGACCTAGAAGTAATCTCTCCAGATGGCACTACTTCATATTTAGGAAATAATTTCCAGTCAGGTCGTTCAGCACCGGGTGGTTCTCCTGATGCAACTAACAATCTCGAAGTAGTTCTAGTTGATTCAGCAATTGCAGGTGTCTGGACTGTGAGAGTTTCTGATGTATACCACGGAGGAGGGAGAAGTGAGCAACCTTATTCTATCGCAGTTCGTGGAGTCAATGTCAATGATCTTAGATCAGATCCAATAGTTGTTTTATCTGATGTATCTTATTCATCAGAGGTTCCACAAGTAGGTGAAGAGATGACAATTTCTGTTCCAATTTCCAACCAGGGGAGTGGAAGAGCATTAGATCTTGTTGTCGAAGCAGGAATACTCAAAGTAGGGACATTGGGGACAGATTTGGGACGCCAGACTGTTACTATTGGCCCAGGTGTAACCAGAGTACTTCAATGGCAATGGACACCTCAAGATGAAGGAGAAGTAACATTACGAGTGAATATAGATCCTGATGAAGCAATCGAAGAATCGGATGAAGATAATAACGTGGCAAACATCCCTCTTATTGTTTCAGCTCCCGGGATAAGAGTAGATGTTATCCAAGCAACTCAGATTGTAACTTCAGCTGACCAGGCTTCGAGTACATGGACATTGAGAATTAAGAATACAGCATTAGTTCCAACTAATGCCTCTATGCAATCTGGTCCCGCAATCAGAGATTTTGATGGTACATCTTTTTCTTGGTTTAATTCATTCAATAGAACTTCAATGCCTCTTGAAGGTAGTGAGATTGTAGATGTGACTTACACCTTGGTTCATCCTTCGCCACCGGATCCAGGAAATTATCGAATAACAATTACTGGAACTGATGAAGATAATAACATTGAATTTCCTATCGATATAATGCTGGTTGTTCCGGTTCTTCCTGACGTTCAATTACAGTCTACTTCTTCACTAGTTACTCTTCATCCCGTTGATAATACTTCATTTGAGGTACTGATGTCGAATCGTGGTAATGGTGTTCAAGGGTATGATCTGAGAATCGATGCTCCTCAAAGTTGGAGTATGGGATTCGATGAGCTTGGTTCCACAAAGGGTGCTTCCGGAGGGTCTACAGGTACCATGGAAATTGGAGAACAAATTAGAATCAATATGACTGCAACTCCACCATCTGTAATGATTGCAGCTGGAACTAGTCTAACGGCAAAACTTGTAGCAACGTCCCAAGTAGACCCAACAGAATCTTGGGAGATTGAGATACCCCTTGAGGTACAGTCATTTGATAGATTGACGGCTCGATTAGATACTCAAATTGGTGTAGTTTCTAAGGATGCAACTCTTACTCTTCAATACACAATTATGAATACAGGGAATCAGGATATTGTTGTTACTCCCAATGCAGACAATCGTCCTTCAGGATGGGACATAAGCAGTTCATTATCATCATTTAATGTCGAACAAGGACAAGAGGCAATTTTTGGTGTTGCAGTAACTGGAAATGGATTTGCATCAAGCGGAACAATGCGACTTCAATTTGTTACTGAAAGTGGTTATTCTGTTAGTGTACCATTACAAATTCAAGTTCAGGAGGAATATAGTGGAAAAATATCTTTCTCATCGATATTGTTAGCCAATGGATCTATCGGAACAACACCTTCATCAGCAGGAGATGTAACAGCCGGATCTCCTGGATTTTTACTAGAATGGTTGGTAGAAAATGATGGAACTACTGATTGGTCTGGAGTTTATTCATTGGATGTAGCCTCAGGATGGAATTATGAATGCGACTCACCAGGTGAATTAACCGCTGGTTCTTCAGGTTATTTGACTTGTAATGTTGTCATGCCTACTGGTGTTAATCCCGGTTCTCAGCCAGCTATTGGTGCCATAGTTACAGCAGGAGATTTATCTTTACTAGATATAATATCAGTTAGAGTTGCGTCTGTTGAATCAGCATCAATTTCATGGTCTGAAAAATCTCCTACAGTTCTCGTGGCTGGAGAATCTAACGAAGTTGAAGTTGAGATTCAAAATACAGGAAATGCTCCATTTGAACATCGTGTTAGGGTTTTAGCCCCTGAAGATTGGGATGTAGAACTAATTGATTCTCCAATTATTAGCCTAAATCAACAATCTGTGACATTCATTGATTTTCGCATTACTCCTGATAATGCTGTAACTGAATCTACTTTTATTAGAGTCGAAATCTTAGGTCCTGATGACATTATTATCGCCGCTGAAAACTTAGATTTGGAGGTGACTAACCCTACTCAGGAGAATACAGATTCAGGAATAGGTGGGATTGTGTTTGCCTTGGCCGGATTATTGACGCTATTTGGAATAATTGTCACTGTAGTGCTTGTGGTTAGAAGTCGTCCTTCGAAGAGCCAATCGTTTACGGCTACTTTACCTCCTCCTCCAATATCCATTGAATCTACGAACATTCCATCAGTTTCATGTTGGGCTTGTAGCGAGAAAATCATATCTTCTAAGCGCAGAGCGTGTCCTTCTTGTGGTGCTCGCTATCACCTTCACGGAGAATGTAGTCGTGCAGGTTTGGAAAGTTGTCGACGTTGTGGTGCATCTTCAGCAACATTCGTGGAGGAATAACATGCATCTTGTCGGAGGTCATTTATCCATAGGATGCTCACGGAGGGTTATGCGAGGCAGAAGGGCCAGAGTGATTCTTCCTGTTTTTTTGCTGATTTTGATGTCTTTGAGTCCGATTGTTTCTGCTGATGCTACCATTACTTTGAGTTCTAATACATTGGCTCAAGAGGCCGATTCTGATAACCCAGCAGAATACACTATCACTGTAAGAAACACAGGTTCTGATGATATTACTGTTAGTTTGAGTACAATTCAAGGAGAGGGGTGTCAAGGGTTCACTTCTAATATCGAGCAAATTAGTGGGACAATTGGTGCAGGGTCTAGTGAATCCACCACTTTAACTGTCACAGTTGGTCAAGGTGCTGATGGAGATTGTGAAACAACAGTACAGGGCACTGCACAAGTAGCCCCTCCTGGGGCACCTGGGGCACCTGGGCAGGATGAGATTACTGTAACTACAACTGCTGGTTCTGGAGGAGGAGTGTACGGTGTATCACTCACAACTCCACAGCCAACTAAAGAGTACTCTTCTTCTGACGGAGAGAAAGTAGAATGGACAGTTACTGTTGAAAATACAGGTCAGCAAGCAGAGACAGTTTCACTAAGCATGGATGATGACGGTTCATGTGATTCTGATTCTTTATCTGCAGTGGTTGAACCTGAAACGGTTAATCTACAATCTTCTGGAGATACAGAAGATGTAACCGTTACTGTGGATTTACCAAATGGAGCCAGTACGTCTGCTGATTCTCATTGCTTTATACTAAGGGCAGTAGTCACTCAAGATCAACAAAATCCTAGTGGAGGAGCGGAAGATAATCTGTCGCTCACATTGAATGTTCCCGAGAGAAAAGAATGTATTGCATCCTTATCTCCTTCATCAATCTCAGTTAGTCCTGGCGAAATTGCTACATCTACATTCACTGTAACTAATGATGGAAATACTCAGTGGACAGTTTCCACAGATACTTCTGGAGTCAATCAAGATTGGGTTAACTTCCCCGGAGCATCCTCAGGGTTAATTTCTGAAGGAAGTTCTCGAACGTTTGACTTGGAAATTATTCCAGACGACTCTATCGAATCTGGCACTAGTACTTTGATTACCATCAAAGGGATGGATGGTACTTCAATGAAATGTGATGCAACCCTCTCTGTACAGGTTGGACAGTCCCACGCAGCAAATCTACAAATTTCCACAGGTTTTGTCTCCAATGTTGAACCTGGTTCATCTGCAATAAATTCACTTTCAATAACTAATGAAGGGAATGGACAGGATACTCTTGTCTTGGGTGCCTCCGTTCAATTTTTGGGTCAGTCTGGAATACCTAATGGCTGGTCAGTTTCCTTTGCATCTTCTTCTATTACATTGAACAGTCGACATGCAAATTCAGGTAGTTCTCAAAGCGTAGAAGTTCAAGTTTCAGTACCAAGCGATGCCCGTGCTGATCAAGATGTTGAGGTCACGATTAGTGTATCTTCAAGTCTTGCAGCATCTTTGGGAACCTTATCCGTTGAAACTTTCCGAGTTAGTGTCGCAGAGATTCACGAACTAACCGTTGCTACATCAGTTGGAAGTGGAGAAATAATGACTCAGACCGGATCTGCTGGTCAAATTGTTCGTTTCCCGTTCATGATTATGAATGACGGAAATATCCAAGATAATTTCCTGTTCGAGGCTTGTGATGATGGAGTCAAGAATGATTGTATCTCCCCCTCTTGGAATACTCGTTTTGTCGATTCTCAAGGAAATCAGATTAGTCTTGTTGTGATTGAACCTGGCCAGTCAGCAACAGTTGAAATGCAGGTAACCGTGGATTCAGGTGCATTTGAATTTGAAGAAGAAGAATTTAGGGCACAAGTTTACATCCAAGGAAATACAAATAAGTTTGATTCTGCATCATTTAAGGTTCGAGTTTCTAATTATGACTACTCTGCATCAATTGCATTTGCTGATCCAGGCGATGACCCTGACTCATTAGAAATTGCTCTCGCTCCAGATATGACATATTCGTTTGACATATTGGTATCTAATTCTGGAAATAGTAGTTTCGAAGATGAAGGCTTACTCAGTTTTTCTGGTATGGAAAGTCTTGTGGAAGTTACATTTTCCAGTAATGGAACAGAAATCAGTGGTCCGTTTGTTATGGGTTCCCCCTCTTCCGATCCTCTTATTTTCACCGTCACTCTTAGTTTACTTCCAGCTGCCGAGGATGGGGATTATGGAACATTAATTCTTAATTCTGCTTCCATGAATGATGCAGCTAACCCCAACAGTGTTCAAGTTATGTTATCTATTGCTACTGTATACGAAATAGATATTCAGGTGTTAACAGAATCTACTCAGCAAGTAAATATTGGCTCTTCAGTGCAGTACGAACTAAATGTTACAAACACTGGAAATGCAAGAGCAGAATACACTGTCAATCTTTCCGATGGACTCAGAGGTTGGACATTAAGTCACGATATGGATGACACATTTTTCCTTAATCCCGGAGAATCTCAAACAATACTTGTGAAGGCATCTCCACCTATTGGCATTGTGGGTGAAGATCGTCTTCCGTTTGTAGTTAGAATAGAGCCAATCGAATCACCGTTAGATGGTGTTCCACTTGATTTAGTAGCACTGGGGGTTGAACCAACTTGGGGGAATCAACTTGGTTTATCTGAATCACAGCAGAATTATGTGCAAATAGGCGGACTTGCTCTAATTGTTATAGTTATTTTAGGATTTATTTTACGAGCATCAGCAGAAAACCGTCGTATGCAAGCAGATTTTGACCTAATCGAGTCCGAAGATTGATTCAATCAAGGGTTCATATTTCGCCAAATAAACACCTCAAAGAGAAGAATACCCTTATTGGTAGGTTTCTGGTGGCTTAAGATGTAGGACATCAGGTCCTTCAGAGGTGCGAGTTTTGTCTACCATTCCAGCGGACTATCTTGCAGTTGGTTTGATGGCTATTGTAGGATTTTTGTTTCCGTTTGGTGGCTTCTTAACATCTTACTTCCTTCGACCTACCCAAGATCCTAACGATCCGACGAAAATGAGGTCTATACTTATCCCGGGAATGGAGTCCGATCAAAGTCTTTACGTACGTCGTTTAAGTACATATGAATGTGGGGCTGATCCTGTTGGAGATGCCCGAATTGAGTTTCATTTTCAGTATTATTGGTATGCAATTATTTTCCTAGTTTTTGATATAGCATTCATGTTTCTATCATTTGCTGGTATCCTTGTAACAGAAGCTACTGCTCAGGGAGGTAGCCAGGTAGTTTCATTGGAGGAGGTATGGGGTGGCTTGGTTACACTGTCTGCTATTTTTGGTTTCATGGTTCTCGGAGTATGGTATGTTTTCCGTAAACGAGGAAGAATTTACATTTGAGGTGAAGGAATGGCTGATGACGGACAGAATTATTCTATCTTTAATAGTAGACTCTTAGTTGATGTAGTTGGCGATGTTACCGACGAGGCATTGAAAGCCAGCCGTCTAAAAGATATCATTGGAGTTATCGGAGGTCGACTATTCAATTGGGCTTCTAGAAAATCTTTCTTTCCTCTTCATCTGGGAATCAAATGTTGTGCTCTTGAGATGGCCGCTGCTGGGGGTCCTCGTTTCGATGCTCAGCGCTTCGGTCTTTTCTTCAGAAGTAGTCCAAGACAGTGCGATGTACTACTAGTTAACGGACCTATTTCTAAGAAATTTGCAGATCCAATCGTTCGATTGTGGGAACAAATGCCTGAACCCAAATGGTGTATCGCAATGGGTGAATGTGCTATATCAGGAGGCCCGTATTTCCAATCTTACAATGTTCTCGAGGGCGTTGATACAGTAATTCCTGTAGATGTCTATATTCCTGGTTGTCCTCCTCGTCCTGAAGCTTTGATTGATGGGTTTGATTTATTGAGGCAAAAAATCCTCTTGAATGGTGTTAGCCCTGCAATGTTGGTAGACGACAACCCGAGTCCAATTGTTGTAGGTGATGATTAGATGGGGATGAAGGTCAATCATGAGAAGCAGGTAGCCGCTGCTAATGACGTAATTACTGCTTTAGAAGCAGAATTTAGTGGTGAAGGCTTGAGTTGCGAACTTCGTATGCATGCTGGAGGCAACCAACAAAGATCGTATGTTTATATTGAGTGTCCGCCTTCGTTATGGTTGATTGTTGCAGAAACACTATCTGAAGTTCATGGGGTAGATTATTGTTCAATGGTCACTGGTATTCATTGGCCTGAAAAAGCCCCTGAAATGGAATGGCAAGTTGTTGTTCACCTAATGAGAATGGGTATCAAAAATCCACCTTCTAATGAAGGGATAGTAATGCCCATCATCTCTGATGCCTCAATTTTACAAGGGTCAGATATGCCTCTAGAATTTGAAGTTAGTATTCCAATTTCTGAAACTAGAAATCCATCAGTTCCATCAGTACAACACATTTGGGTTGGAGCAGATTGGAATGAAAAGGAAACTTGGGATTTAGTAGGAATCGATTTCGAAGGACATAAAGAAATGCGAAGAGTTTTGCAACCTCACGAAACTCCAGCCGGATTCCACCCACTTCAGAAGCAGCACAAATTACGATATCACGAATTCAACGAAATGTATGACGATGCTCAAGGATTTATGCGTAAATCAGAGGATATTGGTAAGGTCAAGTAGGAGGTTTTTAGATGGCAGAAATGTGGATATCTATGGGGCCTCAACATCCCATGACCCATGGTTTATGGACACTAAAAGTCAAGATAGATGGAGAAACCATTGTTGAAACAATTCCTGATTTAGGTTATATCCATCGTGGTGTAGAAAAGATATGCGAATCGCGTGACTTCACTCAAATCACCCCATACTGTGACCGATTATGCTATGCTAGTGCGAACACTTGGTCACATTCATACATTTATGCTGCTGAAAATTTATTGGAGGTCGAAGTCCCGGAAAGAGCAGAATATATTCGATTAATTGCAGTTGAAATTCAAAGAATAGCTAGTCATTTGATGTGGCTAGGGGCATACTGCCCGGATATTGGCAATCTTACTGCATTCGTGTATTGTCTTCGAGAACGAGAACTAATGCTCGATCTTTTACAGGAGTTAGGTGGTTCCAGAATGCATTACAATTTTCCTAGAATTGGAGGAGTGAAGCGTGATTTACCTCATGGTTTTGCGATGCGTTGTAGGGCCAAAGTGAAGTTATTCCTTGACCGAATTCATGAATATGAAGCACTACTTGACGAGTCCACAATTTTTCTCATTCGTACTCAGGGTGTGGGTTATGCAAAACCAGAGGAGATGGTAAATCATGGTGTTTCTGGCCCTAACCTTAGAGCAGGAGGGGTAAATTATGATGTCAGGTGGGCACATCCTTATTCCGTATATGATGAGTTAGACTGGATACCTTCTGTGGAGAGATCTTCAGTTAAGGGCGCTGATTGTTACGATCGTTATCGAGTTCGATTAGATGAAATGAAGACATCAGCAGAATTAATTCTTCAAGCATTAGACAAAATTCCCGGAGGTGCAGAAACATATCATGAACCAGGAGACCCCTCCCTTGTGGCTAAAGCTCCATCTCGTGCAACCGATGGTCAAACAGGCTTCCACCATTTTGAGGATCCTCGTGGAGAATCTATGTTTTATATCGTTGGAGGCGGAGATGAAAGAGGAAAGAATCCGTATCGAGTTTCTATTCGTTCTCCTATGTTCATCACTATTCCTTATGCAGCAAAATGTATGATCGGATACAAAATTGCTGATGTCCCTGCGATCATGGGGAGTTTCGATCCTTGTATCGGGGAGACAGATCGGTGATTGTATGGCTACAGAAGACTGGTTTGATGTTCGAGGAGCAGTGGCGTGGGTTACTGAACAAACGATGGACAAAACAATTGGAATGACTCGATTTTGGGAACAAAAATACTGGTTAAGTGAATTTTCTGCCGAATTTGCTATGGCTGGAATAATATTTGTAGTTACGATGTTGGCAGTATTGGGCCCAGTTTGGATGGAAAGGAAACTCATTGCCCGTTTGATGGATCATCGTGGTTCAACAATTGCAATTCGCTCATTATGGACAGGTGAAGGCAATATCCGAGTAGAATGGTGGAAGAATTTACCATTTGGGATTGGAGTACCAATTGGTTGGATCAATGGATTTTTGTGGAATAATTTCGGTAACGATTCTAGTAATCCAAAGGTTACCCAGGTTGGGAATAGAAGTTATGCTGGCTTTTGGTGGGCTTTACCTGGAATGATCAACAATTTTGCTGACTTTACAAAATTCGCAATCAAAGAACACATGCCTCCGAGAGATGCAGATCAAGTGA
>CAZRCY010000065.1:0-9146 GCA_964598735.1 uncultured Candidatus Poseidoniales archaeon
AACGAGGTGAGATTTTGGACGGAGCAATTATTGAAGTCTGTAGTGGTGATACTGCATTTACAATAGTTCCTCAAAATCCTCCTGAGATTTCAATCGAAACAATCGTTGAAAGGATTGAAAAATCAGGTTTTTCATGTTCTCTAAGATCTAAATTTTGTCATACGTTTGAAGGCAAATTTGAGATGACATTATATCCATCAGGAAGGCTTCTGGTTAGAGCACCTACCATTGAAGAAGCACACAAAATAGCATCTCTCCATATCGGAGAATGGCTTGCTTCGTGAGGAGGATATATGTTTTCAGAACACTATATCCAACAAATTAAAGATTACTTTCCTGTAATCTATCCTACAAGTACTCTTCCTGCATTAGGAGTTCTACCTCATGAAATTGGTTTAGATCGATTATTCAAAATGAAAGAGCGAGATAATTTGAAAATAGTTAGTATTGCAGTTGCTAACTTCGAGCAAATGGAACAATTTGTGAGAATTCCAGACTATCTCGAAAATTTTCTAAATTTATTTCCAAAGGGAGCATTAACATGTATTCTAGAAGGCAAAACAAAGTTCGATTCTAGAATCGGTGGAAACTCCATTGCAATACGAGTTGTTGGGCACCCCATCGCTAGTGATTTGTTACAAAAAGTAGGCCCACTAACAGCCACCTCAGCTAACATTTCTGGAATGAAAACCGTGTACTCCTGTATTGATGCAGCTAAGGCATTGGGGCTATCAATTAAAAATTCAATAGATGTAACTTGTAAGGGAGGAAAACCCAGTACATTGATACGATGTCCCGTTTTCCTTTCTTCATCCGGCGGGCAGCAGCCCGAGATAGTGAGAGAAGGGACTATATCCAAATTTGAGGTGATTACGAAATGGAAGGACCTGATCTAAAACGCTGGAAAAATGCTGGTGCTGTTGCTCGGAGAGCCCTCGATCATATCTCTTCTACCATGGGGGCAGGACAATCATGGCATAGTGTAATTGAATCTGCTGAAAGATATATTCGCCGCCATGGAGGGAATCCTGCATTTCCTTGTACTCTTTCAGTAAACGATATTGCTGCTCATTATACTACTAATCATTCAGTTAACCCTCCAGATGGCATTGACCAAATGATTCTTAGAAAGGGTGATTTAGTTAAACTCGATATTGGAGTGCACGTAAAGGGGGCAATCGGAGATAATGCAATTACTATTGAAATTGGAAATGGAAATAACCATACGGATCAAATTAAAGCCTCAAAAGAAGCGAGAGATGCGTCTATTGAATTAATGCATCCAGGAACTCCTTGGCATGAAATTGGGGCTGCTGCTGAACAAGTTTCAGTGGATGCTGGTTTTCAACCAATAAGAAATCTGAGTGGGCATCAATTGGAGAAATTCAATTTACATGCAGGAGTAAGTGTTCCAAGTTATGCATGTGGTGCGAATCATCCAGGATACAAAGGGACTGTCCCTTTAGGAGGTGTTTTTGCTATTGAACCATTCAATACAACAGGGGATTCTGGACTTGTAGAAAATATATCTCCTCATGACTCCTCTAATATTTTTAGAGTTACAGGAAACGTAAACCTTCGGCAAGCTCTAGCGAAAAAGAAAATCAAACCATTGGGCGCTACCATGGCGAGATATATTGAAGAAAGATATCACACGCTCCCATTTGCAGAAAGATGGGCATTTCCTCTTCTGGAAAAGCCATTTCCAAATGAAGGTGAAGAAAGTCATCTGAGAAAGTGGAATGCTTTAATCAAAAAGTTAGAATCTATCAGATTTGTTGAGACTTATGCTGCCCTAAAATGTGCAGACGGAGGATTAGTTGGCCAATGTGAACATACTGTTTACATCACTGAAGGTGGACCTGAAATCCTAACTGTTCCATGAAAAATAGAAGTGAAACCATTATACCCCCCCCGTGTACATCCGAGTGTGTACAGGGACCTGAGGTTTCGTTGAGTGCATCCCATCCCCTCACGCTGTCCTTCTGCCCTGTACACCTAAATTCGTTCACCGGAGGTTATTTTACTCTTACAAATAAAATGCTCCAAAATTTGTTCGAAATGCATTTTTTCGACTAGGTTATTTTTTATCAAAAACATGTGATAAAATGCCCCAAAAACGTTACACGTAAATGCATTGTAAATTGCCATGATAGGTATACATGACGGCAGACACATTAATATCAATGAGGGGTATGGGGGAATGCCCCTCCTTTGAGTCGGGGCAGAAGGACAAAAACATGAACACAAACATGGAAAAGAAGAACGATGAGGCTGTAAGCCCTGTTATCGCGACCATTCTGATGGTTGCAATCACAGTGGTACTAGCAGGCGTACTATACGTCTGGGCTAACAGTCTGGCGAGCGACCAACCAGAAGCAGGTAGCCTGAACAACTTCGGTGCAGAAGATGCATCGGCGTTCCTGTCAGGTGAAACCGACGACACAATGATCAGGATGTCGTGGACCTATGCAGATGAGAACCTAAACTGGGCTTTCCTTAGCTTCAAGCTAGAGAAGGGTGACGAAGTTTTCACTTGCGAAATTGCAACCAACGCTGACGGCGCTGACTGCTTAATCCAGCAGACCGGCGATTCTGACACCCAGTGGGAATCAGACGAGATTGTATACATCAAGGAAAACGGAGCTGACCTATGCACTAGCTCCTGCGACTTGACTATCACAATCCAGTACAACGGACAGGTACTATCTGGTACTAACTCCGTTACTGTCGCTTAAGTGTAGTAATCGTATTACAAGCCATTGAGGCAACAAAATAGTTCTTGGTTTCTGGAATCGGCCATATTGTGGCCCTTTCCAGGAACCAAACCCTTTCTTATTCCAAATCTCTAATCATAGAAATTCTTGATTCAGTGTCTTGATTCCAATATCGGTAATCTTTGCCCAAATACATCTGAGTATGGGCTAACAATAAGGCATATTGAGCATTCAAAAAAGATATCAAAATACGCCCTAATTTAATTTGATTACGAAACAATAAGCAAAAGAAAATTAATGAATCAAATAATAACAAAAGAATATGATAATTATCAAAATTGACTTCTGAAATCAACAAATGGGTCGAATAAAAAATATGACAAAGCATTGATACTACTGAAAAAAACACAAACAAAGGCATAAAGAGATGGGCCCAAGATTCATTTCTAAAAACAGAGGAAAATTTGGGATCGAATTCTTTGGTTCTATTTCTTGTAAAAAGATGAACAAGTCCACTTGCTCTACGTATTCTTCTCCTTTTTGCACTTTTTGTTGAACTGGGTATTGATTCAAAAAATTGTAATTCTGGATCCATTATTGAACGACCTCCTGCACTATGAATGAGGATTGCAAGTTGGGAGTCGTCTGCATTGTATGTCGAATCTATTTGTTTCCCCTCAAGCAAACAATTTCGATATGCTGCTAAAGATCCTTCGAATATTGGAGTAGAAGATTGAGAGCTTTCTCCAATTCGTAAATCGTGATAAAATGATCTATAGGATTTTTCATTGAGTAAATGTTCTGTTAATTCTGTTTCAATTATTTTTTGAGAGCCACAAACGGCACCTATTTTTTCATCCGATAGCCATCTTCCAATTCGTTTCAACGAATCAGGTGCTAATAGCGCATCAGCATCAGTAATTACCATTGCATCCGATTCAAACGTTTCTTCTAATATTCGATTTATTGCAGCCGATTTTCCAAGATATTCATCCATAATGATGGTAGATAAAGTAAATTTTGATTTTCGAGAAGATTCCCATTCCTCAAGAATCTCTAAAGTTGAATCATGAGAATTAGAATCTATTACAATTAATTCAATTTTATCAATTGGATATTCTTGATTCTCCAAATTTTCTAATTTTTTCTTCAATACTATTTCCTCATTCCTCACAGGAAGGACAATTGTCAATGAAGGCCAAATTTCCGGCACCGGAGGTATTTTCATCGGTTGTTGAGACAAAGTCTTCATCTTAATCCAATAAAATAGAAATGGTGAGATCCCTATGAACGCAAAGGATATCTGAATCAAGGCTAGAATGTCTAGCATCAATCTCGGTTATGGCCAGAGGTTTTCATTCCCCATGTTGTTCTATGTGTTGAAGTAGCAATTTACCCAATACCTTTGATTGGCCACCGTCTGCGGTGAACGTGAGAAAGACAGTTTTGCATGTAGGTCCCGCTCAGACCAAAGGAGGGATGGGGCGAACAATTCAACGCCTACACAATAATCCACCAACTAACTGGGATTCAGATGTTGTGACAAGCCATGCTGATGGTGGGATTTTGTCAATTATTATGGCATGGAATCGTGGTAAAAGAGAATTCGTAAAAAAATTAAATGAAAAACCAGATTTAATCCATGTTCATACTGCTACTCGATTCTCATGGTATAGGAAAAGAAAAATTATTCAAAAAGCAAGTCAGCAAAAAATCCCAACCATAGTTCACTTGCACTCTGGAGCATTTGAAAAGTTTGGAAAGGGATTTATCGGCAGAGACATATCACGAATATTAAATTTAGAATATGTATACCCTGTTACACTATCTGAATATTGGAAAGAATGGTTGGAAGGAATGGTGGAAAAAGATGTCAAAGTTGTTCCAAATCCATATCGACGAGGACTAATTCCGATTTCTACCAAACAACGAGATATCAAGATGTTACTACTAGTAGGTCGGCCCAGTCATATTAAGGGTCATTCTTTAGCAATTAATACAGTAAAACAACTGAGGGAAGAAGGACATGATATCTATCTACATTTAGTCGGAACAAATGAACGAGATTTACATCCAAAATTAAGGAATATAAACGGAATAATAGCTGAAGGCTGGATCGAAGATTCTGAATTAGATGAACTAATGAATAAAGCAGGATTTTTGTTAATGCCCTCTAAACATGAAGGAATGCCGCTCTCCCTAATCGATGCGCTCGCATCCGGACTTCCAGCTATAGTCTCAAAAACTTGTTCACCGTTCATTAATCAAGGAGGAGTTGTGGTTAATGAAAGAAATATTCAAACCTGGAAACAGGAAATAAAAAAACAAATGAATGATATTGAAGGATGGAAAATAATGTCGAAAAACTCTAGGAATGATGTAGAAGGACTAGATCCTGAAACCGATAGAATAAGATGGGGCACTATTTACGATGAAATTACAAAAATCAATTCAAAGAATTAATAATAAATTTTTCAAGATCATTCACGCATACTGACCAGTCTCTATTTTGAATTGCCCATTTCTTGGCTAATTCCCCTTTCCTTCTGATCTCATCCATCCCAGATTGAATCAAATCATGAGTTGCTGAAAAAAAGGTAGAATCATCACCAAGAGGAACCAAAGTAAGCCATTCCTCATCTTTAAAATCCGACAAACCAGACACATCCGAACTAATTACACACATTCCAGATGCTGCATATTCGCTAACCTTCAGTGGAGATGCCCCACTCCATTCCGATCTATTTGGTAAGTGGAGTAATCCAATATCCGCTTGTGATAAAATGAGAGGTACTTCTTTACTAGAACAAGGATTATCAATTTGAGCACCAAGTAATCGTAACCGATCTACTGCATCCCCTGAACCTACAAACCTAACTTCAAGTCCCATGTAAACTAATCTTTCTAATTCCCTCACTTTAGAAATTGAGCCAAGATAGATCAAATTCGGTGTATCTCTAACCTTTCGATCGATATTAAAGTTAGAACAATCAACACCTCCAGGGACAATAACATAAGGAATATTATGTGTAGACTTAACATGAAATTTCGATTTAATCGCTGCACCAATAGAGAATTTTCTTGCTATCTTCCAAGCTTTATGATATTGATGTTGTTGAATTTTTCCAACGATCCCGCGACTTGTTGGAGGACTTCTATCCATAATTATCCAAGGAATTGAACGCTGATGAAGTTCATGATAACATCCTTCAATTGCAGTCCATTCAACAATGGCAATATCGGGAGAATCAATTTTTGATATAGACTTGCGAATACTTTTTGTGAAGGACTTATGCCCAAATCCTAGCCTTTTAGAACGAAAAACAGAATGTCCTATCGATTCAGTAGGAGACATCCAAATTATGGAATGCCCTCTTTTTTCTAATTCATTTGCTATTCCTAACCTAGATGTCCGTGTGAGATCGGAAGAAATATCTCTATGTGTAATCCAAAGAATAGATGGCATGTTATCGCCAATTAGGACTCTGGAGTCCATTCACTTGACATTCCACGTGACTCGCGTGCTTCAACTAACATGGATTTTAATTCACCACTTTGTAACATCTCAAGAGCAATATCGGAACCTCCAATCAACTCCCCTCCTACAAATATTTGAGGCATAGTTGGGAAATCTGACCACTGACAAATGGATGGAATTGCAATCCTGTCACTTAAAACATTTACAGAAGCATAAGGATGTGAAAGTTGGTTCAATACTTGAGCAGCACGATTTGAAAAGCCACATTGCGGGGCTTCCGGTGTACCTTTCATAAACAAAACAAGAATATGTTCGTCGACTATTGCCTGTAATTCATCTGGTGTCCAATTAAATTCTGTCATATTTTCACTTCTTTTCTGGTCTTCGGATATGCACTCCGAAAAAGGGACTTTCGTCTCCATGTGGATGAAATGTAGTATCTCCTGCCTGAGCCGCTTGTTCTGGAGTCATGCATTTTAGGTCCAATGCATGAACATCACCAGAGGAAATATGTGGTTTGAAAAGATTCAATATCGGTTTTTGACGTTGTAATGGCCTTAGCCCATCAAAAGAAACAGAAATCACCCGAACATGAAAATGGTCACCAGTCCCATTGAGATCGACTACTTCTACATCAGCATCTGGAACGACTTCCAAAATCTGTGAAGTCACCCAGTCTGTGGACACCATAGTTCGTCCTATGTGTGGTCCAATTTCAATGCTCGTAATTTTCTTGATGTACATTGGGAAATTCAAGTGTTAATTGAGGAAATAATTTCATCTAAATTTTCATGTATTGTGCCTTTTGAATTGATTAAACCACTTCCAACTACAGCAATATCAATTCCCCAGTCTGCAACTAATTTGGCATTATGGGACTTGATTCCTCCGTCAATCATCAGCATCGTATTTCTACCCCCATTCTCTTTTTGCTCATTAATAGCTAAACGGAGGGTTCTGACTTTTTGCTCTACTTCGGGCATAAAGGATTGTCCACCTTTTCCGGGCACCACGGACATAACTAATACTAGATCAAGATTTGATAAATACGGAAGTATTGTTGATGCGTCGGTATCTGGATTTAGCACTAGTCCGGCCTGTACTCCTGCGGAATGAAGATTGGAAATCAAGGCACTTGGATTTTTGATTGCTTCAATATGAGCGATGACTAAATCAACCCCTGCATCAACATATTGTTTCCAGGTTTCTTCTGCATTGGTCACCATCAGATGGCAATCAAGAAAAATTTCTGACCCTACTTTTTCACGAATGCTACGAATTAAAGCAGGACCAAATGTAATCGTTCTATTGACAACCCAATTTCCGTCCATGACATCCAGATGAATCCAATCAATTCCTGAACTGATTGCAGAGTCGAGAATATCTCCTAAACGAGTGAAATCGGCAGTAAGAATACTAGGTGTAATTCGCATATTTACATGCCTCGGAGGAAGGCTAGGTTCATCTCCCTTACGCGGAGTAAAACTATGGTGACGTCCATATATTGATAGGCATGTAGGAAATACAAACATTGCGAGTGATACGATGGGACAGATTGTAGATGCCGGGGATTCGGATTTTGACGTTGTGACTAAGAGTGCAGAATGGGTGTTGGTGGATTTTTGGGCACCATGGTGTGGCCCATGTAGAGCAATTGCGCCTGTGCTTAACCAAATTGCTGAAGAAAGGGAGATTACCGTAGCCAAAGTAAACACTGATGTTAACTCTCTAGCCCCAGGTAAATATGGCGTCAGAGGAATCCCATTTCTTCTACTATTTCACAATGGAGAACCAGTAGCGAATCAAACAGGAGCTCTTCCTAAGGCTGGAATGGATGCTTGGCTAAATAGACATATGAATTAGTTAACCATCAATTCGATCTAAGGCCTGACTCATGGCGCCAATATCTCTCTTTAATCTCTCTCTCATTGCATCATGTAGCCACATACCGTCCTCTAATTCAACAATCAGCCCTGACTCGATTAATGCTGAAGGGGGGCGAGATTCTACTCCTGCCGCCTTACCTAATTTCTCCCATGAAATTGGACGGTCAACGCTTGCCAATATATCGAGAATTATCCGTTCTTCTTTAGGTAAAACATCTAAAATTTCTTCATCCAAAAACCTAAGCCAATCTTCGTGAACTACTTTTCCATAAATTTCCAGCAATTCCAAAGCTAATGGATGTCCTCCAGTTAATCGATGAATAGAAGTTGCATCCGCTCCTTCAGGAGCATCTATTCTGTCCAACCAATCTCTAACTACTTCTACACTGAGTCCTGAAACTTGAAGTTCCTCCATTTTACCTCGAGTTAAAACATCTCTTCGATCGTAAAATGACATGCTGGTACGAGATACAAAGAGTAAACGCAATGGAGTGACTTCTGCAACTTGTAGTAATGCTCCAAACAAATGTTGACCCGTTTCTGCTAAATGATGTGCATCGTCGATGACTAACAAGATATATGGTGGGACTTCCGAAGTTGATTCATGATCCGTAAAAATACGTTCACGAAGAGCCATTGGATCTGTCAGATATTCAATTAAACGACGACGAAATAAGTCAATATCGAATACTGCTCCAGGTGATTTAGGTAGTGTTTCAAGGAGATCATGAGGATCCCAACGACCTTCTTTTCTAGATTCAACCCCTAATCTATGGAGAAGGCTGATTGATAATCCTAATGGAGAATCCCAAGGATGACATGGATAAAACATCAATCTCAAGCTGGGCATTCTATCAAGCAAAGATTGAGTCCAGTGAGAAATTAAAGTAGTTTTTCCCGTACCTGCGATTCCGTGAATAAGCATTCCAGCAGCCTTGCCATCAAACCATTTATCCAGTGATTTTAATTCAGTCTCTCTACCATGTATTCTACGAATACTTGGCGGCCGTACATGGTATGTTGAGTGTGCACCTTTTAGCAGGGTGATAGAAGAAGGGATGTTTG
>CAZRCY010000066.1:0-9121 GCA_964598735.1 uncultured Candidatus Poseidoniales archaeon
GAATCTCAAAAAGAAATCCGTGAAGGGATTGAAAAGCGTAGAAGGAAGCAATTAGCCAAAATTAGAGGGGATACGTTAAGATCTCGATACGAAGCAGATTCCAGAGAAGAACTTCAGAAAATTCTACAACAATCCAATCAAATTCAAGTTATTGATGAACCCGAAAATCCAGCCCCAGGACACCCTTATGGAAGGGTATTAATTCGTATTGATGAAAATAAGATTCTGCGACTACGGGTACCATTAGATGTAGGTCTAAGAGCCGCTGAAAGTGAATCTGAACCACTACCAGATCTGGGAGGATTACCTCCTCCGCCATTACCAGGAGTAATTGGTGACCTTCCGCCTCCCCCACTATCAGGAGAGGTTGGTGAATTGCCTCCACCTCCAAATTCAGAACAATAAATTCTGACTTTTAATCAATGATGCTATGTATCAAACTCATGTCGAAGGGACATGGCCGAACGTCCTGATGTGGAAGAACTTACTATCGAAGAATGCTCATCTGAAAATGGAGTTATTATCATTGCAACAATAAATAGACCTGAAAAATTAAATGCATTAAACATCGATGTAAAGGAAGCCATCAAATCACTTTGTACTTGGGCACAAGAGTCAGACGAAGTTTTGGTAGTAATTTTCCGAGGTGCTTCTCCATTGCCTCCTCCTGAAGGAAAACGACAGAAACCTCATGCTTTTGTTGCTGGAGCTGATGTCGGTGAATTTGTTGGAAAAGATAGTACTACTATTCGTCCAGAATTTGAAAATAATGTTTGGGAAGCAGTTTGGAAATTAAGAAAGCCAACAATTGCTCTAATTGATGGATATGCATTAGGGGGCGGTAGTGAACTCGCCTTGTCATGCGATATTAGAGTTGCAACAAACCGATCAATGTTTGGTACTCCAGAAATTAATCTAGGGCTGATACCTGGAGGAGGGGGGACTCAACGATTAACTTGGCTTGTTGGATATGGAAAAGCAATGGAAATGGTTATGGGTGGAGAAATGATAGACGGAGAAGAAGCATATCGAATTGGATTAGTGAATCACATCGTTGAACCAGACGATTTGATGAACAAAGGGATGGAAATTGCCAATAATCTTTCATCCAAATCCGCTTTAACTATTCAAGTAGCAAAACAAGCAGTCCGTGCCGCATTGGATAATCCGATTACAGATGGAATTATATTAGAACACAATATGTTTGTTGATTTATTCGATACTAAAGACAAAGAAATAGGGGTAAATGCTTTCATGGAAAGAAGGAAAGCAGAGTGGAAAGGTGAGTAATTTCTTGGCAGAAAATCTAGTTGAAGCCAATGGATTAGCTAAGAGATTTGGTGACTTTGTAGCACTACAGCCTCTTGATGTAAAGGTTCAAGCAGGAGAATTCTTCGGGGTTTTCGGTCCAAATGGTGCCGGAAAATCGACCTTTATTCGTCTATTGACGGGGCAATTAAGACCCAGTGCTGGATCTGCAAATGTGCTAGGGATTAATGTAGAAACTAAACCAAGATTAGTGAAGGCAAATATCGGAATTGTTCCCGAATCTGAATCTCCACCATCGTATCTAACTGCAGCAGAATTTCTAGAATTTGTAGCTCGTTTGAGAAAAATAGATGGAATCAATGAAAAAGTCAATTATTGGCTTGATTGGTTTGGAATGACTGACAAAGGTGGGACTTTGTGCAAAGATCTATCAAAAGGTCAACGACAAAAAGTAATGCTTGCTTCTGCGTTTATCCATGAACCAAGATTATTATTCCTCGATGAGCCATTTGTAAATTTAGATCCAATCTATCAAAGAAAATGTCGCGAATTATTGTTAAATCATATTTCAAATGGTGGCACTATTTTCCTCTGTTCTCATATCCTTGAGATTGCAGAAAGGTTGTGCACGAGGGTAGCTGTAATCGATCATGGAAGAGTTCTAGCAGCAGGTAAATTAGATGATTTGAGAAATTCAAAAGATGAAACGTTAGAAGATATCTTTATTCGATTAGTTGGAAAGTCTATCGATGAAATTGAAGCAGAAAACATTTCTGAAGAGGAATGAGTAAGATGTCTGTAAAAAAGAATGAGCCAAATTTTAGTTCATCCTTTCCAATAACATTCAAGATGATGTTCAAAGAGGAATGGCGTCAAAATGTTGATTTTGCAAAAAGTAGACGTATCTTGATGTTTCCAGCATTATTAGCCGTTGTTTCCATGGCATTAACAATAGGACTAAGATTTCTTACAGGCGATGGAGTGGTTGGAGCAAATGCTGAAGAAATTTCTCGAGAAACTTTTACTTTCGATGAATTGCGGCTAGGAATACATCTAATGGTTTTTCTTTTTTCTATGGGAATGGGGACCTTTGCATTCTTAGGTCGCTCTATTATTTCTCAGAGAAGTGGTGGTAAGAATTTTCTTTTGGCATCTCCTGCAATGCAGCCTATCGATCTACAAACAACATATCTTGCTTATTATCTGAAAGAAGTTAGTTTTTACATTGTATTAATTCTAACTCCAGTAACCATTGGAATGGCATTGGGAATTGCATCCCAATCAATTTTTGAAATCACAACACCTTTGCTATGGAAATCTCTAGTCCCATTCTTAATTTGTATTTCATTAACTTTAGCCCAAGGAATAGCAATTTCATTCTTCGGTTCAACATTAATGAGTAGAGGGGGACAATGGAATATCCTAGTGCCAATTCTAGGAGCAGTTCTCGGAGCGCTAATTTACTTTAGATACATCCCTGTGGAAAATGTAATTATTGGATTATGGATACACTCTGTAGGATCAACTAATGCACTGATGTTGACACCTATTGCTTTCATTTTGTGTACTTTTTTAGCTTGGATTTCAGCAGGACTTCTTCCTGAAGATTTTGAAGTTAGAATCACAGGAAGAGACGATTTATTTGTGCCAGTTTACGAAAAATTAGGAAAAATTGGACTAAAATCAGATAGCAGAATGAGAATCCTGATAGCAAAGGAAATCGTAGATGTATTGCGTTCTGGTACACTTCTGAAAATGTTGGGATCTTTTGCAGTGCCCCTTCTTTTCCTACTACTTCTAGCATGGGGAGCAGATTTTGCTTCCTTTCCCATTCCTTTCAATTTACTTTCTTATGCTCCATTCATAGGATTTTTTGGATTCAATTTCTATTCATGGTTAAACGCAATTGATGCTCCCGATCATCTAAACACAATGCCAGTATCTGTTCCTGAATTGCTAAAAGCAAAAATTTGGACTTATTTTCTGCTGACTAGTTGGATTGGTGTTATCTTCATTTTACTTATGGCCTGGATGTTAGATCAATGGGAAGATGCCATTTCTGCAATGGTAGTTATGCTCGCAAATTCAATTTACATTGTTTCCCTATCTGCTTGGCTTATGGGATTACGACCAAATAAAGCAATTTTCGACAGTGGAATTATGGCTCGTTTCTGGATTGCAACATCATTGCCATTGATTGGACTATTCGTTTTATCCTTCACAAAGGGGGATACTACATTATTGGAAAATTGGAGTTTACAAGTTTCTACTGGAGGATTGAATGCTGAGGCTCAAGCAATAGAACTTGAAGAGATGCAATCTACGAGTCTAAACGGAATCTTGGGAATCTGTGCTATTCTTGTTTCCCTTTCTTTTCTTTATCTTCGATTACTCAGACGTAAATGGGGAAGTTCACCATTTGAAAACTAGCATCGGTTAATTCATGAGCAACAATGGAACGCAAGAAAATATGGCGAAGGTATTGGTACTTACTGGACTACCAGGATCTGGTAAAAGTGTGGCTTCAGAAATTGCAACATCGATGAATATACCAATAATAATAATGGGAAATGTGATTCGAAGAGAAACTGCTGAAAGGGGACTAGAACCCAATTCCAAAAATATAGGAATGGTGGCTGTAGATTTAAGAGAAAAATTCGGAGATGATGTGGTTCTTCAAAGAATATGGCCAATAATTCATGAAGAATTAAAAGAAAACAACCTTGTCCTTATCGATGGAATGAGGAGTATTGCTGAAAGGAATGCATTGGTACAATTGATGGGATTTGAACCAGAAATCTTAGCAATATTGGCATCTGAAGATATTCGTAATTCTAGACTTATTCAAAGAAAACGTTCAGATGACGTCGATATTGATTCTACAAAAGAACATAAAAAGGTAATAACACAAATAAATGAAGAAAAAAACCATGCTATTTCGGAACGTGATGAAAGAGAAAAGGGATGGGGAGTTGAGTCCTTATTAGAACAAGCAAATTACAAAATTCATAATGAAGATAGTATGGAATTATTCCGAATAAGTGTCAAAGCACTCTTAGAACGCCTAAACAACCCCGATTGAAGGCCAAAGGTTATTCCGATCCTCGTTCCTTTGTAGCACGTAGTGAGGTGGCACCATGGCAAGACGAGGGCGGAAGAACCGAGGCCAAGGCAGAAAAAAGCAGCAACAAGCCCAATTTGAAGAAATGGATAAGTATCCCGTTTCTCCCCCACATTCTTTCGCTAGAATAGTTCGAGATTTGAGGACCTTGAACATTATTTACCAAGTAATTGAACCTCCTCTGAACAAAAAAGAAACCGATCAAAAAGATCAGATAATGGATATCTTTGTTCAGGCATTGAATGCTGACATAGAAGAAATAGATGCAGATCCTGTTGCCTATCTTCGTGCGGCAATGGATCAGATAATCAAGTCATATCGATTGAAAATTAGTAAAAAATCTAGATCGAAAATCTTCTACTACATCCGTAGAGATTTAATTGGGTATGGTCGAATGGATGTACTAATGAACGACTCAAATGTAGAAGATATTTCTCTTGATGGAACTAATGTTCCAATTTTTGCATATCATAGAAAGTTTGAATCTATTGAAACTACGATTGCCTGGCCTACAGATGATGAATTAGAGGCTTACGTAATCAAACTAGCACAACGATGTGGAAAACATATTTCAGTTGCAGAGCCCCTACTGGACGCTACACTAATGGATGGATCTCGAATTGTCATGAAACTCGGTAGAGAAGTTTCTACACGCGGTTCCGCATTTTGTATCAGAAGATTCAGGGAAGATCCATTCAGTCCTTGCGATATTGTTGCATTCCGAACTATGACTAGTCTAATGGTTGCTTATCTGTGGATTGCATTTCAACAAGGTGTTTCTATGCTATTCGTTGGAGGTACTGCTTCTGGAAAAACGACGACTTTGAATGCTATGTGTCTATTTATTCCTTGGCAAATGAAAATCGTAAGCATTGAATCTACTCGAGAAGTAAACATCCCTCAACCAAATTGGATTCCAGGATTAACACGACAAGGATTTGGAGGTGAATCTTCAGAAGGTGAAATCACAGAATTCGAGTTACTGAAAGCAGCTCTTAGAGAACGGCCTGAGTATATTATCGTAGGAGAAATACGAGGATCAGAAGCATACGTACTATTCCAAGCGATGGCTACCGGGCACTGTTCCTATTCGACTGTTCACGCAGATTCGGTCGCATCATTAGTACATCGTCTTGAAAATAAACCAATCGATATCCCTAGAGTGCTTCTACCTGCACTTGAAGCAGTAGCAATCCAGATTCAAACTAGGATTAATGGACGCCGTGTACGAAGAACAAAACAGATTGTTGAGATTGTAGGTGTGGATCCTCATAGTCAAGAAGTAATCACAAATGAGGTGTTTAAGTGGGATCCATCCCGTGACGATTTCGATTTCAGTGGTAAATCCTATGTCTTGGAGAAGGTAATGGTGAAGATCAATTATTCTCAAGAAAAAATGCGGAATGAATTACGAACAAGAAAGAGAATCTTAGATTGGATGGTCTTGAATGATATCCGGAAATCAGATCAAGTTGCTCAAATAATTACAGAGTATTATGTTCGACCTGACGAAATTCTTGCTCGCGTGGACGGCCTACGCTGACCTTTAGGAGGCAGAATATTGGCAAAGAAAAGAGATTTGAAGTCAAAGAAGCAATATGACTTCGAAGGTATGACTCTGACTCCTTGGCAGAAGATATCTAATACCCTCTTTGGGGGTATTTTCCGTGAACGTGCCCGTAAAGATTTAGACCTGAAAAAACTACTAGTCCAAGCAGACATTAGAGTAATGCCAGAAGTATACAAATCTACACAATTAATGAGCACAATAGCAGTAATTATTGGATGTGGTGCACTTATGGCACTCGTTTTCTTACCTGGTGCTGGATTAATTGCAATCTATGAATCAATTCAAGATCCTGCCACTGTAATGCCTTGTATGGATTGGGAATTCTGGCATAAAGCAGATATCAATCCATCTCAACCAGGAAATGGATGCCCTCACTATACTACCCAAGTTTTCCCATTCTTATGGAAAGCAATTATTGTCATTTTACTTGGCTTAATAGCTCCTTATTCTGCAAACAAATATTTTGGTAATGAAGCAGAGAGAAAACGAACTGCCCGAGCAGAACGATTAGAGAAGTATTTGCCATATGCTTCATCATACACAGCAGCAATGTCAGCCGCAAATGCGACTCCTGTCAAGATTTTCAGATCCTTAGCCAAAAATGGAGAAATCTACGGAGATATTGCATATGATTCTGCAATGGTATATCGTGATATGACTCTTTTTGGTTACGATATTATCACAGCAGTGAAACTTGCTGTTGATCGAGCTGCCTCTGTATGGGTTACTGAGTTCTTCCAAGGAATGGTGGGGACTCTCTCCTCTGGAGGTAATCTAAAGTTGTACTTCCTGAATAGAGCTGAGCACTACATGAGAGAAAATAGAATTAGACTTACAGTATTCCTAGAAACACTAGCAATGTTTGCTGAAACATATATTGTAGTTGCTGTAGCAATGCCATTGTTCCTTATTGTAATGTTAGTAATTATGTTCTGGGTATCTGGAGCAGGATCTCAAATTTCTGAAAATATGGTTTACGGGATTGTGATGGGATTACTTCCAATGATTCATATTGCTTATTCTCTGTTTGTATGGTTAATGTCTCAAGAAAACGAAATGTAAGGAGGTGAGTAAATGGCCAGAAAAAAAGGGAAGAAGAAAATCAAGGTTAGATTAGAACTGCCTAAAGACGATAGTACTGAAACTAACTTCACAATTATTCTTGTTCTAGGAATGATTCTTGGGATGAGTTGTATGGGTTTCTGGATTACAAATGCTGATTTAGTTTTCAAGCCAATGAATCAGATGCCTATGTTTCTAAATTTAGCTTGTCCAGATTCGTTTGACTCAAATGTTCCGGTTCCACCAACCTATGCAGATAATCAATCCTGTTTTCTCACACAAGAAAGACCTACTATAGAAACATGGAGCGACGAATGGGATAAAGTAAGTTCTCCAGGTGCTGCTGCATTTTTTATAGTACCTGGAATTGAACAACAAAGGCTTGGTAATCAAAATCATCCTCCTCAAACTGCTGATGTCAGTTGTACAGCAGAAGCCGATAATAGTGGAACTTTTACCCTTTCAATCGTAGAAAGAGCATTCGATCTGTCGACTACAACTATAGCTTCTCAAGGTATGGTTTCCAACAGTGAAGAATGTGGTCTAAACAATGTTCCTGTACAAGCAAACAAACAGTATGAAATTTGGGTAGAAATCCCATCAGATCAACCGGCAATTAGAACCTTTGAATTTACAGTAAGCGTTGAATCATACGATGGAATTCCAGAAAATATGAACAATAAATCATTGTGGATTGGACCAAAAGTAGATGTTGGTCCTTTTGCTCTTCATCCAACAATTTTCGTTAATTTCTTTGGACTAGGATTACTGGTAATGGTGTTCCCTGCCGCATTGTACAGCGATGCACAAGCAAGAAAAATCAAAGCGATAGAAGATAAATTTCCTGACTTCCTCAGAGACTTGGCAGAATATTGGAAGGGCGGACTTTCGATGGTAGTTTCGGTAAGAACGCTTGCGAGGTCTGAATATGGGGCTTTGAATAATGATATTCAGAAGATGTCCGATCAGTTATCATGGGGTATTCCTTTCGGAGATGTCCTGAGGATGTTTGCTGATAGGGTAAATACTCCCTTGGTACATAGGGCTGTATCACTAATTGATGAAGCAAATAAAGCAGGAGGTAAGATTTCTGATATCTTGGTAACTGCAGCAAATGATTCTAGAGAAATAAAATTCCTAGAAGGTGAACGTGTTAGAGCAATTGCGTCATATATCTCTGTAATTTGGGTATCATATCTTGTATTTATGGGAGTAATAGTAGTTCTTTCCAAAGTGTTCATACCTGCTATTGCTAGTTCGAACAGTGGTGGAGAATCTGAAAGTATTGGAAACATGCAGATTAATGCCGTAGATCCACTGTTTTTCCTTGTAGTCTTCTTCTATGGCGTATCTGCTCAAGCGGTTGGTAATGGTGCAATGGCTGGATTGATGGCCACAGGACGTTTAGCAAATGGAATGAAACATTCCGGGTATATGCTAATTCTTGCCTTATTAGCATTCAACTTTGTTGCTTTCTCTCCAGAACTAATAGGAGTTCCGATGTCAGAAGGTCTGGCGCATTCTGTTGGAAGGATGGCTCCAGGGTGATATGATGGAGGAATCTGCAAAATCAACAAATGCCCAAGTACATATGATAGAGATGATTACTCTATTCTGGCTGTTCTTCCTGTGTGCTGCATTTGTAATCCAATTACAAGTTCCAGATACGAATCCAATAGCTTCTGATGCTGCGTTACTTGTTGCCGCCGAAGATGCTCACACGCTAGCTTCAGCAGAAATAGACCTAAATGGAACGTCAATAATGGATTCTTATTTAGCCGCCGATCAACGTGTAGAAGCATGTACTTTTCTTCTAAATAATTTACCAGAAACCGTAACTGGAAATTGTTGGTTGGCAGTTGACGCTGAGCCAATGGAAAGAGAAGGAATTGGAGAAATTCCTCCTGGACAAAGTCTTACAGTAATGCATTTACATTCTATTGAAGGTCATCTTTGGACTGTAGGACTTCAGGTTTGGCATATCGGAAGTGGTGCTTAATGATTCAAAACAACCGCAATGATGAGGCACAGATGTTATTGGCAACTGGTGTAGTACTTCTTCTTGCCCTACTTTCTATGGCAATTTATGGCGTCAAAGT
>CAZRCY010000067.1:0-8635 GCA_964598735.1 uncultured Candidatus Poseidoniales archaeon
CAGAGTCTGAAGAGGCCATTCCTTTGCTACTCAAAATACTCAGAGTAAATTGGTGGGTTCCTGGCTTCAGTCTTACTTTTAATGCTGAAGTATCACCAATTGGTACTCCTGCTGAATCCCTCCATTCCCATGATTCGATTTCTCCATCTGAGCATTGAGAGCTTCTTCCATCCAATGTAACCATTGCAGTACCATCTTCATCGACATCAATTCTTCTATCTTGCCCTGCATCAGCGATAGGGGGTAGAGAACTAAAAGAATCATCATCAATTATTCCCTCTATGAGATCTCCAATTCCTTCATTTTGAGAAATATTCTCATGTTCAGAATCAACATCTTTCTCAAGTTCAGATAACAAATCATCTAAATCATCTTCGCTTGCATGATTTGCTCTATAGATTTTCATTTCTTCCTCCGTAAGTAAATCTTCAATCTCATTAAAATCCTCATTAGATGCATTTTCAGTATTTTCCAATGCATCAATTAAATCTGTCCCAATATTTCCTCCAACAGCGCCTCCAAATAGGTCTTGATCGTCGAGTAGGAGGGCATCATCGTCCTCAATTTCATATCTTTGAGAATCTGGATCGTACAAATCAATACGATCGATTCTTGTGTAATCATTTCGATTATCTCCTGATATTGCTATCATTCTTCCACCTGAATCAGATGATACTCTATCGATCAATCCTGGATGTTCTATTGACCATGCCTCCTCCATTGGAGAAAGATATCTACGAAGATGGAACCAAGATCCTACAATAATATCATCGTCATGAGGTCTTACATCCTTCACTTCATATCCGGTTTTAGCCCAAATAATGGGTTCTTTTGTTCCAATTTTATGTTCTTCAACATTTCCATTTTCCATTCCAACTAATATTCCTTGAGTAGTTCCAAAAAGTACTGATGCATTAGAATCAATTTCAACAGTGTGCAGATGTTCGCCATTGTTAGAAATACAATCTAATGCAATTTGAGGTGTTTCTGAATCGGTTAAGCCATTGCATTCGGATGCAACAACTAATACTCCATCTGGCCTAAATGTCATGGCAGTAATTCTATCTCCTTCAGAAGATCTTGGATGTCTTACGGTGATCAATTTTCCTGTACTTGATACTAGTTCTACAACTCCAGTATCGTCTGCTAATGCAAAAGCACCTCCATCCGGCCGAATGGCAGAGAGAATAAACTGTCTACCAGTATGGCGACATATTTCATTGCCATCTAATTCGAATAGAATCGCAGATCTCATCCCATCAATTGCTAAAAATCGTGTGCGATCGATGGTTCCAACTAATTGTTCAATTCCTCCAGCAGCATTAATTCTCCACAGAATTTCCCCTTTCTCTGAGATACAATGAGCATCTCTTGAAATTGTTCCAACGAGAACTGAATTATCTGAGATACATAAAAGATGGTCAACTTCTTCTTCAAGTGGAAATGATTTTGCTTGACTATCGTCTTCTAAGTTGAGATAGTGTATATTGCATGCATCATCTGCCCAAATTAACAAACTTCCATCTCGAGCAAGGTCACACGCTCTTACTCTACTCTCACACGGGACCCTACGCAAGGCCTCAATTCGGTGGGGCATGTGTTCGGAATAAACCGGTGGGCTTTAGCGCTGCCCATTCAAAGTATGATTCAGATTATTCTTTGTTATGAATCTCTATGGTCTCATCTGTAGAATTTTTATTTATTTTTGCTTCATCATTTCTAGCAATTCCTACTGATGACAAGTATTCAGCAGAAATTGTGCCGCATACATACTCCCCAGTAAAGCAAGAAGAGTCAAATTGAGTTACAACTCCCCTTCCTGCTTCAATGACAGCCTCTTCAAGGTCTTCCAGAGATTGATAAATTAGCCAATCTACTCCAATAGCGTGAGTTATCTCCTCATTTGTCTGATTGTGGGCAATGTATTCTTCTTTAGCAGGCATGTCAATTCCATACACATTTGGATGTAGAACTGGAGGTGCCGCACTAGCGAAGAATACCTCCTTTGCACCTACGTCCCTTGCTAATTGTACGATTTTTCTTGAAGTGTTCCCTCTAACAATGCTATCATCTACCAATAGAACTCTTTTTCCTGCAAATTCATGGGGTATCGGATTCAATTTTTTCCTGACACTATCTTGCCGTATTGCTTGCCCGGGCATAATGAAGGTTCGTCCTACATATCTATTTTTAACGAACCCTTCTCTATATTCTACTCCAAGTGTCCTCGCTACTTCCATAGCAGATATCCTTCCACTATCTGGTATTGGCATTACTACATCAATTCCATGATTTGGTCTTTCTTGCATGATACGATTTGCTAATTTTTCTCCCATCTTGATTCTTGACTCATACACTGAGATACCATCAATCACAGAATCTGGTCTTGCGAAGTATACTTGTTCAAATATGCAGGGATTCATCACAGGAGATGGATGACATGTTCTCCTCCTTACTCGGCCATTTTCATCGACGAATACTGCTTCACCCGGACCTACATCTCCAATGATTTCACATCCTAACGCTGTCAATGCAACACTTTCTGAAGCGAAAACATGTGTTTCTTTTCCATTGTCTTCCTTCTTTGATCCATGGATTAATGGCCTAATTCCGAAAGGGTCTCGAAATGCTAAGATTCCATATCCGGATAACACACTAACTGCAGCATATGATCCATTCACACGCGAATTTAATCTCTCTATTGCGTCGAATAAATCTTCACAATCAAGATATAGTTCACCATCAATTTGTGTCGCCTGTGTTCGTCCGAGTTCACTAGCGAGAATATTCAGAAGGATTTCAGAATCACTATTCGTGTTAACATGTCTTCTATCATGGTGGATTACTTCATGTAATAATTCTCTTGCATTAGTAAGATTTCCATTATGTGCAAGAGCCATCCCATAAGGCGAATTTGTATAGAATGGTTGAGCTTCTGCTGATGAAGAAGATCCAGCTGTAGGATAACGAACATGTCCTATCCCCATCTTTCCTCCTAACATATCCATGTGGTGTTGCCTGAACACATCATTGACCATTCCATTCGATTTTCTCTGGTGGAATCTCTCTTTGTCGCAAGTAACTATTCCTGCGGCATCTTGGCCTCGATGTTGTAATACAAGGAGTCCATCATAGATTTGTTGTCTGACTTCTACCCCTTCTGGAGCGAGGATTCCTATGATGCCGCACATGGGTCCTCAGACTCTGGTTGGGTAGTCACCTTATGGTTCTTGAGCAAAATCACTTGCTACCGATAAGTCGGTTTCTCTTTGACCATTGATATTTTCGACGGCGAGCAGTCGCGCCATATCCGCATGCAGAACAAACACGCTTTTGCTTGTGATATGCGTGTCTACCGCAGCGTCGGCAACGGAAATGAACAATCTTTTGGCGCTTACCCATGGATGGAGTACCCTTACTCATTCGCTCACCTCGACAGCCTCGCGACCTAACCCGTTCTTATGAGGCTTGCCGAAGCAAAAACTACACAATTCCTCTAATACTAACGAATGTTTTGAAACCTAATTGCCTGAGTCGTGGATATGAGTGCACGTCATCTTGCTGTACTGATTTCTCTTCTTTTTGTGTCAATTCCATTTTCGCATGTTTCGGCTGATGAGGTTGAGTCTAACGATTTGATATGTGATTCGGAAGTGGTAAACGCTGGTCAAGAAATAGAATGTACATTAGATCTAAGTACCATGCAAGGAGTATCTGCACTTCGTTTCGAATACTTCCAAGAAGGAAGAGAGATTGGGGATCTTTCCGTGCTCTCATTGGGCACATCTCATTCCTGCTCAATTCTAGACAATGGCTCTGCTATTTGTTGGGGTCGGGATAATGAAGAACAATTGGGAGATGGTGGAGGAAATTCGTATCATCAAAGACCTGAAGCATCAATCATATCTCCCGATGATTCTACTTTCCAAGCAATTTATGCCGCAAATTACCGTACTTGTGCTCTAACCTCTTCTGGTTCGTTATACTGTTGGGGAGATAATACCGAAGGACAGGCAGGAGATGGTACCACGAATCGTTATTCAAATCCGGTGATGCCTGCAGATATACCTCAGAATAGAACAATCGTCACGGCAGGTGTTGGATGGAGGCATACCTGTGCGATTTTAGACGATGGTTCATTGATGTGCTGGGGTAGGGACTCCAGTGGCGCATTAGGTAACGGACAAGATGAAACATCCTCCCAATACTCTCCTGTGAATGTAGAACTACCTGCAAATAGAAATTTAGTCGATGTAGGCGTTGGATACGACAATACTTGCGTGCTTTTTGACGATGGAGGTATAATGTGTTGGGGGAAAGATAACGAAGGACAAAATGGAGATGGAGGGAGCAATTTACCTACATCATCTCCAGGTTCAAATGTAGCTTTACCTGAGGAAAGATCAGCAGTCTCTCTTTCAGTTGGTGCCCAGCATTCCTGTGCGGTTTTGGATAATGCTTCACTGGTCTGTTGGGGTTGGAATGGTTATGGAACAATCGGTGACAATACCACTACTAATGCCCATGTCCCGGTGTTTGTTGAATTGCCTAATGGAGCGAAGGTCATAGATGTAGATGCAGGAATCCATCACACGTGTGCAGTTCTCGAAAATCAAACAGTAAATTGTTGGGGAAGGAATTGGTTGAGAACAGTAGGTGGAGAAGGTCCATATTCGAAAAATACGAAAATACTGCTACCTAGGCACGTTGAAGGCACATCTTCAGTAGTGAAGGTAGAAACAAGTGAACGACACACTTGCACTTTAGCAGAGAATGGCACGATTAGTTGTTGGGGCCAAGGTGATCAAGGTGCTCTTGGGGTTGGCACTTGTTGTGGCGATTATAGTTATCCAGTTCAGCTAGATTGGTCTACCTTGCCTTTCGCTCCATTGTCTGGTCCTGCACCACTTGGAGAATGGGTATCCTCACCAATGAGAGGACAGGTAGAAAGTCCTATACAGGGCAAATGGAATTTCAGTGTACCAGTTCCCGAATCTGCTCAATTAGGAAATTATTCAGTAGAAATTACGATGTTAAAAATTGGGGGAATCCGTACTACAGTAGTGCTTGAAAATGTCATTGAAATCATTGGTGTAGATTCTGATAGGGATGGAATTATAGACGCAGAGGACGCCTTCCCATCTGATTCTACAGAAACAAGCGATATCGATTCTGATGGAGTTGGAGATAATTCTGATGCTTTCCCTGATGATCCTACTGAAACACTCGATTCAGATTCAGATGGAGTTGGGGATAATTCTGATGCTTTCCCAAATAATGCTGGAGAGACCACCGATTCAGACGGTGACGGAGTTGGAGATAATACCGATGCGTATCCTTTTGATGCCACTAGAATTAACCCTTCTTCTCCGTTGGTGATGTATGCTCCAGTTGGTGGGTTGATTGCCTTATTGCTTATTGTAATAGCTCTGAGAATGGTGACCCGAAGACCTGTAGAAGACAAACCTCAGAAGAAATCTAGGTGGAATATGAAGAATCCTGATCGTAAGTTTTGATAATTATTTATTCATTGCTAACAGCGGATCTTCTTCATCTTCTTGACTTCCAGTTACAATAGCAAGAAAAGTGAAAATCACAATTACAGTTCCCGATGCGAATCCAACCCATTGGATTGTAACTGTTGCTAACATTCCTCTTGACATCTCGCCATTCAAAATTTCAAAAAGACCTATTCCTCCAATAGACAAGAACAAAAGGGTAATTGTTTGAGTTACCGGAGCCCTCCCTCTATGCAATATAGTGGTACTGGAAGTAGCAAGAATCAACCATGTGGCAGTCATTGCCATCACTGATTTAACTAGGATATCATTTCCTATTTCTTGAAAATCTTCAACATTCCAATTAGCAATCCATGCTACTACAATCAGAACAATAGATAGAGTAACAAAAATACCTAGAAATGAGTTTTTCTTACTCATTTTTCACACCTCTAATATTTGCTTCAAGATGTCGTTTGACGAGAATCTTCTCTTCATCGGTTATTGGTTCAGTTGATTTTGGAACAGCAGAATTTTTCTCGATTAATACAATTACATGGAATGTAACCCAAAGCGCAAATATTACACCGATTATTGTTCCAATTATTGTTTGGAGAGAATCTCGAATATATTCTGACTTCTCAATTGCCAATTGTGCTAAAATTGCAATAGAAATAATACTAAGTGCAATTGTTATTATTGCAACATTCCATCTTTTATCACCAACGGAAAGAATTACTGTTGTTCCTACCGCTCCAACAATGGAAGTTCCGATAAGTAAAGAAGAAATTGAAACATCATTCATTTTAGGCGTTTGAATAGGCAAACTTTCAGGTTGTAATGATTGTGTTATTATCCATCCTATTGAAATAAACATTAGCATGAATCCAGATATTCTCCAATTTTTGGGAATTGGTCCTACTGGACTAGGTCCTCCAAAAATTGCTAAACATGATCCAAAGAGGTAGACACCCGTTGGAATTACAAGGTGGATAAGTGCTTCAGCAGTTTCAACAGGTCCCATGTGGGTACTTTGACCTACCATATTCGCGGTTCCGGCCATCCCAGAGAACACTAGAATAGTCATCGGCGTAGCAATCTTATTGATTTTTGTCACCTTTCGATGAAGGTGCATTGCTAGGACTCCTGGTATTCCTGCATAAAGAAGGGACCAGAAGGCTACGGTCGCCCAATCCATGAATCCCGATACTTCGTTAAAGCCATGAACATTGATGCCATTTGAGTCAATATTTGCATTGTAATCAAGATATTGAACCACGACACGCTCAAATAGGGGCCGATGGTCGCCGAGATGCTACGGAGGTGACATGATGGTTAAGATGCCGCGAAAGGTTATGAGATACAGCCCTGCTGCTGGACGCCACACTGAACATACCGTTGAGCGTGTTAAGAAGAAGCGAGCATCTGAATTAAAATGGGGTCAGAGACGTTTCCGAAGGGTAACTGCGGGTTACCGAGGTTTCCCTCGTCCAAAGCCAGAAGGCCGAGAAAAGCCAACAAAGAGAATCAATTTAGTGTACAGGTGTACTGAAACTGGAAAGGCTCACTCTCCAGCAGGACAGAGAGCTAAGAAGTTTGAACTTGTAGACAAGTGAGGTGGAAAAGATGGTTGGTAAATTTCTTCGTGTTACTTGTAATGACTGTGGACATGAACTAGTAATTTTTGAACGTGCATCTACTGCAATCAATTGTTCTGTATGTGGTGCAACTCTCGCTTTACCTGCTGGCGGAAAAGCATCCTTAGTGGGTAGCGAGGTCCAGGAAGTCCTCGAGTAATCGGGGGCTCTTAGATGTCTACCGATGATATTTTGTATCCCGAAGAAGGGGAATACGTAGTAGTCACAGTATCAAGTATCGAGAAAAATGGTGCATATTTAGATCTAAATGGATTTTCAGATGAGATTCGAGCATTCGTTTTCGTTGGAGAGGTAAGTTCTGGATGGGTTGCTAGAGTTAGAGATCACATTCGAGAAGGACAACGAACAGTTGCTAGGGTTACTAAAGTAAGAAAAGATAAGCGAAGCGTTGATGTTTCGATTAAGTCAGTTAGTGAAGAACGTCGTAGAGAGACGCTACAAGGTTGGAAGAATGAACAACGAGCATCTCAACTTCTCAAGATTGTAGGAGATCGTAATAATTGGAAAGATTCAGAATTCGCAAAAATGAGTTCCGAGTTGGAAGAGACATTTGGAACACTTTATGGTTCATTCGAAGAGGCTTCGGCTAATGCTGAAATTCTAGGGGAAATGGGATTTAAAGGAGATTGGATAGATCATTTTGTTGAATTAGCCGTGGAGAATATTATTCCCTCGAATGTTGTTATTCGTGGTCGAATGATGATAGAAGTTTGGGATGATGAGGGAGTTGAACTAATCAAAAAGTCTCTTCTGGGAGCAGAAAGCGCATCATCAAAAGAAGATGAAGTATCTGTTTCTTGCTATTACGATGGTGCTCCTGAATACAGAGTTGAAGTGATCGCCCCCGATTATAAGTTAGCCGAAAAGGCATGGATTTCTGCACAAAAAACAGTAGAGGATATGGTAAAGAGTGCCGGCGGTTCTGTAGAATGCTATCGAGAGTAAGACTTTCCCACTTATTCTACCCGAATGGTTCTTGAGCCCTCCCAATAGCATACTGGAGAACGGGTGTTAGAATGGGACGCAGCAATCTACAGAAATGTCCTGAATGTGGTGTTTATTCCTTGGAATCTACATGTCCAACTTGTGGGGCAAAAATGAGAGCCGCGGCTCCGCTGAAGTTTTCTCCTGAAGATCGTCAAGGAGAGCGAAGACGGCAACGTAAAGGAGTCGGATCTGGAAATTGGGTAGCGAGTTTACCTTCAATAAAAGAAAATGAAGGTGAAGAAGAATGAATAGAACCGAAGTTCATTGGATGAATGGAACTGACTCACTTCCTAAACAGATGGTATTCATAGAAGCTTTACCGGGTGTTGGAAATGTGGGTAAAATCATTGTTGATGCCTTGATTGAAGAACATGAATCAGAATGTCTTGCTTGGCTTATGCATCCTGATTTCCCTCCGCACTCAACAATGAAAGATGGTCTCTTACACCCTCCTAGAATTGAGATTCATCAAGTGCTACTCCCCATGGGTCT
>CAZRCY010000068.1:0-8489 GCA_964598735.1 uncultured Candidatus Poseidoniales archaeon
TGCAATATGTCAAATGTACCATTTTCAAATGGATAATCATAAACTTGCGATGGGGCATAAAAGAATCCTCTCTCCCCATCAGGCTGTACTTCTTGACGTTCTATTCGAAGAGTGAGTGGAATCTGTGGATTGATAATTATTCCATCTGATAATCGTTCTGAGAAAGCATACTGTCCACTAATTCTGAGCATATCCCCTGGATAAACGAAACCTGCTTCTCTATCCCCTACATCAGGAGTAATGAAACCAATTGTGTCTTCTACAGAAAATGTAGATCTATCAAGTTTGAAACTATCTGAATACTTCCATCTCTGGTTGTAATTACCTGCTTGAGATGAGATTGTTGTCCATCCACCGTTATTCGGGTCAAAATCTGTTACCTCGACTTGAGGTGTTACGATTCCTGGAACGGTTGAAATTGACCAAGCAAGAACTACTGGAATATCCAAAACGAAATCAGTTTCAAATGGATCGATCAGAACACCCCCATCTAATCTACGCATTTCGGGACCAACTCCATCGGTTTCATAATCCAAAATAGTGATCCAATCAGAATCGGTCCAAGCTGAATCATTAGCAGGCCAATAATTGATGACCATATCACCAGAGACAATTGGATTCAAATTAATTCGAACTTGTGCTAAATCACCCCAACCGTTTCCATCCGATCCTCTAACTCTTAGATGGTATACATTTCCGCCATACATTGTCGTATTTGCACTGGTTAATTCAGTTCCAAATCCGTCCTGAATTCTGAATGATGTTACGCTAGCCTGAACGGAAGCCATGGCTTGGTATGTTACCAAATCAAATGGAATTCCTGGAGAACCTGAACCCGTTACAGAGTTTCCACCAACATCGGTTCCAGAAACAAACAGACTAACTAACGGACTATTCATTAATCCTTGATTCGCTATATCGCTAATACATTGGGTTCCTTGATTATCAATCATATATATCGATTCATTACTCACAGTTTGACGAACTAAAGGCACCTGAGCATATTCACCAATATCTGCAATTCGATCAAGGTTAGTATCATGATCTTTCTCAACCCAATAATTTAGGAACAGTGTATCGGGAGCGATTGGATTATCTCTAACAACAATTCTAAACGTTTGACAATTCCTAGCTGGAATCCAAGTATTGTCTCCTAATTCTCGCCATGTAGCTCCATCCATTACGCTAATATTCACCAGTTGAGGAGGTAACGGGTCCATTGAAACTTGCATTCTAATTGCACAATCCATATCTGGATTGTAACTTACTGGAGGACATAATTGATCACCACCAGTGAAATTAGCCATTCTAAATCGATAGGTCTTAGATCCTGCAGTTTGGGTCGGTAAAGTCGGAGACCAAGTGAAATCTCCCCCAACAGTTCCTCCTACTCTATCCACTTCCAACCATTCTTCAGTCTGAGTATTTGATGTGTTTAATTCTTCAAGAACAAGGAAATAATTAGACGGATCGGGAGAAATCTCAAGATCTTGGAAACGAACCTTTCCAGCGAGAACTAAACTCTGACTGCTCTTAACGTCGTTAAGATCAGTCTGTTCAATATTTGCCTGATTGTATACTCTAAAATCAGTAATACTCGCATCATTCTCAACAGCATTTCCGATACTGGGTTGTAAAGAGGCAGCTGCAGGTAAACCTACAACACCAGTGTCGCTAATTGAAGAAGTATACATCTGCACAAAGGCAGTGTCATCCCAATCAGATGAGACCCGGAATCTCCAGTTAATTTGCAAAGGAGAAGTACCGGACGTTACACTCACAGCGAGTGAGATTCCATCAACTGGATCTGATACTTCCCAAAATGTATCGTTAGAGGAGGTATATTCTAACTCAATGTTACCTCTCGAAGTTTCCATCAAAAGAGAGGCTCCAGCAAGATTTTGTCCTTGACTAGTTACTTCATGAGTTGTTACAATTTCGTAGATATTACCATCATCATATAGTCCTGAGAAACCATTCGTAAGAGAAATTGTACTGGAATGACCAGTGCTGGTAGTAATACTCAATTGCCCTAGAGAAATTCCTCCTCCAGTGTTGGAAGACCATTTCATTGGAACATCTACACTACCTCCAACTGCGGCACCCATAGCAACACCTTGAGATAATTCACGTGCCAAATTATTACCATCTGAAATTACTTGTTGCCAATCATAATTGATTAATAAATCTCTGAAGGTAATTGTTGATCCGATTGTAGCAGTGCTACTCTCAACCTTCAGCCTGAAAAGAATCCATTCGTTACCAAAATCATCTTCCCACGAAGATGGAACTACAGTTTCGTCATAGTCTAGAAGGGTGTTCAGTGCAGATTCTAAATCTCCAAATTCGTTAATCACCAAACCAGGAACGTATTCAGTGTAGTCTTGAATATCCGCTATCATTATCTCTTGAGCTGCTGCTGCAACAGAGATAGTCACGTCTTCAATTTGGTTGTTCTCAAATCCAATTAATGCATTGGAAACATCAGCACCTCTGGGAAGCATGAATGTGGCACCCTGACCTACTCCACCTGCCGTGAGAGTTACAGTGGATGATGATGAACCGATATTTTCACCATCTACAGTTCCAGTCCGGAACTTTGTCTGTTCACCAAGCGCACCAAAGGCGGACTCCATGATTCCCCATTCAATATCGCCATCACCGGCAACATCTAACGAAACTCCAGATGCGTAATGAGCAAATTCTAGGTCTGCATGAATTCCAGTTAATTCACATTGAACGCTAGAATAGTTTGCTCTAACACCAAACCCTTGAACTCCAGCAGAGAACTCGTATCGAGTGTTATTCGCCACAGTCGTCATAGGCATAGGACCTGGAATTGCCAAGGGATTGTTTGCAATAATCTGGATTGAAGCAGTTCCATCTGGACAATCATCGGTGACGTAAGGCGTGATTGCAGTGACAGTCTTGGTAAATCCAATTCTTGTTAATGGAGGGGTGAATGAAGAGTCTTGCCATAGAGGAATTACTCCTGCATAAGAATCTGAAATAGGAGAACTGATCCATTTACCTGGCATCATCATACCATTTGATTGTTCAATACCCATTGTTGAATTGAATCCAAAGCTAAAACGAGTCCCAATGTTGAAACTAAATAACTCAGGAGAATTCAATCGATTGATTCCTGAATTGAAATTAAATCGAAGATCTATGGACGGAGTGGTATCTGTATCAATATCCCATAATTCAATGATAGAGCCAGAAAGTCCTGAAAGAGTATTTCCATTTCTATCTGAAATAATATTATTACTTCCGGGTTGTAATACATCTATCGTCAACGAACCATCACCTGGGACTGTAGCATCCAAGTTAAGGAATCCAAAACCGTTAGGAGAATTTGTTCCTGATGTTGAACTACTTGAGAAAGTACGGAAAGTCACACTTCCAGATTGGGGTAGTGGGTCTCCAATTCTAAGTGCATCGATATACCAACCTTGTAGTTCTGGACTTACAGGAGGATCAGAAACATCGTTCTTTTCCAAGACAAACTTCAATCGGACATACATTCCCTCATAACTAGAGAGATCGAGTCCTACATCTGCCCATCCTCCAGTGCTAGCTGTTTGTGAATTGTTGGAAGTGCCTCCAATCAGGCTAGCACCAGTTGGGAATGTTTCTTTGTTACACTTTGTAGTAATCTGATTTACAGACGTTCCTCGCTGATAAATTCCATTTCCTGCAGATATTCCTGATGTATTGGACAAATCCAATGGCAAGAATTCAAATTGACCCCAAGATGATCCATCGGTCGAAGATTGAATCATTACGTAAGCACAATCTTCGTAGTATACGTTGGTGCCAGCACCTGCACTTCTATAGTACAGATTATGGAAAGACATGAATGATGCAGAAGATTTTCCAGACCAGACGTATACTGAATCTGTAGTTAACTCGTATTGGTATTCACCAATGGAGGAACGGTAATCAACACTATCAAAATCTGTGCCATAACAACTGTCTCCAGACCCACAACGATTGATTGGAAAACCGTTCTCTACCTGTCCGATTTCCCAGTTATTCTCAGGCATTCCGTTTATTGGTGGTCCGACATTGTAATTTACTGGACTTTCAAAATCTTCATTGTACCCAAGAGAAAATAGAGAAAGAGTAGATTCGTCTTCAGTGAAATCACTTGTAGACGAATATTGTGTGAAGCCACCATTGTACAATGGATTCCATAGGAAAGAGCCGTAACCAGTTGAAAAAGCGTCATAACGCTCAGCATACCCATAGTTTACTGAATCTGCGGAAACAACCATAGCAGCAGCGTTTACAGTTTCCCCCTCGGGCAAACTAATGGAACCTGATAACGAGTCAGTATACGTCGATGGATCATCCAGAGAAATATCTACACTAGATTGACCATTAGAATACGTGTTCACCGAGGCGGCCTGAGCCAATCCCATTGTCAGCATTAACACGGTGATAAAAATCGCCAGCGTGCGTTGGGTTCTGTTCGTTCCATTCATTTTCTGCCACTCCTCACCGTACGGTGGTTATACTCTGGACGTTTCGTTGGCTTAAAACACCACTCATCTTTGAGCGTCCAATTTGGATATACTAAATCAATGAATAAACCTAATTCTATCACCCTAATTATGGCTTTATTGAAATGAGAGGGGCTACGACGGAGTATCAATGGACGAGCCATATTCCACCGAACCAGTCACCAAAATGGATGAGGTTTTTCCTCAACATACTAACGCGTATAATACATTATTTGGAGGAAGACTACTAAGCATGATGGATACTGCTGCAGGTATGGTTTCGAGTAAATTCGCGCACAGAGAATTTGTTACAATCTCTATTGACGCTTTGAAATTCAAAAGACCCGCCTTCCAAGGTGATTTGATAGAAACGACTGCAAAAGTAGTCCATACAAGTACACACACTGCCGGAGTACATGTTATTGCACGAAGGTTAAATCGGAGTGAGTGGGAACGAGAAGAAATTTGTGAAGGATTCTTTTTCATGGTTGCAATTGATTCACAAATGAGACCAATTCCCATCCCTCAATTCAGTCCATCTTCGGAAGAGGAAGAGAAATTATGGAAACGTGCGGAAAATGCGAGAAATGCAATGAAACGCTCGGATTGAAAACTATTGATTTAGTGATGTGAAAAAATGTCTGTTTTGAATATCCTATGCTTCTCAGATGAATCATTTGCTAGAGAATTGGGTAAAAAAACAGATGAAAGAGATGTTGAATCATATATTTACAAAGAACAAAGAGGAGACGTTCAAGATGCTCTTACTTTCCTAAGGCCGAGAAAACATCCTGAAAAAATGAGACCGTTGCTTGGAAGTCTAGATATTGCCGACGCTGCAATAATTGAAATAAAAAAAATAGATGCTTCAATAGGCGAAGTCTTGGTTGCATCAAGTGTTGCAGGAATCGAAAGAGGGTTAATTGTAATTAACCCTGAAGAAGGAAGTTGGGTTGACCCAGGACAGATTAAGAAAATTCTAGAACAAGCAGGGTTAAAATCATGGAAAATCAATGAAAAGTTTAATCCTCACGAGGTAAAAGAAATCGCTTGGAATTTTCTTGATGATCTAAATGATGTTCGCAATCAAAGATCCGCAAGAATGTCATGCATACCCGTTGATCAACACTTTAATGTCAAAGGTGTTGGTTTGGTAGCTATAGGGACAGTTCAAAGTGGATCAGTAAGAAAACATGACAATATTACTGTTACTCCAGGAGGATATTCAGGAGTAATTCGTTCGCTACAAGTGATGGATGTCGATGTCGATATTGCAAACTCAGGAGATAGAGTTGGAGTTGCAATCAGAAATATGAAAGAGGGTGCCCTAGAAAGAGGTGTTCTTATTTCAGTGAGCGGTGATGAAGAGATGTTTGAAACTCATAACTCAAGTTCTCTAACATTCATTAGAGCGCCATTTCAAAAAAGGAATATCGAAATAGGGATGGTGATTCATGCATCTACAGATTTACAATTTGTAGTTGGCCGAGTAAAGGAATTTGATGATAATCAAATTTTCATCGAATGGGATTCACCCTTCACAATTAGAGAAAATTCTGACAGGAGAGTGGTTCTGACACAACTAGACGCCTCTCCAATGAGAATATTAGGACATGCTATCAATATGAAAAAGAATAATCGGTAAATTAGAATGATTTGAAAAACTAACCGATTTACTAGTGAAAATGATAAAATGTTTAAGTCAAAAGTGAACATCTTACCGCCGGATGCACTCTGACGACGGACCCGTAGGGGTCCGACCAGAAGAGGATGATGCCGAATCCTTCGGCTCTCTTCGGCTGGTCGGAAATGACGGGCGATTTCGCACTACTATTTCAGATGAGGGTCTGAAATTATCTCGTTCAGATGGAAGAGGAATAAGATTGAATCTTAGTGCATTAGAATCTATCAGAATGACTTCCAAGGCGGCTATTCCATGGGGATGGGCTGTTTTCTCTATGCTATTGTTGATTTATGGAATCAGGCTTGCACCACAGGGTTTCAATATTTATCCGTTAGCAATCTCGGGTGCTATAATCATAATTTGGCTAATTTACAGAAAGGATCAACTAATCATTGATACAAAAAATGGAGATAGATATAGAATTCTTGGCCGCACAGAGAATTTAATTCGCTTGAGTAAATTCCTAGAAATGATGCTGGATGGACTGTCTCTCTCAGATGCTAGAGCAGAAATAAGAGTTGATTTAACTCTAGAACCGTCTCTGCATGATGAATTTGTTTCTAGGATGAATAGTGAAATCGATCTTGCAAAGGCATTGGCAACTCATACTGGAATAGGAGGTTTCAGAGACATGAACAATGAAAGCCCTGAGGTCCAAGCAATTAGAAAGAATGATTTCTCTTTTGATGCAACATTATTTGATTCACCTAATTCTGCATTTCCGACGCTTCGCTCTAACGGGGAAATGCCTGAAACAGGGATTTTTGGTACAGCACATAGAGAAAGATCGAATGTAGCATTGGCTAGTACAAATGAGGATTTGAGAAATGCCTCAAATGCCTTTGACGCTCCAAATTATAATGAAAAAAGTGCAATTTCTGATGGAGGGATTTTTGGAGATCTATTTAGTTCAATAGAAGAAAAAGAAAGTACGCCAATAATATCCAATTATGGAAGACCATCTATCCAAGAAGATCTTGAATTAGCACAAAAAACGTATGCTGAAGTTACCTCATTAAATGAAGAAGAAAGACCTCTTCCAGTTTCCACAAGACCAATGAGCAGTATGCAACTTATTCGTCAAGCACAAGATCAATTCGCTCCAACAACATCGATTCTACCACCCCCAACTTCTGTAGCAATAAGAGAAGAGTGCAGATCTGCAGGACTAGTTGCAGATGCTAAGAAAAATGAAATCGTAGAAGCAGAATTAATCTCCAAAGATTCTAAAGATGAAATACCGAATGAATTGAATGAATATCCAAGCTTTTCTAGAATGTTAAGACGGCCTGATCATCAATCTAGATTAATAATAAAACAACCAACAAGTAATAGATCAAGTACAGTAATCAATTTACTAAGATCCTTCAACCCTCAGAGAGCCTCTCGGAGAGCTATGGGGCTACTACGTCTTAGAAGTGATCAAGATCATCAGGCACAAAGGTCGTCTTTTGGCATAGAAACAACATCTAGAAATTCTGGAGGGGAAAAGAGAGGTGATGGATATTCGGCAGCAATGGAATCAATTACAGCAACGATATCAGAACGTGAAACTTCCAATGATACAAATTTCTTAAAGTTAGAAGAAATGAATCCGACAAAAAATTCAGAGGATAATAGTCAATATCCTGGTATGAGGAGAATAGGATAACAAATTATTTTTCAAGAATACTTGGGTGATTTTCCAAATAACGAATAGTCACCCTTCTTTCCAAAAAATCTCTCTCATCTAATATTGCACGATGTAAGGGAACTACAGTATCCACTCCAATGATTATTGTCTCGGTCAATGCGGCTCTGCTTCGAGTAATCGCTTCTTTTCTGTCCTTCCCCCACACAATCATCTTTGCAAGCAATGAATCAAAACAACCAGGCATATCATATCCAACATGAGCATGTGTATCTACTCTAACTCCAACTCCTCCGGGAAAATGGCATTCCCATAGTTTCCCAGGTGAGGGAACAAAATTTCTTGGATCTTCAGCATTTATTCTAAATTGAATCGCATGACCATTGAATTTAATTTCCTCTTGAGTGATAGGAAGAGATTCTCCGGCAGCTACACGGATTCCAAGTTGGACCATGTCTTCGCCAGTAATCATCTCTGTGACTGTATGCTCAACTTGCACTCTAGGATTTACTTCTAAGAAATAAAATTCGCCGTTTGAATCTCTAAGAAATTCAAACGTAGCTAGGCCACGATACCCGACTGCCTCTGCCCCAGCACATACTTTAGATCCGATTTCTGAACGAACTTCATCTGAAAGCCAAGGTCCTTCTTCCAACAATTTCTGATG
>CAZRCY010000069.1:0-8295 GCA_964598735.1 uncultured Candidatus Poseidoniales archaeon
GCCTATGGATGTGGTCGTGCTAGCAGGTGGTTTTGGGACACGCCTACGTCCTTGGACTCTTCATATGCCTAAACCATTATTGCCTATTTTGGATAGAGCGATGATTCAACATGTTGTAGATGTGTTGCCTGAAGATTTAGTAGATCGAGTATTAATTGCTGCAGGATATGGAGTCGAGAAAATGAGAGAACATTTTTCTTTACTCGATTTACCATATGAAGTTTTGATTGTTGAAGAAACAGAACCTCTTGGTACCGGAGGAGCCATTGCAAATTGTAGAGAATATTTGAGAGGGGGAACTTTTTGCGTAATCAATGGAGATCTTCTGACTAGTTTGTCGGTAGCTGAAATGCTAAAACAGCACCAAAATAGTGGTTCTTTGGCAACCATTTCCCTATGGGAAGTAGAGGATCCTTCAAGATATGGAGTTGCAGATTTCGACCAATCAAACTCCTTAATTTGTCGATTCCAAGAAAAACCACCAAAAGAAGAAGCATTCTCAAATCTAATCAATGCTGGTACATATCTTATAGAACCAGAATTATTTGAAATGATGCCAGACGGAGCATTCAGTATTGAAAGAGATGTTTATCCAAAGGTTGCAGAATCTGGCCGATTAAGTGGATTTCCATTTGAGGGATGGTTTGTTGATGCTGGAACGCCCTCATCCTATATTGAAGCGGTACAAACCTCGATTTCTAACTCAAAACACCAATCAGGTGTAATTGATAGAACGAATTGGACATGTTCAGACATACGTGATAATGTGCAAGGTTCATCCATTGGAAAGGATGTTTCAATACAGGAAAGTGCAAGAGTTTCCAATTCTGCTATTTTGGATGGATGCACAATTGGCTCTGATTCGGTAGTAGAAGGTTGCATGATTGGAAAGAATACAGAAATTGGTCCTAATGTAGAAATAACCGAGGTAGTCGTTGATTTTGATACTAAGATTCCCCCAGGATATGTGCAAAAGGGCGGATATTTCCCTAACGAGTAATCATCGACACCCACTTATGCCTGTTTCATATCGTTAACACATGGGAGACCCATCGTTTGGTAATATCCATTTTGCTGGAACACTCCGCCCATCTCAAGTTGCCGCCTCTTCAGTGATTAAAGAAGAATTGGACAAGGGAAGTAAGAGGCTACACATTGTTGCTCCACCTGGTTCTGGAAAGACAGTTTTAGGATTGTATGTTTGGTCGGATATGATTCGAGAGAGGACATTGGTTCTTTCTCCGAATTCTGCAATTCAGGCTCAATGGGCTGCTAGAACCTCTTTGTTTGATCTTGATGGAAAGGATGAACAAATTAGTACAGACCCTCTAAGACCGGGATTGCTTACATCATTGACATATCAATCTCTAACAATGCCAATTCGTGGAAATCAGGAAATTGATATCTTAGCCCGTGAATTGTGGGCTGAGAAATTAATTGAGGATGGCGAAGCTAATGACTGGCTTTCAGCAGAGGCTTGGCAAAATGGTTTAAGTGAACGAAATCCTGAATATTTTGCTAACAGAATGTCGGTCTATAGAAAAAAGGCAAGGGAAGAATCAGAATCAAATAACGATCCTCTTTGGGAATTGCATTCTGCTTCAAAAGGGCATGTAAAGAGATTAAAAGAGGCAGGAATTGGATTGATAATTCTTGATGAATGTCATCATTTATTGCACCATTGGGGAAATATCCTTTCTACATTGAAGGATTTTTTTGGAGACCCTGTAATTCTTGGTTTAACTGCAACTCCTCCCGATGAAGCTAAGTTAGAATCAAGAGACAGATATCTATCGTTATTGGGAGAAGTAGATTATCATGTTCCGATTCCTGCTTTAGTTCGAGATTCGAATCTTGCTCCATATCAAGATTTAGTTCAGTTTGTTCGCCCTACTGCTAAAGAAATGAAGTATATTGCTCAGGTTGACCAGGAATTCAAGGAATTGTTAGAATTATTACAATCAGAAAGAGACCCAGAAGATTTTGACAGAATTCCTCCAATGAATGAATGGTTGTTAGAGGGGGTAGAGAAGCCCAAAGAAGTTGCAGGAGTTGATTTCAAAGGATGGCCAACAGTTCCTGACGAATCATCAGGAAATAAATTTTTGAATACAGCACGGCGACATCTTGAGGATAGTGGATATTCTCTTCCAGAAGGTGTACCTGACGTTACTGATGCAATTCGTGCAGAACAGGTTCCTGATTTAGAGATGTATACCACTATGGTGGAGCGTTATGTCCGAAGAGGTTTACGGCTTTCAAAAAGTCCTAAGGATCACGAATTGGCCAAGGAAGCAGTTTCTAGGTTCAGACTTTTAGGCCGACAGATTACTGAGACTGGCGTCCGCCCTGCTGCATCACCAGTTGGCCGTATAATGGCCTATTCTGAGGCCAAATTAGATGCATTGTTGAACATCCTTCGAAGTGAAATGCAAGCCTTGGGTTCAATGATTCGGGCAGTAATAGTTACAGATTTTGAGAAAACGTCATCGATGGCGGTTGTAGATGGAGTTCTTGATTCTCAAGCAGGTGGGGCAGTAGCCGCATTTAGGGCAATTGTACAAGATGAGGCAACAGATTATCTCAATCCAGTGTTGATGACGGGAAGTACTGTACTCGTTGATGACGACCTTGTTGATGAGTTCATTTCAGCATGCCGTTCTTGGATAGAAAAAAAAAGATTGAAAATTGAATTAATTGATGTCATGGAAGGCCCATATCATGATATTAGGGGGTCAGGGAAAGATTGGATTCCACGATATTACATTGAAATGATAACTGAACTATTCCAAATGGGTGTTACAAATTGTATTGTAGGTACTCGTGGATTGCTCGGAGAAGGATGGGATGCATCAAGAATTAATGTCTTAGTCGACTTAACATCAGTGACGACAGAAATGAGTATCAATCAGTTAAGAGGTCGCTCTATAAGGTTAGATAGTCAATGGCCAGAAAAGGTTGCGAATAATTGGGACATAATTTGTGTCGCAGAAGAGTTTGCCAAAGGATTTGATGATTATGATCGTTTCAAAAAGAAGCATAAGCACTTGTACGGAGTTTGTGACGATTCTGCAATTGAGAAAGGAGTTGGACACGTTCATCCAGCATTTACTGAAGTTCCTGAAGAGGCGGTTAGTGAAGGAATGGCTGTATTTAACAGAGATATGCTAGACAGGTCGAGAACTCGTTCAAAAGTAAGGGAACTTTGGAAGATAGGAGAGCCATTTGATGCTGTACCTAGGTCAGCAATTGAGCTAAAATCGGAAGGGGGAGGGGATGATGAATGGCCGTTGACTGGCCCCACGAAATGGACCGACGGGTCATTGATTGAAGCGATTGCATCTGTAATTCTTGAGAGTATGATTAAGTTGGAACTTTTACCTGCTGATACTTCTATTCAAGGTGGTGAAAGAAAAGGAGGTTGGATGAGAGTTCACCTTGAAGGTTGTAGTGAAGAACAATCAGAGATATTCTGCGAGGCATTATCCGAGGTTTTGGGACCTTTAGACGGAAAGCCAAGATATGTTATTCCACGTTCTTCTAAATTCTTAGATCCCATTATGATTCAGACATTTCTCTCGAGGTATTTTCCTTGGTGGTTTGATCCTAAAGAAGGTATCAAAGAAAGAGTACAGCCTGTAATGTTACATGCAGTTCCCAAGATATTTTGCCGGCCAAGAATCCGAGCCGAGATTTTTGAAATATATTGGAATATGCGTGTGAGCCCAGGTGAATTGATGTACGGGCACAGCAAAGCCGGAAAGGAAATGATAGAGGAAGCTAAACTTTCTGGAATGGCGCCAAGTTGGTCAAAACATCAAAAGAATGTTTTCATCTAGAGAATTTTTACGCACAATCTGCACAATGAATTGATGCGCCTTTATGTTCGTCACAGAATTTCTTTCTACAACTGAAGCATTGGAATGAATAAAATGAGACCTCATTATTGCAATTCTGATGAGAACAAGTTTCTTTGTTTGGGTCAACAGTAGGATTAGTAGAAGACCTATTTTCGTTCAAATCCATTGATTCTTGCATTGCGGCTTGGAATTTAGAAATCAATTGATTTTGAAGTTCTTGGGAAGAACTTTCATCTTCTGAAATCAAATTTTCGGACATATCTCCAGATGGTATTGTTGAAAGTAAAGAAGGCGTTTGCCCATTATTCGTAATAGAATTTGAGAATAAAATTGACTTCACATACGTTGATTGTACAAATTTTTCTGCGTCGTTTGCACTAATCCCAAATTTCGATTGTACTAATGTCTTGACAGTATTTTGGTCCATACTGTCATTCAGGGACAAGTATGCAATAGCTGATTCATATCCTCTCATTCTTGAAGGGCTCATTCCATATTGGCTATAACTGATAGATTCATGATAGGTTGGCTGGAAATTTTGATTATTCCAAGCCTTATTGCCTGAATCACTCATATTTGTTTGTATCATATTAGTTTGAGCCAATCCTTTGAATTCATTTATTGCATCAGAGATAGTTCCTTTCTTTCTAGCTGTGATTAGGAAAATAGAAGGAACAATAATTGAGAATGGTATGAGGAATAAATCACCAAAATAAATCCCATCCCATCCAGGTATTAGAACAGAATTTTGTGGGTCATATGGGTGATGATAAACAACGATTTCGCTTCCATCTTGTAGTTCCCCCTCATCGTATCCCAATATCCCCTTGGCTGTGTATAGAACGCATTCTGCCAACTCATAGTCGACATCGCTTCCATCAGAATCGCAGGCCTCTAGGAAGTATTCCACATCTAATTCATTTTCTTCACCCGCGTATTCTCTATTTTCATTGAACCAGTCAACAATGTGCTGCAAATCATTTTTACTGTCCCAATTAACTACATCGAATATTTCCAATCCAAAACCAATATATGATCTGTACTCTGATTCCGTCCATCCTAAGCTGGTCACATCATTCGTATAGGCTACATCTTCAACGATGTATGTGTATACGATATCTTCCTCCAAAGAACAGCCCCCGTCTTCATTACCAGAATTACAAAAGAAATCGTAGTCATCGATAATTCCTGTTGTGCTATCCCAATTTGATGTAGATAATTGAGCGAATGTACTTGTTCCGATCATCGTGATAAAAATCAGTCCAACTATTGAAGAAATGATTGCTACGGGCCAATGTAACCAAATTGGCATTTCTTCGTCATCATCGTCCATTTTCCTCACTTCAAAAAATTGCATCGGCGCGGACCTCTCGCGCCGATGCGTTTGGGTTCACTGTACCCAACCTGCGCAGCAGGCTACCGTCACTGCCCTAAGGCTCCGTTGAGGTCAACCAAACCTTATGTAAGATGTCTATGAATATTTCACCGTATTTTCACTATTCTGGAACTTACTTGAGGAGTTCCTGCTATCTCGCCATTTACTATTGAGAAAGAATGCCCCAGTTGTTCAGCGAGATGAAGATGGGCATTTGACCAAGGTTGACTGGATTTCTTGCCTTCATCTAAAGAATAAATTCCTCTAGGTTCCATAGAATCTCGCATCAATTCAAACTTAGAAGGAGTCATATTTACCCATGAATGACCTTTTTTCTTGATTGAATATCCCAGTTTACCCATTCCCATTTTCTTGGCATTCTTTTCTAACATTGAATTAGGAATTGCTCGAGGAACCATGATCAATGCTCCTTCTGCATCCATCCAAACTGCGCAGGGCCCAATTCCTTCTTTTTTTAGTGAACTAATTATATTATCAATTCTTTTTGTGATTTGTTCAGAGGTGCCACCAATTCTAGCCATTATCACATTTCTATCTGACGTTCCAGGGACCTGAGTGCTTACTTGAAGATGTATTGAATATTCCCTTCCATTCTTTTTGTTTTGAATACTATCCTCTCGTTTGAAATTTAATTTTGGAAATTGGAGATTCCATCGAGGCATTCGAATGGCAAAATCATGTTTGGGGATCAGGTGAATCCAATCTTTGAGTGGTTTTTCTAATTGGTGAATAGCAATTCTCGTACATATCCATCCTGTTCCACCATGAATAGTTCCGGGTAATCGGATGATTCTCCTAGTATCTGCAGTTACTAGCGGATCCACCGGATGTCCTGCTTCGATAACCCTTTTCAGCAATTCTTTACGTTGGAGCCGTACTTCTTCCTCTCTTTCTTTAGGATTTGCAATTGAAAATTTAACTCTGTCTTTGTCTCTATAGAAAATATGAAATCCTTTACTCCCTGAAAATGTTGCATGGCTAAGAATGAGATTTGATTCGTTTCTTGCAATCCATTCAATCAATTCTATTGCTGCCTTCCTGGCCTTTTCTAAATTGTATTTTGAAAATGGTTCTATGTCAATATCGAAAACAACCAGGTGGTCAAGAAGGATGGGGTATGGTTTTTCATTATCTCTTAATCGTGGTAAATCAATTGGGTCAAGCCATTGAGATGTTGAGACATAGGCGTCTTGCACTGCATCATTTCTCAAGGCTTTGAGAAATGAATCATGATTTTTTATTCGACGTTTTGCTGTAATCCATTTTCCTCTTAGTGTACGCCATCGAAATTGGTGCCTTCCAGGTTTTTCTAACCAATTAAAATCAGGAGAATTGTTAGCAGTGAACTGTTTCAAAGTTTGACTAGTCCACTCAGGCCTCCGTCCCATGTTTGACTGTAGAATTGAACTCAAATGTATTAATTGTCATAGCCGGTGTTCTCAAAACTGGAGAGGTACTGGAGTTACCATGAAGTCCCTAGTAGTAGTCAATTTCAAGACCTACGTGACTGCTCAAGGCGAGGGCGCAGTCTCTTTAGCTAAAGCAATGGCAGAGGTCGATGAAACGACAGACGCAACGATGGTTGCTGTTGTCTCAGCATTCGATTTGAGTGCCGTTAAAGCGGCAGCCCCCAATCTTGAGGTTTGGACTCAACATTTAGATCCAATTGATTGGGGCTCGAACACTGGCTGGCTACATCCTCAAACTGCTATGGGGCATGGAGCAACGGGTTCCATCATCAATCACGCAGAGCACAAAGTCAATCTGGACCATGTAGAGAAATTACTTGCTCAACTTCCCCATGACTTCCCTGTATGCGCATGTGCAGCAGATATCAATGAAGCTAAATCACTAGCTGCTCTTTCTCCGACATTTATCGCGGTAGAGCCTCCCGAACTTATTGGGGGGGATATCAGTGTGACTACTGCGGACCCCGGTATTGTATCAGGAACTGCTGAGGCAGTAAAAGCAGTGAATCCCAAAGTCCGTGTTCTTTGTGGTGCGGGTGTGAAGAATGGTGGAGATGTGGCTAAAGCAATCGAACTCGGGACCGAAGGAGTTCTGCTAGCAAGTGGAGTGACTAAAGCAAACAATCCTCTTTCTGTCCTGCGCGATTTGGTTTCGAAAATTTAGATCCTTACCTTGTTGACACTAGAGAAATCTGTTACTTTAATTCGAGAAAACACCATCAGTATTGGTTCCCAGATATGCTCCCCAAGATATTGATACAGGTGGTTCTACTCCTAAACTCCAACGAATTATACTACAATCTGATCCAGAATATCCCGATGTTTCCGTAGTAATAAAATCTAGAATTCCATCTCCATCAACATCCGACAAAGTCGGTGTACCAATACTCATTCTGTCACGTTGAAGTAGTAACTCATGAGACATTGTGCATGAATCTAAGATTTCGATATCATGGTAAAAAGAAAACTCTCCTGTGTTTTCAAACATCTGTCCTCCACCTCTTACCATCAGAACTTCATCTCTTCCATCTCCGTTCATATCCACTGCTAGCGGACTGGTAAATCCCGAGTGACTGGAATCATTCTTCCAGATAATTTCCCCCGATCCTCCATCAATCATCAAACTAGTTGAAGAAAAATAGTCTGGAAACGCTCCGATTGCAAAATGAACAAAAATATCTGGAATTGCATCGTCTGTAAAATATCCAACGGCAGGTGAAGCGTATGATTCAACATCTAAGGCATTCCCATCAAAAGCATGTTCTCGTACCTCTATTGTCCAAATATTGCTGTAGTTTCTTCCGTCTATAGCCACTACCCTTCCGTCAAAAGTGGGGGCCACGATGTCGAGAATTCCATCGTTCGTGATGTCAACAACTACTGGAGGAGCCATTACCCCTTTTTCCACGTCTTTTGTAGGTTCAATCAGTCTTACTGAATTTGAAATATCTCCAGATTCTATTGCTTCTATGGAGGTAGACCACAGACTCCCACTGAAGGTTTCTCCACCAGTTCCATAGATAATTTCTACATCCATCTCTGGATGTGGTTGGTATACTATCGGTGACAT
>CAZRCY010000070.1:0-7998 GCA_964598735.1 uncultured Candidatus Poseidoniales archaeon
ACATCCGTAGAATCATGTTTTTCGAAATGTTCTACAAATACACGGTATCTCCCCTTAGGTGCATCTTTTTCCCAGAATACATTTTCAACAGGTTCTTCTGAGTTTCCAGTTTCATTCATGTCGATATCTAAACGACCTCCACAATTGGAAATTTTGTTGTCGAATGAAATCCGTTCTCCACTCGGGCACACTACTGATAAATCTAAATCATTCTTATTGAACCAAATTAGGCTCACTTGTACTTCTCCGCTAGCTGCTCCTTCACGCCCCAATCTTTCTGCAAACACGTCTTCTTGTTCTGCTTCAACTTCAGTTCCAATTACTTCAGCGTTATCAAGATCGGGGGCTGATGGAAGATCTACAGGTTGTGGTTCCTCGTCTACAACTTCCTCTTCCAGAACTTCCTCTTGTACAATCTCTTCTTCTATTTCTGGAGTAGGTGTAGGTGTTATTGCACTGGATCTTGAAGTTACTTCTACACCACGATCTAATTGTTTTCTTGGTCGTCTAAGACCTTTATCAATGACAGGGGCAGGAAGAGATGCCATAGATGGAAGCATTGCTCTTCTTGCATCTCCGCGGAGAATTCGATAGATGCCTTGAAGGGAGCCCACTGTTAAAGTGGCAATCACTGCTCCGCTCACAGGGTCCATTAGTAGTACCAGAGAAGTTTAGGTATGTCTTCATTTCGTTTGTTTTGCTACATGATTTTCCAATGTTATTTGCGGTTCCTTCATATCCTTCCTGAGGTTGACATGGCATAGCGGAGGCCATGCAATGTCTAATCGACTGGGAAGGAAATCAAGGAAATTCCTTCGCCGAGTCCAAAAGTCTCGAACCCTGCAAGAACTCCAATTGATTGCAAATGATATTCAAAGCGAGGTCGATTCTCGCAGTATAAATTATGAAGAGGCAAATCAATTAGGTAATAAAATCCAAGATAGAGCAGATATTATAGATTCAGATGGTTTGATTTATGCTATTAGTGATAGAGATACATATCGCCGAACTTTAGAGATTTATCTCAAAGATGGTCTTCTCACTAGGACTGAACAGATGCTTCTTTGGGATGAACGTAGAAAACTTGGAATTACTGAAGATGAGCACACTCATTTACTTGAGAAATTAGTTTCACTATACAGAAGTCAAGGCCGAACAATTAGGATTCAAAGATCAGGGGGTAGTTCATAGTGAAATTTTTTCATGCAATAACCTTGGTAACTCTTCTACTGATATCTTCTTTGGGTCATTTAGCAATTTCAGAAATTGAAAAATCTCCTTCACTAACGTCTGGACGTTCTGTGGATGTCTCTGTAGATAGAGTGGAAATAATTTCGGCTTCTGCAGTTATTGGAGGAGTTCACACATTGGCTAATGTGGCCCATGAAGTCCGAGTTACTATTGTCAATCTTGGAACCACTACTGCCACGGGTACGTTGGAACTAAATGTTGCAGTAAACTCAGGAGTCGCTTCAGTAGTCGATTCTGTATCATTTACATTATTAGGAAGTTCATCAGAAGTACATTTATTCGGATGGACACAAACTTCCGGAACGGCTGATATTTCAGTAACTGCAACTGCAGGTTCTGATTCTGATCCATCAAATGATGACTTAGCCTACCCACACACTCTAACAATTCAAGATACTCCTGATCATGTCGAGGTATCCAATACACTTCCAAACGATGGAGATGTGATTGGCAGAGATATGTGGCATGGAAATTGGGTTTTCTCAAATACCGGAAACATTCCATTCTCTGTTGAGGGTGAACTAGTTCTAACCCCCTCTGGAGGAGGTTCAGCAATCCCATTGACATCTAGTGTAACACATGCTCCGCCGGGTTCCTTATCGAAAACTGCTGGAAATTCCGTAGTAAATCTCTCGTTTGACGGTTCTCCACTTTCTGGTACATATACGATGAGTGGATCGTTTGAGATGTCATTTTCTGATGGTTCTTCATCAGATGTCATTATCTCTTCACGGAATATTGTTCTGTCTGATTCTCATACCACAATCACTGCACCTGTAAACATTTCAGTAAACCCTGGTAGCGGAACTGGACTATTGTTCATTGTTCAAAATTTAGGTTCTGCATCAGATTCCTACACCGTTGAATATAACAATGTTTCAAATTGGGTTGATGATTCTAGTTTACCGTCGACTATTACCAACTTAGCATCCAACACAGGTGCACCCATAAATGTCCCAGTAAATGTTCCAATTACAGCGGATCGTTCTGAAATTGAAACAGTTACAGTATACGTGAATAGTACAACTTCCGATGCTGGTGTCACTGCCAGAGCTTCAGTTCTTGCTGGGGACCTTTACCAGTCAGATTTACGAAGTAACGGTTCACTGTTGTATATCGACCCAGGCTCATTCGTAATAGTCGATTATACCTTGATAAATACGGGTACTTCCCCGGCTCATTTCTATCTGACTGCGGGTCTCCAAGAAGATCCCGAAGGATGGAATGTCGATATTGATACTACTACCACGGATCTGATGTCCCCAGGAAATTCTAGAGCCATTACCATTACAATCACAGCTCCCACATTGACTTCTCCCTTAGACCCTGAAGCGAAAATTTCTGCTGGCAACAGGTTACATCTCAGAGTCACTTCTACTCCAGTTGAAGGAGACTCAGCACTCACTGCATCGAACATAAGTGATATTGAGGTCCGCCCCTCAGTTAGCGTTTCTATGTTTCCCGATGTTGAAGAACTGAGATTCACAACTGATGAATTAGAGGCCGGGAATATGTTCAAAATGTTTGATTTGGAAGTATCATTGTTGAGTAATTTTCCATCGGGAACTATGGGTTCGGCAATCATCAACATTACCTCACAAGCAACACAATTTACTTCTGTAGATGGAGCAACATATGGTGCGCAGGAATCATCTCGTTGGAGTTCATCAGTCGGGCCAAATTCTACTACTCTAGAGCTGGGTCAATCACGTACTTTGGTCACCTCTGTATTGGGTCCTACAGAGACTTTGCCAGCAGCAGGTGTACTAAATTTCACCCTAACTGCCTCCACTTCATTATCAGGAATGGTTGGAATTACTTCTCCAGACACGTCTTCTACATTCAGAGTAATTATTGAAACAGTAATTGATGGGGAATTAGAAGATAGTCCAATTACTGCTGGTGTTCCAGCCGTAGAGAACAATGCTACAATGGTGTTGACAAACACTGGAAATGCTCTATCTGATTACACCCTATCGACTTCAGGTCTTCCCGGATGGGTTGTTAGTTTAGCACCTAATGCTGTTACTGCACTGGCGCCAGAGGTTGGAACATGGCCAACAGGTATTGATTCTGTTTTTCAGAATGTTGTGGTAACTGCAACTCCTCCTTCCGATGCTAGAGCAGACATAGTTCACGAAATTGAGATTTTATTGTTTGATGGAGAGGGTTCGTTTGTAGATAATGGAACAGCTAGATTTGTTCTCGACGAGGTAATAGGTGCTCTAATAGAACCAGATTCATTAGAGATTGAAGTTCCTTCAGAAGGAACCCAAACTGCAAGTTTCATAGTTCGAAATATGGGTAATTCGCTCCAATCGTTTGATATTTCAACAGGTAATTTTGTCGGAGGAACTGACTTTACAATCGGAGCGCCAAGCACAGTAACTATAGAACCAGGCGCCAATGCTACCCTTTCTGTTGATGTTACCGCATTATCGACCGCAAGGGCAGATTCGACTTATTCATTTGAATTAATTTTAGAACACAATGGAACAGAACAGGATCGTTCAACTGTATTGGTTGCTATTGAGAAAATACATGATATCAGATTATCTCATGACGCATTATATGAAGCAATACCAGGAGAAACATTAGAAATTTCAGTAGCTATAGAAAATCGAGGAAATTTAAGAGAAGTCGGTACATTCAATCTTACAACTCCCGAAGGTTGGGTACAATCATCTGACTCAATTGATATTTCTCCAGGTGAAACTATTTCCGGACTAATAGTAAGAGTCACAGTTCCTGCCCTTGATTCGGAAGAAGTTCCAATGGCTGGACAAGCTTACACTATTCCGATTTTGGTATTCAATACAACAGACAATTTTACAATCGGGCAGTCTAATGTTACAGTTTCGATTAAACCAGTGTTCCAATTGGTTATGTCATCGTCTCCATCCAGAATAGCAACCATCCCTGGACAATCAAGAGACGTTTCCTACCTAATGAAAAATGCAGGTAATGATGCAGTAATTCTTGATGTTTCTTGTTCTGTAGATGCCTCTAGTTCAGGCCGCTGGTCAGAACCAGTTTGCCCTGCTACTTTGGAGTTAAATATGGGTCAGGAACGTTGGATCAATCTTTCAATGACACCTACCGATGATCGACATTGGGATAAAGAATCAGGAACATTATCCTTCGAGTTTGTTCCAAGAGGGGAAGTTGGAGGTAATGCTAGTTGGTCAACACCTTTAGTGATTGAAAGGGTACAAACAGACGATCCAATTATTCTTCGAGGCTCTGATGGCCCTCAGTATACTCTGAACATAGACTGGATGCATGTTCCAGAATTGAGCCAAACTGGAACGCTTTCTCCGTCATCGTACTCTCTGAGATATATTTCTGCTGAGAGAACAGTCAATGAATCCCTTTATCCAGATACGTTATGGAGTTTTGCGATTGCAGGAGGTCCAGATCCATTGGTGCCCAATGATCTCCATTCTCTAGGATCTGCGTCTCCTTATGCTCTAGATTCTTTCGATGTTCTTGTAACAATGCCAGATTCCTCATCAATTGCACCCGGAGACGGTTGGAATTTGACTTTTAATCTTGAAAATCTCGATGAAGCCGGAACTAGACCAGGTACTACGTTTGTTGTTAAAATTCGATTGGATTCCTACAGCGATCCCAGAATTTCAGATATTAGTTTTAGTGATGGTTCTCTCGTAGAGGGAAGTTCTACAGAATTAGTAGTCAACATATCCAATACAGGTACAGCAATATTGCCAATGCTAAGTGTAGTTACTGTTTCTTGCACTGGTTCTGTGAATATTCTAGATAATTCTCCTAAGGTTATTCCTCCATTGGGAATTCAAGAGTCAACAGAAGTAAGTTGGACAGTATCTGCTGATGCACTTCCGTGGTATGTTACTGAAGGTGAGTTTGATTGCACTTTCAATTTGGTTTTATCAGATTCGGTTTACGGTAATGTTCTGGAAAATGATGAAGAAATTCGCACCTTAACAGTTGATACTTGGAGTCCGGGATTCCTTATATCGTTAATATCTGGAATTTTAGTTCTAGTTCTTTCTTTGTTCCTTTTCCGAAGAGGATTAGATGATGATGAACGCGCTCTTCATGGTTCAACGTACTTAGCAATGTTGGGATTAGCAGTGCTAGCTCGTTCTTCGATTATCCCTGAAATTGGTTTGATTTGTATTGCTTTGGCCACTCTTTGGATGTTTGTAGTTTCGTGGTTGGGTGCTGGAGAGATTCAAGCAATCCACGATGATCGGCGAAAGGCATTGATTGGAGAAAGGGCGGCTTTAGGAAACCATGCTGAAGAAATTGAGACTACAAGGCGCGAAGTTGGCTGGATTCTTCTTGGAGCACCGATTTTCTTTGTACTAATGATGACGATCGATCCAAGCCTCAAGGTCAATACTGAAGTTACCAGTATTGGCTCAAGTATTGGATATATCCTAGTCCTTGGTACTATTTGTCTGGTTCTTCTTCGATATCTAGACCGATTGTATGGATTATTGCATAACGATTTGGCTGCCTTAGATATTCGAACTGCTAGAATTAGGGGAATTCTTCAGAGTAGAACTCAGAATCGAGTTAATCCATTTGCAGCTCCTCCTCCTGTCCCCGAAGCATTCAATCCAGATGAAGAATCTCAAGATATTACGGGGGGTGAAGAAGAATGATGAACAATGATCCTCTTGATGATTTAATGGGCTCAGGTGCGGATGCATCTTCAAGATTTGTTGATCAACTAACTATACGCTCTGCAAGAGTTAGACATTTTTTGTGGAATCATCGGCCCTTCAAGGCCAGAGCCGATTTGAAAGAAGCAAACAGGGATGCAGAGTTCCTAGAAAAACAAGTCATTCGATTACATCGTTCTTTACTAGCATTAGAACAACATCTCGCTAGTCTGGATGACTTGAGCGAAGAAGAAATGAGAGCCAGAGGCATGGTAACAGATGGTCTAATCGATCTTGGAAAGGGAGAGTGGGAAACAGCTTTGGATGCGTTTAGAACTGCCATTCAATCATTGAGTGATTCAGGTGGTCGAGTTAATCCATTTGTTGCAGGCCGTTTCTTCTTTACTGTCGAAGCACGTTGGCCACCCGAATTAGAACATGGACTTCTGATGATGACTATCGAGAATCTAGGTGAACACGATTTACCTGCAATGCGGATTGCAGCCCCTGCACCAACGGGATGGATCGCTGAGCCTAAAGCGGCACAAATTCCTGCAATTCCTCCTAGAGGTATAATTGAGATGGGCATTCATATCCATCCTTCAGGTACAATTTCAGAAAATTTAGTTTTGTCCAAACAAGTTTCGGTAATTACTGGGTATATGGTAGACATGGGTGACGTTTCTGTAATGTCTAGAGTTGAGAATCGAACCTTACGATCGATCGAAGGTTTTGTCGTTGAAGCGTGGCTTCCTCGAGGTTTCTCTGCAAAACGTGTGCCATTCGTACAAAATCTTGCTCCTGGTGAAGTAGTACATGTTTCCACTGAAATCGATGCAAGATGAAGTTAAAAAATTGTAATCCGTTCATTGAATTTCCTCATTCTTAGGACTACTATGATATACTTCGATGGGGTGCACATGAACGGTGAACACCATGAATAAGAGAAACACCCCCTACATGAACGACGATAGAGCATCGATTGGTATCGGTGCAATGATTGTATTTATTGCACTAATTTTAGTTGCCGCAGTAGCATCTACAATCATTATCAAGACCGCAGAAGAACTACAACAACGTGCCGAAGCAACCGGTGACGATACCCGTGATGAGATTTCTGGAAAGATGACGATCATCTCCGCTCATGTCAACGGAATTGACGCTGCTGGTGCTACTGACACTGTCGACAATGTTCTAGTTGTAGCACAGATGAGTGCTGGCTCTGACGACGTTATTGCTGGTGACATAGACTACCTAGTGATTTGTGATGCTGGAGGCGCAACAACGTCTGCTTCTACAGATCAGGGTGATATTACAACTACCGCTGCTGAAGATATTGACGAAAATGCTTTGGCTGCTACCGATACAATCTCTTCTGGAACCACGATTCTCTTTGAAATCGCTCTGGATGAGTGCGACCAACCAGCCGGTGGAGCCGTAGAACTTCGAATCATCATCAATGGTGGCGGAGAAACCTACGCTCAGATGGAAATCTCTGAAGTTGAATTGGGTGCAGTACTCGTTTGAGTATTAGTTTCAATTAATCGGGCTCCGCCTGATTTTTTGTTTGCTTTGTCGAAGGAGTGATGAGTTTTGGACAGTAGTCAAGATGGTCGTGTAGCGGATAGGCTCGATGCTGCTTCCAGAGTCACAGTCGATCAGATTGATATTCCTCCCGAATATCGTCCCACTGACCTTGAAGCTTGGTTGTTCACCCCAGGTGCAAGTCGAGTGGGATTTATGGGAGACATGGGTTCAAAGCCTCCTACTGGAAGTCCGCCTAGTGCTGGGTCTACTAATTCTGGACCGCCTCCTGATGAATTACTAAAGATGCTAGCCGATAGATTTGAGAGATTGGAAGCATCAATTGGCCACATGGAGACTAACCTTGCTCTTGGTCAAGTTTCAGTATCCGGAGGAGTATCTACTCCTTCTGATGTAATGCATACCATGGGGCCCGATGGTGAAATAACTACTGTATCGTTAGACAAATCTGATTCGGAAGGTGTTGACGCGATTCATGCTGGACCTGGTTTACTCGATTTGTATGAAGCACAATCTTTGGCATTGAACCCATTTCTTCGCTCCAAGGATG
>CAZRCY010000071.1:0-5991 GCA_964598735.1 uncultured Candidatus Poseidoniales archaeon
AGAGATAGTACAACTGCAATGAGTTTAGCAGCTAATTTTCAAAGTGAAGATTTTGTAATTGGACTTACATCGATTATGAATATCAAATTCGACCCAAGTAAATTTGAGTATGGAGATGATGAAAAAAATTATATGAATTTACGAGAACACTTTGGAGATGATTGGCCAAAAGTAATGACATTATTGACAACGTGGGAAAGTATTGGTGTGTTAATTCATCGGGGGGATATGGATTTTCATGTTTTTTACGACCTCTTCTCTGGTGTTTTACTCAAAAGTTATAATGCGTTTGCATTCTATTTAGATCCTATTCGAGACGACCCTACTAACAAGGATTTGGAATGGATGATTTGGTTAGTTGATCGTGTTATCGAATACGAAAATTCTGGGTCTGGGACTAAAGCTGCATGGTATGAATTCAAAGATTGGGTGCCGCCTTTACGTAAATAGGACAAGTAAATGTTGACAAAACAACAATCAGATTGGTTAGATATTAGTATTGGACATTTCAATCAAAGGACAAATTTGCCAGTTAAAATTAAGATCGCATTGTTTGGATATATTCGCTCATAACCTTTTCAAGTTCTGCAGCATCATCAAATTCCTCAGTAAGATTTCCTGTAACAATCCAGTCAGCACCTGCTATAACTGATTGTTGTGCTAATTTTCCATTATGCATACCACCACCAACAACAATCATTGAATTTGGTGCCACCTTTTTGGCTGCAGAAATCATTTCTGGAGGAACAGGTGATGATGCGCCGCTACCTGCTTCAAGATAAATTAGTGGAAACCCAAAACATTCAGCAGCAGCGGCATAAGCGATGCATCTATCTCTTTGATTTGGTAATATTAGATCGGCCTCTCCAACCTCTCCAACTTTACCTCCTGGTGCAAATACAATATATCCCATTGGGATGGGCTCAATATTCATTTTCTGAACTATCGTTCCTCCCAATACTTGTTCGCCCATTACAAACTGAAGATTTCTACTATTCATGAGAGTCATGAATGTAATACCATCGGCGGCAGGAGAAAGAGCTCTGGCACCCGCGGGGAATAATAAAACTGGAATATTCCAATCGTCTTCAGAAGCCTCTGAATCTTGTGTGGCATTCCATTTACATAATTCCAATGATTCTTGAATGGCAACTACTGTATCATGAACTGGAGTCCCATCGACAGCGGTAGAACCTCCAACAAAGATGCATCGTGTACCTGCTAAAACACAAGCAATGGACCTCTTCGCTGCCATTTCAGGTGTTTGATCGTCTGGATCAATAACCAAAATATGACCTGGGTGTGGTGACGACCTTAGATGCTGTAAAACAGATATGTTGTCATTGAGAACCATGTCCCTCCCAATAAAAAGAAGCATATGGAGATGATGGACTAATCAAGTCCTAAACTACTATCTAAGTAGTTTTTAGCCAACTCCAAGACTATATCAATTGTGTTTGGCGAATTGGGGGTTCCTCTACCGATTCTATTTTCAAAAACATTTGGAATTGTGATTGGCTTCATTGACCATGACTCAAATGATGCATCATATCTTTTCGAAAAAATGGATATTCCTGGTGGAGGAGGATCTGGATGAATATAGCAATACCATTGATGATTGTTGGCTTCTGGTAACCTGATATTATGTAAAGTGTTGAATGATATTTCTCCCTCAAATGATGTGGATCCTCTAATCTCGCCAGTATTCAAGGATGTTTGAGTGAATTTAGCCCTGGTAGAAATTATAGCCCCACTATTAGCTAAAACAATGGCTAAATGTTTCTCAAACCATTCTGAACGTAATGATGAAGATGACATGTTGAGTGACCTCGGTAAAGGTTCAAGTTTTAATTCACTAAAAATGCTAACAGATGAGAACAAACCACAGGAATTTGTTGGCATCCCAATTTCTGCGGATGGATGCAACAGTAAAATAGAGTCTGTAGTGGAAAGTTGAATTAGCCTAGCAGAAATTAAAGAAATAATATCTGATTTGAGAAATACATGATCAAAGATCATGGAGTCACCATTTCAACAATAGATAATGCATGCACTGGACACAAAGGAATGCAATGTTCACAGTGAACACATTCTAATTCTTTCACAACAGCTAATTTATCATCAAGAAAAAGAGCGTTTACAGGGCATAAAGCAATACATGCAGCGCAACCAAAACAACGCTCCTCGTCCACGCGGAAGATATGATTCTCTAACCTCCCCATGGTTGTTCGAAGAGATAGTATGGAATCAAGTTGATGGTAAAAAGATGAAATACGGTTGTATTTATTCATATTCCCAACCCCCTTGGTTTCCAGTGGAGAGATTTTTTGAGAATCTCTAGAAAAATCAATATCAAATAATGCATAAAAAATCAATGTACAATCTTACTATTATGATTGAGATTTATTATTATTGAGTTTGTAATCTTTCATCTCTGAACAAAAGATATTGAAATATAATTTTTCCACTGGAATTAAAGGGGTCCCCCAGCCGAATGATAACTTGTTTCAAGTACTCTCTACGAATATGTAATATTGATGGTATTCTACACTCCCGGGCGCACTACTTCTTACTCTTCAGACAAGATAGAAAATGGAATCCGATTTCATTTTCTTGGTGGTGCACGAGAAGTTGGTAACGTAGCTTGTGTTATCGAAGATAATACACAAACACGTATCTTAGTCGATTATGGCCTGTCCCCTGGCGATCCACCTACATATCCACAAGAAAGCCCCCCTGTTGATGCAGCTATTATCACCCATGCTCATCTAGATCATATTGGAATGGTTCCATGGATTACTGCAAGCCATAACTGTCCATTACATGCCACACATCTTACTGCTGCTTTAGCAGATATGATGTGGCAAGATACTTACAAAATCTCCAAGATAGAAGGCTATCCATTGCCTTGGGATAGAAGGGATATTGAAGATTCAGATATGGCGTGGGAGACTCATTCTTTTGGAGTACAACAGTCTATCGGAAATTGGAATTGGGAATTTTTGCAGGCAGGACATGTTCCTGGGGCAGCAATGATTCACATCAAAACTCCTTCGAAGAGCATACTATGGTCTGGCGATATAGACACAAGAAATACACCCAATGTGAGTGGAGCTAAACCGATAGAAACAGACATTCTCGTTTTAGAAGGCACATATGGGGGAAGAGAACATCCCAATCGACTAGAAGAGGAATTAAGATTTGTTAACAAAGTAAAGGAGGTTGTCAATCGAGGTGGACTAACTATTGTACCGGCATTTGCATCGGGACGTGGACAAGATATCCTTCGAATTCTCCACAAACATGCTCCAGATCTAAATGTTCATTATGATGGAATGGGTAAACGAGTGACTCGTCATTGGATGAATCATCCAGAATTCATCTACAATGCAGAAGACTGGGACAGAATATGGCCCTGGGTTCGCAAGGTCGGAAGCAAATCTGATAGAAAGAAGGCACTTTCTGCAGATGTTATTGTAACTACCAGTGGAATGCTCAAAGGAGGGCCTGTTTTATGGTACTTGAATAGAGTACGTGACGATCCGAATTCTGCAGTTCTGATTACAGGATATCAAGCAGAAGATACTGGGGGTAGGATGCTTCTTGAGACCGGAAAGATTCCGATCTATGGAGATGTTGTTGAAATTCAATGTGAAGTTGACAAATTTCAACTCTCAAATCATGCAGGCCATTCAGCACTCATCGACTTTGCAAAACAAACCAAAGCTAAAGACGTGATTCTGTTTCATTTACCACCCGAATCAGTCGATCCATTGCAGCGCGACCTCGAAAAGAACGGACAAGTTGTTCACGTTCCTGAAAATGGACACTCTTTCATCATTGAATAATTGAAACATCTTCAATGCCAAATTCAAAAATTGTAAATCTCCAATTTATATTGATTTCCTCATCACTATCGTCAATGGTAGGAGCAAATGAAGTTGCAGGCCGATTGGTATCAACTGAAATTCGTAGGTTTAATTCACCACTTCCATACGTTTCGTTAGACCAAGAATCCTGCCAATATTCCATATCATAACCACTAACATTCTTATCGATCCCATCATAATGGGGATAAATGTAGACTAACAATGACATAGATTCACAATCATCTGTCGAATTACTTAACATATTATTTTCATTTTGCCAATCAGCAACCATTCCATTAGGTGGAATTTCAACTCTAACTTCATCACACGGATCCCCAAATTCCCCCGATGTTTCAGAATAAGTAATTGTAAATTCCAATTTAGCAATCATTTTTGTTGATGAAATACCAATATTCTCTCTAGATAATGTAATCGTTTCTGTATTTCCATCACCTACAATTATTGAATCATCACCATCCAACATTTCTTCAAAAAATTGAATCTTGAATTCTGATTCAGCATACTTAGCCCTGATTTCATCATCGATTGAAACTATGAATGTAAATCCATGAAAAGAAAAACCGATAAGCAGCACAATGGAGACTATTGCAAATGATTTACCATTATCTGAATCTGTTATGAGTTCAGTAATCCTTCCCTTGTTTTCCATAATATCACCACATTACATTCTATCAAGTTCAAATTCAGCTATACTTAGAATGAAAGAAAGAATTACGATAAATACCAAGAACACCCCAATAAATTTGTTCATTGACATCGAAAAACTCTTTTTTACATCTAGTTCAGGGAAATAAATTCCTTTTGTCCTCAAAGGAAATCGTTTGGGATTAGATATTAATCTTTCAAATGATCTCTCTTCCCAACCAATACCAAACGCAATCGCAATCCCTAAAATTCCGGCAGATAACATTTCAGTGATTGGCATTAGTGATTGTATAATTTCAAGCAATGCTGATGTTGCAACTACAATCAAAACAATTGCCATAGTTCTACCAATTTGCTGATTTTCTTCTGAAATCCGAATTATCCCATATCTAAACAGTATGAACATACCTAAAATGGGCCTCATCATGGTGAAATGCAGTGATGCAGTGATTACTGACCACGTCTCTTGGAGTAAGCTATATCCTGCTCCCCCCCCAGTACCTCCGCCCCAATTACTACTACCAGTTCCAGAAAGTATAACGTGAGTAATCATACCAATAGTCATGTATACAAATACAAAGTAAGAGGCAAACCTAACCCTTCCTTGTATCGCTGCATATATTTCACCGACCAATAGAATTACCCCAAATATTGCAGCCGATGCCAATCCCATATTCCAAAGGTAATCGGCTAAGAAATTATTAGTATTATACAGGTCCATAAAGTAGAAGTAATGAGATCCTGTATACATTCCAACCCATCTAAAGAATAAATGTCCAACAACTAACATAATGAGTAGAATGCAAAGATCTGCTACCTGTTGTACTTCTTCATCATTTTGCAGGTCCTTCATAAATCTAAACTTAACATATGTTACAGTCCAAATAAATCCAGGAATGATATACGATTCTCCAATACTCGCCAATGAATTATCTAAACCAAATATCACAGCACAAATTGTTTGTATTATTATGTATGAAATTACTATTATACTTCCAAATTTAAGTTTAGATTTATCTCTTAACAATGGAATCGGGAACACTAGCGCAATCATAACTATTATTCCAGAAAATACCAAATCCGAGAAATGCGGAGCTAGTAATATAAAGCGGTAAAACTCTCCCTCAAACCCCAACGATCTGACACTGTTAGCAATTCCCTTACAAACGAAAATCCAACTTATTAGCTGGCCAGCAATCATTTTGTTCCAAATAATTTCTTGTGTTTGCCTTTTCAATAGAATTAGACCACTAATTCCCAATGCCAAACTAAGGATACCACCCACAGCCAATAAACCATCAACAGCCATGTTTTTACATCCTCTTTATGCAATCTGAATCCATCTTTTTCAAACCAACTAACTAAATTCTGTGGCCCCTATACTTTATCCACTCACTTACTTAATTTGAGCGTTGGGCCTTCTTTGGATTCTAATTTAACGAAGTCATTGAATACA
>CAZRCY010000071.1:6091-7881 GCA_964598735.1 uncultured Candidatus Poseidoniales archaeon
GCACATCCTGACTGTGATCATATTGATTCTATTGAATAATTATGCTTACATACCCTACACACATTATTCATGTGTTGTATAGCCATCTCGTGAAACATGGAACTGACAATGGGAGCGGCATATCTTGGGATGCTATTCGTTCTTGCAGCTTTTGCATTAGAAACACGAGCCATAATCTCTAGCAGATCTCTAATTTATTTGATTGCAATGGGAATCGGGGAATTACTATTAACAGTTCGAGCATCAGTCACTGGGGAGTGGCCATTTGCTGTTTTGGGAGCTATTTGGGCAGCATTTGCATTCTACTCGATCATTAACCCAGTTAATAGCGAAAGTTAATTTTCACGCTTTGATCATGCAATTCCATTAATCACTCTTCTTCACCAATACTAAAATTATACGATTTTTCAATATATTCAACTCGTTCATCTTCGATTTGATATGAATTAGCTAACATAAGAAGTAGGCGACGCTCATCATCAGTAATTATACCATCTTTCAGAGTTTTAATATAAGCTTCAAGATATTTATTTTCGACATCTGAAAATTCTGATGGGAGGATACGGCCTGAAAGTCCATCTATTAATGAGATTACAGGTTTACGTACTACCACAACACCAATTCCAACCATCACTCCCCCCATAATTCCAAAACCTATCAAATTCTCCATAATTTCACTACCAATAACGAATGAGACGACTCCCAGGCTGGTGAATACAGCAGTTGTAAATGTCGCCCTTAATTTCTTGTCGATTCCAAAGATAGACTCTTTCAGACTTGCATGAACGAACATCAAAGCCTCAAAAGAAATCGCAAGCGGCAAAATCGCGAGTGATGAAGTCCAAAGGAAAAACGTCATTCGATCTAATGTGGTTTGTTCATCACCAAATTGCAGAGCTAAATTGTCACTGAAGGTGAGCATTTCTCCACCATTCAGTAATGGGAAAATAACCACTAAGAGGAATGCGTATACCATGCTTATGAGTAATTTACCAAGAAATCCAATGTATAACGACCTGTTTGTCAGAGTATCATTTCTGTCAGTCGATTTACTTTCTAGCATTGCTGAACGGAATAAAATCAATGCGAATATACCAGCTGGTACTTGAGTGAATCCAATCAACCAAAGAGTGGGATGTTCATCAGTAATAAGCGCCTCAAACGCACTCGGACAAGTACCCATATCTGATTTGATCTGAAGCATACTTTCAGTTATGTCTCCAAACCACGATTGCAAAACAGGAGGACTATTCACTCCCTCACATACAATCCAAGCCCCATTTGCTATTTCGATTCCTTCTTGACCCCGAATCAGGACCCAAATCAGTAAACCAACAATCGGTATTACATACCACAACCTCTTTTGGAGTGCTTCAGAATACAAGAACTGGAATCGGTTCACCTTGTAGTAGACGGGAAATGAAAGGTATAACATGACTGATGTAATGATAGCAAACATGTAAACATCGTATTTCATCCACCACAAGTAATCCCATAACCACTCAAATTTTGGCCCATTAGGAAAAAAGTCCCAAAAAAGGACAGTCGCCTTTTGTGCCTCAAAGATCAGCAAAACAGCCATAAATCGATTTTCGAACCCTCTTGGATTTGCTTTTATTATCAGAAAACTAATCCCACACATCCAAATGAGGACAATTCCCGAAAAAATAGAAATTATTTGCCTGTAACCATAGAGGCTATCTGCATCAAAAACACTGACGTAATGAGCTATGACATCTTCTAACATTAATGTTCACCATAATGTTTCCATTCCGAACCATCCCACCATT